>JAADIP010000151.1:0-105498 GCA_013151275.1 Calditrichota bacterium | reverse complement strand
ATTTCACCCAGTTTGCTTAATAGTTTCATGTTGTCGTTCATATCGCCCAGGTATTTCTCTGACGCTCTCACATATTCCGGGCAAGGCACGCTGTTTTGTCTTTTTTCGAATTCTTTGCCGCCGTAGCTGTCGGCAAGCTTTACAAAGTCGCTTAAATTATTAAACATATCGTTATTTGCGCCGTTTGGTTCCAGATGCACTTCAAAGAATGAATCACGAGAAGTGTCAGATTCTTGAAGAGTGCAAGAAGCGCCGAGAGTTACAACAATTATTCCGATTATAATGTTTGAGATTAAGAATTTATTCATATTGTTCCTTCTTTACGAAAGCAGTAAAATTTTACTCGTTTTAAGCCAAGTGTCAATTTATTGCGCAAAAGCAATTTTCAAACAGATAGATTTCTTCTGATACGGCAGAGTTCGGATTAGGCTTTAAATAGCGTAGCTCGCGTTATCGTAATTTGGAGATCGTTTTGTGCACTCGCTCGATGTTTAATAGCTTATTTTGTTATTGGCTTAAAAAAAATATTTTATTTAGATAAAGCCTATTATCTTTTACTTGTATTGAATAAGATGAATTCGTAGAATCGATTAGAACAAACTCTTTTCTACGATTTATGTATTCATATTTTCGAGTAACTTTATAGGTCTTATTGATATCGAATAATCTTCTAAAAATATAAAACTTATCCAGAATGATTTTTCTTCCGATCAAAGTTAAAGTTGAATCACTATTAAAAATTAATTTTTCTTCTATTGTTTGCAACGGAGATGTCATTTCTATTGCTTTTTTTGACCATTCATATTTATTAAAATTGGTTGAGTCAACATCTATTTGCGTTGGGCTATTTACAGTAAAATGATGAATCCGTTTAAATTCTTTAACCGAATAAAATATTAGTTGGTCATTTATTACGTACAAGGAGCATAATGAAATTATAAAAAGAGTGGTAATTTTAATTGTGCTTTTTTTCGAATTAAAAAATTTCAATACATAGTAAATAGTTAAATAAAATAAATTAAATATTAAATAGGATAAAAAATATATGAGTAAAGCAAATAATAATATTTGAAAGCTTTCAAACATCCCAAATAAAGTAGTATTTAAACCATAAAGAAAATTATTCCTCAGTCGATCCGTATTATAGTAAAAAATTAAAAAAGTGGTAATTAAGAATGAGATTCCAATTTTTTTTAACTCTATCTTTATAATATTGAACAGCCATATAACAGTTGAACGTTTTTTGGAACTAAGCCGCAAGGCGACGGTCGTAAGGTTCATAAAAACTTTTTCAAAGATGTTAATCCGCATTCTTCAAACCACAATTATTGGACTTAAATTTTCCGCTTACAGCCCGGTATCGTTGAAAACTATTTCGACCATAAAAAAAATCTCAGAATATAAAAATAGTCTTATCAATTTCGGACGCAATATCAATCTTCAGGTAAATATCTTTGCCGCACGGAGGCGTACAAATCGGCATGTTGAAAATCCGGAAACGGTTTTCACACGGCTATCTCCAGCACTTTATCTTTTTCAGTTAATTTTATCTCCTTCATGTCTATGGACAGGCAGCCCTCAACAGCCTCGTAAATGTTGCTCAATAGTTCGTCAAATGTTTCGCCCTGAGTAGCACAGCCGGGAATAGAAGGAATTTCCGCCCAATATCCCCCTTCTTCAGCTTCGTGAATGATTACTTTTAATTTCATATTGTCATTTCATGTTTCTTTCTATTGCGCATAATATTTAAGCTCAGCTACTAAAATCGTACGGTTTGCTGAAGCGCTTTATTATGCATCCATATCCGACCAAACCGCATATTCGTTACCGTTGGGGTCGCTAAAATGAAAACGACGACCGCCCGGGAATGAGAATATGGGTTTTATGATTGAACCTCCGGCATTCTCTACTTTAGATAGGGTTTTCTCCAAATCTTTACTATAGAAAACAATAAGAGCGCTCCCGTTTTTGACTGAAACAGATAAATCGGATTTGAAAAAAGCTCCGTCAATGCCTTCGTTTGAGAAAGCCGTATATTCGGGACCATAGTCTATAAATGACCAACCGAATACTGATGTAAAAAAGTCTTTGGCGGATTTAATATTCTTTGCAGGAAACTCAACATAGTTTATTTTCTCGTGATTATTCATTTTTTTCTTTCTCATTATCTAAGTATAATATTGAATTATCATAATATCTGTTATCTGTAATAAAGATAAAAGTTTCCTTTTAAAAAACAAAATTTTGGCGATAAATTTTTGTTGCCAAATCTCCATTTTGTTTTTTTAATGCAAAATTTACCATGTCTTTTTAAATAGTTTTTCAGGGCAGAGAATATCGTTCAAAAAACGTATTACGTGCCGAATCAAATCTAACGCTTGTAAAATAAAGCCTACTCCTTTAGGTTTGATTTTATTCGAATGCCTGCGTCTGCCTCGACTAAAGTACTGACTAAAAATTTTCTTTGTTTAAATACAGCTCCGCCACGTCGCTTAAACTGTCCAGTTATAAATAAACCGACTTTCGGGCGTACACTGTCCGGAAATATTTTTGTTTTCGGGTTAGATTTTTTTCAGGCAGGAGGAAAGAAAAAAATTATTGTGAGTTATTTTAATTTCGAGCGCTGCGGCTACTAAGATTTGCGTCTTGTGAACAACAAGCCCGACCACGTTTTATCAACGGAGCAAATCTTATAGTCAACCAACCCGGCAGCCAGACCAACCTCCCGCACCTGTTGCTGCGTCAAATCCGTGTCAATACTTGATGTCTTTTTTTGCCACACAATCCACAGTGGTCCGTGCTCAGTTAGTGCTGCCATCCGTTTTATCTCTTTATTTAGCTCTTCACGGGATCGTGTGAACCAGATAAATAGATCACATTCGTTGTCTGCCCGCTCGCGCAGTTGCGCCCCTTCGGGCAGCTCTCCCAATCTCTCTATGAATCCCTCAGGCGCAGCGATCAATCCGACCACCGATCCCGCCTTGATGCCCAATTTTTCAATCACCGATTTATTAGAGTATGCGGCAAACTGCGATTTGTGCGCCACCGGATCCGTCGGAGGATTCAAAATGGCTTCTCTCAGCGAATCGCCGATCCGCTCCCATGAAGTGTAAACCGCATCGGGCAGAAGTTCCTTGATGCGCTCCACTTTTTCCGATGCGCCGTCAATGAACACTAAAGGAATTCGACGGGTAGTCTTGCGTTTCCGAATGAGCAAGGCGATGTCCCTCCCCTGAGACGGCAGTCGGGACAGATCGATAACTATCGCAGCCGGAGGGTCTTCTGCCAATTGGCGAAAGAATGCCGAATTACTGGGAACCGCGTAGTCTGCCTCATAGCCGGCGATTCTGATGCGTTCGACGCGCTCCTTTGCCTCGTTCGTGTTCCAGTGGATAAGTTGTATTCGTTTCATATTTGTTTCCTTCCCTTGAAACCGATAGCCCATAAGCAAACGTTAGTCGTTGCATGCGAGTCCGACACAGGTATTAAATATCAGAGTTCGTATTGTAGCAATTTGTAAGTTCATTTTTACAAACGTTCGATGTTTAATAGCTTATTTTGTTAGCTGCACTATTTCAATTTTATTATTTGTAAAAGGTCTATTAGCATAGAACTATAATTAGATGACATCCTTAGCATCATAACGCTATCTTGTGGACAAAAAAGAGTATCAGCAGTTCTATAATAAGTCCAAATATTTTCATTTGGTTGAATGTCAACTTTTATAAATGGTCCTCGATTACCTAATCTGAGAGAAACGACACCGCCATAACTAGTCGTTTTCCCAAAACATTGTAACACATAGTAGCTATCTTCTTCATTTGGAGGAAAAAAATAATAAACATGTGGTACTATACAACCTCCTGATATATACAATGATTTTTCTCCACCTCCAATGGGAACTTCATAGTTCAAATGAAAGTCGCCATACCCATTAAACGGTAAAATATCATCTAATGATTCAAAAGAGTTGAAGTAGATGGCATCTGGATGTTTATGTGTTTTAGCCGTATCTATGGTATCGATGTATGTATTCCTTCGTAGAATAAACGATATATCTCCTGTAAATTCAGAAAGGGAAAAATTTAGTTTATACGGAATATTTCCAAATAAATTAACTTCCGGGTCCGATAGATTTTCACCTAAACTCTTTGAATATAATACTAAAGAATCTTCAGTTTGAAGTCTTACCCATCCCATATATTTTCTTTCTTCAATATTAGATATCTGTAAATAAGCATGAAGAGAATCAGTACTAAATGATAAAAGTTCTTGAAAACTATTTGTCAGACTATCTGCTCTAATCTTGAAACTAAAATAATTTTCTGTATTTATTATTTGAGGAATATTGGTAGAATCAATAGCCTCTGGTGTGATTGGACTACTCTGCTCTGAACAATTCAGAAACAAAAAGGATAAGATAATTATGCTAAATTTGTACATATTTATTGTGCTCTCACAAGTGCTGCTAACCCCTAAACCTCGCAATTAGCAAAATAACTAAAAAAACAGCGCGAGGAATCCGAAAAAATAGATTCGCCGCCGAGTCCGACACAGGTATTAAATATCGGTGCTCGCGTTATCGTAATTTGGTGTTCTGTTTAAGCACCCGCTCGATGTTTAATGCCTTATTCCGTTAGCCTGTATCTGGTCTATGTTTTTTTCTTAATATATCTTTTCTTTTTAATAGTTGCTTCGAATGATAAATGGTCAATATAGAAATAACTTTTGACTCAATCCGATAAATTATCCGATATTCACCTTCCAGTATTTCTCTTATTTCTGATCGTCCTATTTCTGGTACTACTCGGCCTAGCTTGGGAAATCGTTTTAAATTATTTGTCCTTTCTTGTATATTTTCAGCCCATTTAAGAGCTGCAGCTGGTTTATCCAAGGCAATATAATCCGCATATTCTTCCGGTTTCTCTACTGCCTGTTCCGTCCGGATTATTTTTATTTATTATAACGTTCCGCTATTCGTTTTTGTACTTGTTCCTGAGTTAAATATTTCCCTTCTGCAATTTGTTGTTCACCTTTTTGTATCTCTTGAAGAATTTCTATCTTTTCAATTAATGCTTGATAAGCTGCAACATCTAATAATACTGCTGAACTTTTACCATGCTGGGTTAATATTAATGGACGTTTTGTTTCTTTTACTTGTTTAACAAACCTTGCAGCGTTTGCCCTAAATTCTGATAATGGTTTTATATCATTTTCCAAGTTAATCTGTCTCATTTTATCACCTTTTTTTGTATTATTTGACGTACGTTAAAATATACATTTCCAGCACCACGATTGCAAGTTGATTTTTCTAAGGATTTTATTATAAACAGGCTAACCCCTAAACCTTACGGTTAGCAAGATAACTAAAAACAGCGCGAGGAATCCAGAAAAAATAGATTCACCGCCGAATTCAACACAGGCTTATCCGTCCTGTAAAGTACATCTTTCTTAGCCGGTTTTAAAGTTATATCTTCTTTTTTGTTTAACCAAAATTTAAGAAGGAGATAATCATGCCACAAGTTAAAGTTGATCTTCAAGTAGAGATGTTTAGCTTAATCGAACAATATCAAGAAAGCGGTTTAAGTCAGGCGGCATTTTGACCAAAATTCGGTTTGAATAAAAGGGATATTTTGACTACCGTCCTGGACACAATCGCGCCCTACCGATTTTGCAAGAGATAAAAAGTTGGCTTGAGATTCAACTACCGGCTGTGATTCCCAAGAGCGATATTGGCAAGGCTGTAAGTTATATGGTAAATCGTTGGCAATATTTAAAACGCTATGTGGAAGACGGTAGTTATGAGATTGATAATAATCTGGTAGAAAATGCCATTCGTCCGGTAGCTTCAGGGCGTAAGAATTATCTGTTTGCGGGAAGCAATAATGTTGCAAAACGAAGTGCTCTATTCTATCCCGCCCGGGTGGGAAGTAATGCCAAACTTCAGGGATTAGAACCATTCGGTCATCTGCGTGATATTTTAGAGATCATTCCTGACTATCCGGTAAATCGAGTTGCCGATTTATTGCCTGTGAATTTCAAAAATCATTAAAAATACGAACTTCTATTTACAAAATAAACCTGTACTTCACCGGACGGATACACTAAATCAGCGCAATCAGTGTAATCAGCTTAATCTGCGGTCTAAGCTGAAAGATTTTTCCTTTCGTCTTTTTGGATGGAATACGGAAGAATAATCCTGAACACCGTTTTTCCGGGTTGTGTCCGGAACAACACAAGATCGCCGCCGTGAGCCATTACAATACGTTTTGCGGTTGAAAGACCGAGCCCTGTTCCTCCGGCGCTTTTTGTCGTAAAGAAAGGTTCGAAAATTTCATCTTTCACTTTCAAATCGATTCCCGGTCCGTTATCCTCAATTTCGATGATTAATTCCTGCTTGTTTTTCGATTCAAATGATCTTAAACAGATTTTTCCGGTTTTTTCCGGTATCGCCTGAATGGAATTCAAAACCATATTCATAAACACTTGCTGCATTTGCGTGGCGTCTCCTAAAACGGACGATTTTTGTGCCGTGAATTGATGCTCGATAACGGCGTTTTTGTTTTTGCAGACCGGCGCCAAAAAATGGATGACATGGTTTAAAATCTGGTGCAAATCGATTTCTTGAATATTCGGTCGCGGAGTTTTAGCGTAGTTAAGCAACTGTTGAATTATCCGCTGGCAGGTTTGTGTGTTCCGCTTAATCACATCCACATGCTCATGAAAAGGGGAGTCTTTCGGCAGTTCCGATTCCATCATTTGATTGTACATGGAAATTGCCGCTAAGGGACTGTTCATTTCGTGCGCAACAACAGCGGCGGTTTTACCGAGCACGGTCAATCTTTCCTGATGCGCCTGACGTTCGTTCATACGCTCGCGTTCGGTGATGTCGCGGGCAACCAAAACTTTTCCGGATGAGCCGTCGATTGCCGGTAGTTTGGTGGAAATAACTTCGTAAATCGTTTCGCCGATGTATAAAACGCACGAGGTCTTTCTGGTGGTGTCTAACAAACAATGGATGCAGTCCGAATGATTTTCATCGTTATGGTCGCATTTGCGGATGTCGATCCCGAAATCTTTCTTTTTAAAAAGATGAATAAACGGTGCCGCGGCTTTATTTGAGAGCACGACTTCATTTTTATTGTTGAGCAAAATGAGTCCGTCGATCATCGAGTGAACCACCGTATTTAAACGGTCGTGCTGCAATCTTAGCTCCTTTTCCTGCTTTTGCAGGTCTTTTGCGGTTTGCTCAAGACGCGATGTGCGTTCTTCAATTGCTTTTGCCATTAAATTAAAAGAACGAGAAAGATTTCCGATTTCATCCTCGGAATCAATATTTACTCTGGCGGAAAAATCGCCTTCTTTTATTTTAAAAGCCATCTTTTGCAGTTCGCCGAGGGGACGAATCACAAATTGAACGGGAAAAAAGAGTAAAAGCAGGGTGGAAAGCGCAACGACCAGAGCAACGCCCAATAGGTTTCCTTCCAAAACGTCGATGGGTTTTAATGCGTCTCTGGCGTTGAGTTCGATCAAAAGGTTCCATCCCGTGCTGCCCAGCGGATAACTTTGCCCGAACATGTCTTTACCGTCTATGCAGATATGCCGCCCGTGATGGAATGAAAGCGGGAGATTTGTTTTTATCGGCATGAAGTCCAATTCAGCCGGTTTCAGCGGAGCGTATCCGTCATTTTGAGAATTGATTTGCTCAAGATACGACCCGGGCACTTTCAGGCTTACGCCTTTTTGGTCGATTAAGGTTATTCTTTTTTCGAGGTTTGGATTTGACAGGGCAAAACCGTATTCCTTGGCGACCGCAAAAATAACTCGCCTTAAATCCAGCAAACAAACCAGATAACCGATTTTGCGAATGCGTTTTATGTCCCACAGGGGCGTAATGATCGCCAAAGACGGAAATGACGGATTATCGTTCTCCGTGATGATCGAACTGAATTTGGTCTGCTCAATTTGAATGGGCGAAGTTAAATATCTTTTTATTTGTATCGGATTTTTTTTGACACCGGCAATTTGTTTAAAATTGAGATCAAATATCTGCAAATCTACAAATTCTTCGATTAAAGGTAATTTATTATTTTCCAGATGGTTTTCCAGCTTTTGCCGTGTTTTGAGATAAAAGGCTTTTTTACGGTTTGAAGAAGAGGTCAATATTTCCGTTTGCGTTCGGATAAATCCGTCGGAAGCAAAATCTTCGGCGCGCCTCCCGAAAGTTTCCAGCTTTTTGTCAAAAATAACAGCCTGTGCAAGCGATTCGCTTCGTAAGCGTGAGATGATCTCTTTATCCAGCGAATCGTAAACCGAGTTGACGATAAAATAACCGCCGGCGCCGAAAACAATTAAATACAACGCCACAAAACTTAGCGGCAATTTAAATTTTATTGCTATTTTGGAAAGGGGATCCTTTTTTAGCAAGCGCATTTTTTTCCTTTCCCGATTAATAATCAAATGAATAATAATTTAATTTGATGAAAATTAAAAAAAAATTGTACGGAAAGCATCACATTTCAAAGCAAGTAAAGCCGACTGTTTCGATTTATTTGAAGCGAGTTACAATCATAATTTAAGAAAAATAATCCATTTTGTTTTGAGTTTTTTAAACAGGATAATCTCCCCGAAAACCGACATTCCGCGAAAAATATTTTCGGCGGAGAGGGCAAACCCCGTTAATCTTAATCCGCAAATGCGGAAATCGCGCCTGTTATCGTAACAGGCGCGATCGTTAACAGGCTGCAATTTTAAGCCAATAATCGTTTATTTGATTGCAACGATCACGGAAAATATTTACTGATTACAACGCCGTTTTCCGTTTCATAAGCGAGCTTTTCCACGGGAATGGTATTGGGAATCGTGAATACCAGCACCCAGTCGTGGTCGCTTTTAACTCCGATGGTTTGCGGTTCGGTTAATCCTTTGGAATATTCGGCGGTCAGGTCAAAATTAACGCCGTACCGGTTGCCCTGCTTATCGATAAGGTGAAAACGATTCGGGTCAACTGTAAAAGGATCGATTGTGTTGTTGAATATGGTAATGGAAAGAACCAGATTTCCGGATTTGTATTTTCTTCCGCCGACGGCAAGGGCGAGAGGCAGATCGTTGCGAATTTCCAAAATGGAAATTGTTTTTTGACGTACTTTTTTAAGCAGTTTTAAGGCTTCTCTGTTCAGGGGATCAAGACGCACGGCTTGCAAAAGGTAGGCTTCGGCGCTTAAAAACAGATTTGTATTGCGCGGGTCTTTTAAGGCGCGCTTGTAAAAATCTTTTCCTCTTTCGAAATATTTCTGAAAATTGGCGGTACGAATTTCCGAAAGTTTGGCGTCGGCTTCGGTATTTGTGGAATCGTACTGCAGCGCCTTTTCCAAAAAATCGAAAGTTAAATTAAAATATTTTTCCTTCTGAATTTCGTTGAGAGGTTTTGCTCCGTGATAAGCCATGGCAAGCCTGTAAAGCAACTTGCTGTATTCCTTGCGGAAATTAGCGGATAGCGAATCGCCGGGAATGAACTCAAGGCTTTTTTCGTAATTCAATTGAAAAGCGTCAAGATTATTACGCAGCTTGTAGAATTTGTACCCGCGCTGCATGTAGGTAAGCGCAATTTTTTCATCGATTCTTGCATTTTGCGGTTGTGTTTTTTTAACTTTCAGATAGTAAGTTAAAGCCTGATTGTAATTACCCTTGGCATAGGCGTTGTCGCCTTCGGCTTCGATATTGCTGCCGCATCGGATAAAGATAAAAAAACTAAGCGCGGTTAAAACGATGAGGGAATGTTTGATTAAATTCATTTTGAACCTCTCCCTTTAGGATTGTCCTTTGGTCTTAAGATAAGAAAAAATAATCAAAATAAAAAGGGTTAATATGGAATTAACGGTTCTCGGATCAGGAACAATGACCTCGCCTCCCCGGCGTAATCCGGCGGGCTACATCATTGAAGCTGAAGGTCAATTTTTAATTATGGATATGGGTCCCGGCATCATCCGGCAATTAAAATGGATTGGGGTCGATTTGCTTAAGCTGAACCGGATTCTTATCAGCCACTTCCATCTGGATCATTGCGCCGATCTTTTCCCTCTATTGATGAACCGCTTTTTACTGCGGAGGGATTCCAATAAAGAGCTTACGATTTTTGGCCCGGAGGGATTAAGAAGTTGGTTCGAAGATCAGGCGCGCTGGCAGGGGGCATGGCTGCACGAGGCGTTGCCTCAATTGGCGGAATGGGAAGGGGTCGATTTTGAGTTCGACGGGTGGCGCGTTACCGGCAGGTTGAACCTTCACACCAGTAACAGCCTCTCTTTTAGGATCGAAAAAGAAAGAACGCTTTTTTACAGCGGCGACACAGGTTATCAGGAGAATTTAATTCAGCTTGCGACCGGCGCGGATCTGGCTGTTGTCGAATGTTCTTTGCCCGATCATCTGAAGCAGGAAGGGCATTTAACCCCGACCGAGACCGCGCGGTTTGCCCGCGAAGCCGATGTAAAACGCCTGCTGGTGACTCACATTTATCCGCAAAACGATACGCCCGATTTAAAAGAAAAAATTCAGGCGCATTTCAACGGCGAAGTGGTGATTGCCCGTGATTTTTTGAAAATTCCGATATGACCGCAGATTAACCTGATTACACTGATCTCGCACATTACATCGATTGTAATAGTGGAGAATCAGCGATAAAAAATGTCGTGTACGCTCAAGAAATAGCTGTAACTGTAATTTCGCAGAGCGCAGCAGCGGGAGGTCTTTTGTTTTTATCAGAATTACATGATTTCTCTCTGCGATCGAAATGACGGAACGCGGTTTTTACGGCAGACTGATGAATGTTTTTAAACTTAATTTTCCGATGAGTAATTTGGGATAGTTTTTTTACCATGTTTTTGTTTTTTCGGCGTAATCCCGCTTTATCGGTTTTTTTAGCGTTTGCCCTTGGTATTGCCGTTTCGTGGCATTTTCTTTTTTCGTTGAATTCCGCCCGGCTGTTGTTTGCGGTTTTGCTTTTAAGTCTCGGTTTGATTATTTCGTATTTCTGGCTGAAACGTTTTTTTTGGTTTTTGTATTTTTTCTTTGTGCTGGCAAGCGGAATTTTTTTAGGCTACGAACATTTTGCCTTTTACAAATCCGATCATCTTTTAACTCAACCCCTGCGGCGCGCAAAAGCCTTTGTCGGCTGGGTGCAATCCGCCGAATACCGCGCCAACGGGAAACATCGTTATGTGATTGAATGCGAACAAATTCAAATCGATTCCCTTTTGAAGCCCGCCTCGGGTAAAATCATACTTTTTCAGCGGGAAAAAGCAGCCCGCTTAAAATACGGGCAGCGTCTGTTGGTCAACAGCGTTTTGGAAATGCCGCCCCTTCCTTCAAATCCCGGCGAATTCAATTACCGTCGTTATCTGAATTTCAGGGGAATTTTCTTCCAAACCCGGGTAAAGCGTTCCGATTTTCGGATTTTACCCGGGACAAAAGGAAATCCGTTTCAGCGGCGCGTTGTGAATCCCCTGCGCAACAAAATTCGGCAGGTTATTGACCGGAATCTGCCGCAGCCCACAAATGACGTGGTTAAAGCCCTGATCCTCGGCGAACGTCAGGATCTGGACAGAAGAATCGTTCGGCAGTTTCAGACAACGGGCGTGGTTCATGTTCTGGCGATTTCCGGTTTGCACGTGGGTTTTATTCTGCTGATCTTTTTGACGTTTCTGGGCTTTTTTCCCCTCTCGCACAAATGGCGGTATATTTTGTCGTTTGTTTTGTTAGGGATGTTTGTCGCTCTGGTCAATTTTAAAGCGCCTGTGGTGCGCGCCTCGTTGATGGCGGTTCTTTATTTCGGGATTAACCTGACGCAGCGCCGCGCTTCGGCGCTGAATATTTTGGGCGTTGCGGGTCTTATTATTCTTATCTTTGATCCCGATCAGCTCTTTCAGGCAGGATTTCAATTTTCGTTCGCCGCTGTGGGCGGAATTCTTTACGGCTATCCGGAGCTTAAAAAGATTGTTCGGTGGAAGCCGGGCTCCGGCGTAATCGCTCAAAAGGCAAATCGTTGGATCGTACAGCCGGGATTGGTTTCGCTTGCGGCGGTTTTGGGCACTTTGCCGCTGACCTGGTGGTATTACGGCTCTTTGCAGTTGGGCGCTGTTTTCATCAATCTTCTGATTATTCCCTTAATCGGTCTGCTGGTGATGCTTGCCTTCTTCTTTGTAATATTAGCCCTTACGGGGGTTCCGCTTGTCTCCGGTCTTGCCGTGATTATCCATTTGCTTTTGCGGTTAATTTTACAGGTTATTCGGTTTTTTAGCCGATTCGACTGGGTGCAGCTACAGGTTCCGCATCCCGCTCCGTTCGTAATTTTTTTAACGGTTTTGTTCATCTTACTCCTTTTCAGATTGCGCAAACCGGCGGTTCGTTTTTACGCGCTCGGAATTCTTTTGCTTATCCTGATTTTTGTTCAACCCCAACCGCTGAACCGTCTGCGCGTCACGTTTATCGATGTCGGGCAGGGAGACGCCTGCGTCGTCCAGCTACCCGGTCAAAAGGTTCTGCTGATCGACGGCGGAGAAAAAAATCCGTGGCGGGACGCGGGAGAGCGAAATGTTGTCCCCCTTTTAAAATACTATGGCATAAAGCGGATAAACTATGTGATTGCAACGCACGCCCATACCGATCATTTTGGCGGTTTGTCGGCGGTCTTAAAAAATTTTACGATCGATACGCTCGTTTTGAGTCCTTACCCCGACAGCACAAAGAGTTTTCTGAAATTTGTCGCGCTGGCAAAACAGGAGCGAATTCCGGTAATTTACGCTTACCGCGGCAGGCGTCTTAATTCGGGCGAAAAAACGCGTTGTTATGTTTTGCATCCTTTCGGGAATTTTACTAAAAGCAGAAATCACGGCGGGAGAGAGGTTAACAATAGCTCCGTTGTTTTGAAAATTGTTTACGGGAACACCTCGTTTTTATTCACCGGCGACGCTCAGAAAGACGCCGAGCTCGCGATGCTGAGTTACGACCGCTTTTTAAAAAGCAATGTGTTAAAATTAGGGCATCACGGTAGTTCCACCTCCAGCGGCGATGCGTTTTTAGCCGCGGTTAAACCTGAATTCGGGATTATTTCGGTCGGGAAGAACAATAAATTTTCGCACCCTTCTCCCAAAGTTTTACGCAGTTTACGCCAAAAGAAAATCCCTTCGCTGCGCACGGATCGTCTCGGCGCCGTTGTTTTCGAAAGCGACGGACAGGGGGTAAATCTGATTAACTGGCGTCTGTGGTTGAATTAATACCCGCCGTCCTTTAAATTAAATTCCCAGCAGTGCAGCGCGAATATATGAGAGAGGCGCTTTTTTTAAAGCGGAACTTGCGAATAAAACGCGCTGAAAAGTTCATTACTAAAAAAGGTAATGACAAACGCATCAAAAAAATTCGGGAATAAATTTGCCGGTTATCGGAATAAAGAAAAATCGCAGTGAAGAGCTTTTTGCTTTTGATTTAAAATATTGGCGGCAGGGCGTTCGTTTTTTATGCGGAATAGATGAAGCGGGGCGCGGACCTTTAGCCGGACCCGTTGTCGCCGCGGCTGTTGTTTTTTCGCCGCACAGTAAAATGACCTTGATTGACGATTCAAAACGGCTGTCGGCAAAATTACGCGAAACGCTTGCCGAACAGATTAAAAAAGAAGCTGTCGCCTTTGCCGTTGCAAGCGCTTCCGTGGAAGAGATTCAGCAATTTAATATTTTAAAGGCGACTTTTCTCGCCATGCAGCGCGCCGTGCAGCAGTTAAAGGTGATCCCCGATTTTATTCTGGTTGACGGACGCGATTTTCCTTTGTTCTTAAGTTCCGATCAATCGAAAAGCATCCGCGGGCGGGCTGTGACAGGAGGAGATCGTTTATCGCAAACCGTTGCCGCCGCTTCGATATTAGCCAAGGTGCACAGAGACGGTTTAATGATAAAATACGCCGAACAGTATCCGCGGTACGGCTTTGATCGCCATAAAGGTTACGGCACCAAAGAACACCGCGAAAAAATTCTTGAATTCGGACCCTGTCCCATTCATCGCAAATTGTTTATTCGAAAAATATTGGAACGGCAACAAACTTTGGACTTTTAACCTTTTCCGGAAATGAACTGTTTAAGGAAAGATTAAAGAAGGAACTCAGGTAATTTATGTTAAAGCGACACATTTTTTTAACGGGCTTCATGGGAGCCGGAAAATCAAAAATCGGACGGCATCTGGCAAACGAACTGGGCTTTCCGTTTATCGATACGGACAAAGAGATCGAAAAGAAGGTGGGAAAAACCGTCAAGGAGATTTTTCAAACCGACGGCGAGGCGGCTTTCAGGGAGCTGGAACATAAAGTAGTGAAAGAGTGTTGCGAAAGTCCGATGGCAAGCGTAATCGCCCTGGGCGGCGGAGCTTTGAATTATCCGGAATCTTTCGATATCGTTCATAAATCGGGGGTCGTTGTTTATCTGAAAAGTTCTCCGGCGGCGATTTTTGAACGGGTGAAACACACCAATAAAAGACCCTTATTGGAAATCGAAGACGATGAAAACAAAGAAGAGCGTCTTAGGCGGCGCATTGAGCAATTGCTCGAAAAGCGCGAACCGGTTTACGCCAAAGCGGATATTGTCATCGAGCGCGACGGTCTGGAAGTCGAGCAGGTTGTCGGCAGGCTGTTAAGTAAAATAAGAGAATTGTGGAAACAAGATTATGCGGCAAATTGACGTTGATTTAAAATATTGCAAATATCCCGTTTTTGTGGGCAGCGGCATCACAAACGATTTCGGAAACATTTTAAGAAAATATTACGCCGGTCGGCAAATTGCGGTGATTACCAACGAGCATATTTTTAATTTGCACGGTGCGGGATTAATGGATCAACTTCCGAAAGACGCGGAAATCGTTACTCTGTTTGTCCCGGACGGCGAGCATGCAAAATCATTTGAGCATCTGCAGAACCTTTACACGCGGCTTTTGGAAAATCATTTTGAGCGCGGAAGCCTGATTATTGCCTTCGGCGGAGGAGTGGTCGGCGATCTGGCTGGTTTTGCCGCTGCCACCTATTTGCGCGGAGTGCAGCTCGTCCAGTATCCCACAACGCTTTTGGCTCAGGTCGATAGCAGCATTGGCGGAAAAGTCGGGATTAACCATCCCCTGGGTAAAAATTTAATCGGCGCCTTTAAACACCCGCTTTTTGTTTTCAGTGATTCGCGGTTGCTGCAAACCCTTCCCGACGCCGAAATTCGCTGCGGAATGGGCGAGGTAATCAAGTACGGTTTTATTTTGAATAAGGATTTGTTTGAATATTTAGAGCGGAATCTGGAAAGAGCCTTGCAAAAGGAGGACGAGGTTTTGCGCCGTCTGGTCTTGATTTCCGCCGGCGAAAAGGCGAAAGTCGTCATGCGGGACGAGAGAGAATCGCGCCTGCGCATGGTTTTGAATTTCGGACACACTTTTGGTCATGCTCTGGAAACGGAATATCATTTCAGCGAAATAAAACACGGCGAGGCGGTGATTCTTGGGATGAAATGCGCGCTGGAGTTCGCCGCCGATTCCGGTTTTTTAAGTAAACAGGAACAGCGGCGGGGCATGGAGTTGCTGAACCGCGTGCCGGTGAAATTCGATTCTTCGGCTGTTGATCCTGACCGTCTTGTGGAACGGATGGCTCTGGATAAAAAGGTAAAAGACGGCAAAATCCGGCTTGTTTTGATCGAGCAAATCGGTAAATATTTTTTTCATTCGGTCGAAGACAAAAATCTTTTAAAGCATGCTTTCGGAATATTAAAAAAGGATTAACTGAATGCGAATCACGTTTTTAGGAACCGGAACTTCGGGCGGAGTACCGATTATCAATTGCAATTGTTCGGTTTGTACTTCGAACAACCCAAAAAACAAGCGTCTTCGCTGCTCGATAATGGTGGAAATGAACGGCATGAATCTGTTGATCGACACTTCCACCGACATGCGGGAGCAATTTTTGCGAAATCCTTTTCCTAAAATCGACGCCATCCTTTACACCCACGCTCACGCAGATCATGTTTTCGGACTCGATGAAGTGCGCCGATACAACTATTTGTTAAAAAAACGAATTCCCGCTTACGGCAATACCCGCACAATGGAACGTTTGCAAAGAGTGTTTGACTACGCCTTTCAGGATAAAGAGTCCGAAATTGTTCCGGGAATTCCCAATCTTTACGCGGACATTATCGAAGATTTCTTTGAGATCGACGGCATCCGCATTACGCCGGTTCCTTTGATTCACGGAAAGGATTTTATTCTGGGTTTTCGGATCGGTAAATTTGCCTATTGCACGGATGTGAGTTTAATTCCCGAAAGCAGCTACCCGTTGTTAAAGAATCTGGATGTTCTGGTGCTGGACGCCCTGCGCGAAAAAAAGCATCCTTCGCATTTTAGTCTGGACGAAGCAGTTTATGAAGCGCAGAAAATCGGGGCTGCGCAGACCTATTTAACGCACATGAGCCATATTCTTGATTATGATCGCCATGGTGAATTATTGCCGGAGCATGTATCGTTTGCCTATGACGGATTGGTAATCGAAGTTTCAGAAAGTTGAGGTAAATTATGAAAATATTGATCATTAACGGTCCCAATTTGAATTTGCTCGGTCAACGCAAGCCGGAAGTTTACGGGCAGTACACCCTGAAAGAGCTTAACGCCTTTGTGCGCGAACATTTCAATAAAATCGAACTGGATTTTTTCCAGAGCAATCACGAAGGGGAAATTATTGACAGCATTCATAACGCTATGGAAAATTTTGACGGTATCGTTATTAATCCCGGCGCATTAACGCACTATTCTTACAGCCTTCGCGACGCCATTGAGGCTTGCGCTCTCCCTGTAATCGAAGTGCATTTAAGCAATGTCGCGGCGCGCGAGTCGTTCCGTAAGATTTCCGTGATTTCGGATGTCTGTTCGGGAACTGTGAGCGGTTTCGGCGCTTACGGATACGTTCTGGCGGTTCAGGGATTGATAAATCAATTAAAGCGAACCAAACAGGAATGATTGATCACCTTAAAAATTTAGCCCGGCATTCGTCGATTTACACGGTAAGCACGTTTGTACAGCGCGCCCTGGGCTTTGTGATGCTTCCCATTTACACGGATCCCGCTTTTTTAGCCTCCAGAAGCGAATACGGCGATCTGGCTTTGGTTTACACATTCACCGCTTTTATGAATATTGTTTACCTGTACGGCATGGATGCGGCAATTTTGCGCTATTTCTTTTTGGGTAAATTCAAACGCAACGAAGTTTATTCCACCGGCTTTTGGGGCGTTTTGGCGAATTCGCTTGCCTTGTCGGCTTTGCTGTTTGTCTTTGCCCCGCAATTGGGAGATATCGTTTTCGGCAGCTACAAATATTCGACGTTAATCCGCCTGAGCGCCGCCATTTTATTCTTTGATTCGCTGGGCAATCTTCCTTATCTGATTTTACGCGCCGAAGAAAAATCCATTCACTTTTCGGCTTTCAGAATCGGACGTTTTTTCCTGGAACTCATTTTAAACATTCTTTTTGTGGTTATTTTGCGCAAAGGCGTGCTGGGAATCCTTTACGCCAACCTCATCGCTTCGGTGGTTAATCTCATCGCTTTGCTGCCCTATCAAAACAAATACCTGAAGATCGTGTGGAACCGGGAAATTTTTAAAGTGTTAGCGTTGTTCGGACTGCCCATGTTGCCGAACGGACTGGCTTATTTAACCGTTGAAGTGAGCGATAAATTTTTAATGCGTTTTCTGCTCAATAAAGACCTGCTCGGTTTGTACTCCGCCAGTTACAAATTCGGCTCCCTGCTTTTGCTGGTGGTAATCGCTTTTCGCAACGCCTGGCAGCCGTTCTTTTTAAAGATCGCCAACGAACCCAACGCCAAACAAATTTACGCGCGGGTGCTGACCTATTTTACTTTGATCGGAGCCTTCTTAATTGTTGCCGGCAGCTTTTCCATCGATTACATCGTTAAAATTCCCATCGGACACGGGCGCTCCATAATGAATCGAACCTATTGGGACGGAATAAAAATTATTCCGATTATCCTGAGCGCCTATCTGTTCTACGGCATTTACGTCAATTTTACAGTGGGCATTTACATTAAAAAGAAAACCCGTTACATGATTATTTTTACGGGCGTGGCGGCTCTGGTCAATATCGGCAGCAACCTTTTTCTGATGCCCCGTTTCGGAATTATGGGCGCGGCTTTTGCCACGCTGCTCAGCTACCTGATTATGGCGGCGACTATTTTTATCGCCAATCAAAAAATTTACAAGGTGCCTTACGAATACGGTCGCGTGCTTTTTATTTTAACCTACTTGTTTGTAATGATCGGAATTTATTACCTGCTGACTCCCAACTGGTACCAAAGACTCGGCTTAATCGTTTTGTCTCCGGTTCTGTTTTTTGCTTTACGGTTTTTCCGAAAAGAGGAGTGGGCGTATTTAATTAAATTAGTCAAAAAAAGTTAAAAAAACGGCTGCTCAATATGAAAATCATTTTAATTTTTGTCCGTCTCCTGCTTTTTCCCGTTTCCGTGATTTACGCCCTGATTACCGAAACGCGGAATTTATTGTACGACTTGAACATTCTTCCGGTTTATCGTTCAAAAATACCGGTGATTTCCGTGGGCAATATCACGGTCGGGGGAACGGGAAAAACGCCGTTCACAATTTGGCTGGCAAAAAAGTTAAAACCCCGTTTTAAAAGAATCGCCGTCGTCAGCAGGGGGTACGGAAGAAAAAGCAGGGGAATGATAGTTGTAGCCCGGAACGGCTATCTGAAAGCGGACGTTCGGGAAGCCGGAGACGAACCGCTGTTGATCGCTTCAAGGATCCCGGATTCGCTGGTTATTGTGGCTGAAAAAAGAAAAGACGCTTTTAGATGGATTGAACAAAACAAAGCAGCGGATCTGATCATTCTTGACGACGGATTTCAGCACAGAAGCGTTTATCGAAATATTGATATTGTTCTTTTTAAAGCCTCGGAATCGTTTTGGCGGAATTTTTTATTGCCGACCGGAACGCTGCGTGAATGCCGGTTCCGTTTAAAACGCGCCGATTATTTGATTTTAACCGGCTGGCAGGGTAAAGAACGGACTCTTCCCTTAATACCCGAAGACAGGCAATTTAAATGCTCCGCCAAACTAAGCAGCCTGATCGATTTGAATTTTAAAGAAGCCGGGTCTTTGGCAAATTTAAAAGATAAAAAGGTCGCCGCTTTCGCCGGAATCGCGACGCCTTCTTCTTTTTTTACCATGCTGCAAAAAAACGGAATAGTTTTGCAAAAAACGTTTTCCTTCGGGGATCATTACGACTACCAGAAAAACGATATTCTGAATATGTTTGAAGTTTGCGCCGCGGCGGGAATTCAACTGCTGCTTTGCACGGAGAAGGATCTGATCAAAGTAAAATCCATTTTAAGCGACGTTAAAAGCAACTATCCGCGATTCAAAATAAGCGTGTCAGCGGTGCGGTTGGATTTAACGATTGAGGGGGAAAAAGAATTCATCGGAAGGCTTTTTGGGGAGTTGACAAATTAGGAAATCATTATTATATTAGTGTTTCAATATGATCGCGGGGTGGAGCAGTCAGGTAGCTCGTTGGGCTCATAACCCAAAGGTCGCAGGTTCGAATCCTGCCCCCGCTACTAAACATACAGGTGGTCTGCGGATCACCTCTTTTTTTGATGGCGGCGTAGCTCAGCTGGCAGAGCAGAGGAATCATAATCCTCGTGTCCGGGGTTCGAGTCCCTGCGCCGCTACTTTTTTATTCAGCTAACATTGAGAAGCTGTTTTGATTAAACGCTTATTATCCTTTTGCCAATTCAATCAACTGATTTCCCCAAATGATGCGGTTTTTATTGCCCTTTCGGGCGGCATGGATTCCATGGCATTATTGCACGCTTTTTTGTCTTTAAAAGAAAACTTCCCCTTGCAGATTAAAGCGATTCATGTAAATCACGGAGTCCGGGGCGAAGAGGCTGACCGCGATGAACAATTTGTGCGCGGCTATTGTCGTCAAAACGGAATTGAACTTATCGTCAAACAAATTGAACATCTGAATGCCGAAAGCGGCGAGACGGAGTTGCGCGAGGCGCGTTATCTGGCTTTTGAAGAGGTTCTGTCGCAATTTCCCGCGGCAAAAATCGCCACGGCGCACACGCTCGACGATAATATCGAAACGGTATTGATGCGGCTGGCTAAGGGATCTTCTTTAAAAGGATTGTGCGGTATTCCGGTTAAACGAGGACCTTACATTCGACCTTTTCTCTTTTTGAATCGCATTGAAATCAAAAAATATGTTGACGAAAACAACATCCCCTTTGTGCGGGATTCGAGCAATGAAAATTTACGCTATTTGCGAAATCAGATTCGGCATCAGATAATTCCCGCTTTCAGACAGGTTTTCGGAGAAACTTTTTTTGACGGGATGGAACGCAGCATCAATTGGTTGAACGATTACTACAAATTGTTCAAAAAGGAATTTGAACAACGCTTTAAAGAAGTTGTTAGCCGGGAAGACGATAGCCTTGTAATTAATATCGAAAAATACAAAGAATTGGATACGCTTTATCGCAGCCAAACTATTGTTTGTTGTATTTCTGAGTATTATCCCTTAAATTATTCATTTTCAAAAACGTACTTTGAAGAAATAGATAAATTTATAAATAGCGCCCGGGTCGGGTCGGTAAAAAAGTTCCGCCGGGGTTTGTTTTTGTTAAAAGACAGAGAACAGGTCAAGTTCCTGCGGGAACATCCGCACCTCGATAAAGTATTAAAATTAGACCGCGACTCGGAAGTCCGATTTGGTAAGTATGTGATAAGCGTTAAACGGGTTAACAAAGACGAAGTGAAATTCTCCCGGGACGGTAATGTAGAGTATGTCTGCGGAAAGAAATTGCATTTTCCTCTGCTGGTAAGAAAATGGCAAACAGGCGATCGCTTTTTCCCGCTGGGATTGGGTAAAAGTCAAAAATTAAAAGAATTTTTTATTAACCAAAAAATCGATTTAGCCGCTAAGCAAGAAATACCTATTGTCTGCAACGGGAATGAAATAGTATGGATCGGCGGTTTAAGATTAGACGACCGTTATAAGATCAAACAGGATTGTGAAATCATTTATCGGTTAACTTTAAAGAAATTGGGAACATGATGAAAAAGAATAACGATCAATCAAATTTAATTCCGGAATCGTATCATCTGATGATTTCCGAAGAGCAGATTCAGAAGAAATTGCGTGAATTAGGCGAACAAATTACCCGCGATTTTAAAGACAAGTGCCCGATTTTAATTGGCATTTTAAACGGAAGTTTTATTTTTTTAGCCGATCTCATTCGTTATATTGATACCGATGTGGAGGTAGATTTCATTCGCATTTCAAGTTACGGCGACGGGCGCGAATCTTCGGGACACATCAAAATTTTGAAACCTTTGAGCGCGGATATTAACGGACGAAGCGTTTTGGTTGTCGAAGACATTGTGGATTCCGGGCTTTCGGTAAAATTTTTAAGGAAGATGTTAGAAGCATTTAATCCGGCGGAATTAAAATTTGTAACTCTGCTCAACAAGCCGTCCAAAAAACAGGTCAATGTCCAAATTGACTATATCGGTTTTGATATCGAAGACAAATATGTGGTCGGTTACGGATTGGACGACGGGCAGTTAAAGAGAAATTTACGCTCAATTTATTATATTGAATAGGATTGAAAGGAAATAGATAGAGTATGGAAAACAATAAAAAACGAGATCCGAAGTCTAACCCGGATCATAAAAACAAACCTTCAAACGATGAGTTTCAGTGGAAAAAGGCGTCGAAAACCGGTTTAATCTGGATTTTGATTTTACTGGCTGCAATTGCTTTTAGTACCCTGTGGCCCGATAATCGTCCCAACGAGGTCGATGTTCCCTACAATGAATACGTGAAGTTGTTGCGCGGCAGTAAAATCGCAACGGGCGAGGTTACTTTAAAAGACAACAAATTTCGCGGCATTCTAAGCAAGGAAGAAGTTGTTGTCAGCGTCAAAGGATCGCCGCGCAGCGCCAAATACATCCGAACCTATTTACCGTTTGTTGACGACTCCACGATCAAGGAATGGGAAAAATACGGCGTTAATATCCGGTTTGTGGAACCGCCGAGCGACTGGACAATTTTGTTGATCAACATTTTACCCTGGCTGCTCATTTTAGGCGTCTGGGTATTTTTCGCCAAAAGAATGCAGGGCGGCGGAGGCGGCTCGCGGGGTATTTTTAATTTCGGGAAGAGTAAAGCCAAATTGCTTACCAAAGACAAAATCAATATTACTTTTGACGATGTTGCCGGTTGCGACGAAGCCAAAATGGAGCTTCAGGAGATTATTGAATTTTTAAAAGAACCGCAAAAATTCACGCGGCTGGGCGGTAAAATTCCCAAAGGAGCGCTTTTATTAGGTCCTCCGGGAACCGGTAAAACCCTTCTCGCCAAAGCTGTGGCGGGTGAAGCCGGAGTGCCCTTTTTCAGCATGAGCGGCGCCGATTTTGTTGAAATGTTTGTGGGAGTCGGCGCGAGCCGGGTCAGAGATCTGTTTGAAATCGGTCGTAAAAATGCGCCGTGTATTATTTTTATTGATGAAATCGACGCCGTGGGACGCCATCGCGGCGCCGGTCTCGGAGGCGGGCATGACGAACGCGAACAAACCCTGAACCAGCTCTTGGTGGAAATGGACGGTTTTGACACCCAGGAAGGCGTCATCTTAATTGCTGCCACCAACCGCCCCGATGTTTTGGACGCCGCTCTTTTACGCCCCGGACGCTTCGATCGGCAGATTGTTGTGGATCGACCCGATGTGCGCGGCAGAGAAGGCATTTTAAAAGTGCACACCCGCAAGGTGCCCCTGGACGGCTCCGTGGATCTGGAAGCTCTGGCTCGCAGCACGCCAGGTCTTTCCGGCGCAGACCTGGCAAATCTGGTTAATGAAGCCGCTCTCTTAGCCGCCCGAAAAAATCGCCAAAAAGTGACCATGGCTGACTTTGAAGAAGCCAAAGATAAAATAATGATGGGCATGGAAAGAAAATCGATTTTGATCAGCGACGAAGAAAAACGGGTTACCGCTTATCACGAATCCGGACATGTGCTGGTGGGTAAATTGATTCCGGGAACCGATCCGGTGCACAAAGTAACTATTATCCCCAGAGGGCGGGCTCTCGGTCTGACAGCCTATCTGCCGATTGACGACCGCCATACGTATTCGTTGGAATATTTACGGGGAATGCTGGCTCAGCTTTTGGGCGGTCGCGCCGCCGAAAAACTGGTTTTTAAGCAATTAACGACCGGCGCGGGCAACGATATCGAGCGGGCTACCGACCTTGCCAGAAAAATGGTGTGCGAATGGGGCATGAGCGAAAAACTCGGTCCGATTTCTTTCGGTAAAAAAGAACAGGAAATCTTTTTGGGAAGAGAAATTGCCCAACACCGCGATTACAGCGAAGAAACGGCTCAGGAAATTGATGAAGAAGTCAGACGAATTGTTTCGGAAGCTCAAAATAAAGCGGAAAGGCTGCTTCTTGAAAATGTCGACAAATTACACGCCCTGGCAAATGCGCTGCTGGAATTCGAAATTTTAGACGGCGAACAGATCGATTTGGTCTTAAAAGGTAAAAAAATAGAAAAGACCGCCTTTGCCGCCAAAGAAGAAAAAGAGCCGAAAAAACGCAAACGATCTCCCAGAGTAAAAAAAGAAAAACCCGATAAACCTTTAAGCTGACGGATTTACGCGGTTTCGCAAAGCGCGCGTTTTAATTTTAGGACGCGCGCTTTTATTCTCTGAAACGGAATCCGTCCGCTCTTAGGAAAGCCCTGCACAGTTAACGTCCGAACAGATAAAAAACTCCAGTATTTCCGGAATCTTCCGAAAATAATAATTAAAATTTTTTTGATTGGTTAACAATTTAAAAATACATTGATTAGAGAACATTAATGAATTCGCGGAAAGTGAAAAAGACGGGAATTTTTATTAATTTAAAAAAAATCACTATGCGCCTCTGTTTAGCCGTATCGCCAAAAGGGTAAAGGGGCGGAAAAACGCTTAATTTCAGGAACAGTTGAAACGAAATAAGCGTAATTAAATTTTTACGAATTCATTGTTTTTAATCCGGTTGAAAAGAAAAATTCTCTGATAATTCGGAGATGTCAATAATTGTCACCCGAAATTCTCTTTTAGGGGTTTTTCGGATTGTAATCATTTGAAATCGGAGTATGCGGCATGAATCATATTATCGATTTTTTATCTGCGGAAGTTCCGGGCGGAATTTATTTGTTAATTTTTGTTTTGCTGGTGTTAAATCTGGTTTTCCTCTATTTAAAAGGATCGGATTTAATGTCCCCGAAACAGTGGAAAATAAACCTGATAACGGCAAATGTTGTCACCCTTCTTTTTTATATCGCGCTATGGTTTATTCTGCAACCTCCCAAACCGCAGGAACGAGTCGTTGCGCTTCCTTCCAAAATCGGCGATAAATTTAAAATAGAAGCTAAAGCCTTCCGCTTTGCGGAAGCGTTTGAAAATGCCGCGGTTAACAACACCGCCGATCGATATCTTTTTCATCGCTGGGAATGGCTCTACGAAACTTTGGGACGAAAAAAAGTAAATAACTACCAAAATTGGCTGGATGCCGCAAAAGCAATGGGCAGCAGATTCATAGTTGAAAGCGCGTTTAAGGGCGATGTGTTTGTTTGCACGCTTATTGATGTGCAAAAGGGAAAACGATTCGAATTTAAAAGCGCGGATACCCTGAATTTTAATACGGTCTTAAATGCCATTGGCGATAAACTGGATTTGTTTGTCGATTCCCCTGTTCGAACAAAGGCGGTTGATGACGTTATTCTTACCGCGCGTCTCGCTTATTTGAATAAAGAATACGACCGGGCGCTCGAAATAGTTCGCGATCGGGAGGATGTTCCCGCATTGATTTTGAAAGGCGCCGCTTATGTGGAAAAAGGTTTGGCAAGACCGATTGATTTTGAACGCGCCAAATACGTAAAAACGAAGAATCCCGATTTTGACATGGCGAAGAAGATTTTAATTCCCCTTGTTAAAAAGCGACAGGACACTCCCGAAGTGTATATTCTGTTGGGACGCATGTCCATTCGTGAAAAGGAATATACGGATGCCGAGTTGTTTTTGAAAAAGGCGTATGTCGAAGATCCCGAAAACTGCAGAGTGCATTTTGCTCTGAGTTTTTTGTTGCCGGCTCGCTTAAAAGACATCGGCTTTAAAGATCGTGTGGCGGTTCTGGAAAGAGCCGTGTATTTGGATCCCGGCTACAGGGATGCCGTTTATCAATTGGCAAACGAAATGTATCTTGCCGGAACCGGAACGCTTGGGGCTACCAGGCGGGCTATTAAAAGGGTTGAGGAGTTTTTGAAGATTCAACCCGGCGATCCCGAAATGAAAAGCCTTCTCGGATCGTTGTATGTAAAGACGCAGCATCCGGATAAGGCGTTGCCTATTTTTGAAGAATTAAACAAAGAATTTCCGGACGATTCGGATACCTATTATAATCTGGGTTTGTGTTATTACCTGAAAAAACAGGACAGTACGGCGCTTAAGCTTTTTATGAAGGCAATAAAAATGGATCAGCATCTTGATTCTTATCTTTATGTGGCGGCGATCTACCGTCGAATGGGCAAATTGGATTCCGCGTTAAAATATTTCAGAGAGCGGGTTGCGCGCAAGACGGGCGACGACGATAAATACGCCTACGAAGCCATGGCTGGAATTCAAAAGGTACTCATCCTAATGGAGAAGCAGAAAAATGCGAGTAAGAGCGATTCATCTTTCAACAAAAAAACGAATTAGGCTCCTGTCGCAAAAATTTAATTTGTCGCTTCCCGATGAATGGAAAGGACAGTTTCTTTTTGAGGTTAGTCGTCTGGAGACGGGCATATTTTTATGGTTGAAGGAGCTTTTTACCGAAACGAATCTGGAAATTTTAAAAGAAGACATTCGTGAAGGCTATCTGCTTTTCCGTTCTTGCAGATTTGACGACTTCGAAAGAATGAAAGAAGCGCCGGAAGCAGTGTTTGAGTTTGTCGGTCGAATCCGGAATTTTTTTAAGGATGAGCCGCAGCCAATTTGGGAAATTAACGGCAGAACGCTTGATTTCGGTAAATCTCCGCTGATTATGGGTATATTAAACGTAACGCCGGATTCATTCAGCGACGGGGGGCGTTTTAATGAACCGCAAAGCGCGATTGATCATGCCCTGAGAATGATCGAAGAAGGAGCGGAAATTATCGATGTGGGCGGCGAATCCACAAGACCCGGCTCCGAGCCCGTGACGGAAAAAGAAGAACTGAAGAGGGTGATTCCCGTTATCGAGAAATTGAGAACCAAAACCAATGCTTTGATTTCGATAGATACCTATAAAAGCAGAGTGGCTTTAAAAGCGCTGGAAGCGGGCGCGGATATTGTGAATGATATCAGCGGAGCGCAATTCGATCCCGAAATGGTTCGGGTGGTCAAGAACGCAGGTTGTCCGATAATAATAATGCACATCAAGGGTACGCCGCGGGATATGCAAAAAGATCCCTTTTACGAAGATGTGGTGGAAGAAATTTACGGATATTTTGAACAACGGATAGAATATCTGGAAAACGAGGGCGTCAAAAAGATAATTATCGATCCGGGAATCGGCTTCGGGAAACGGGTGGAAGACAATTTACATTTGCTAAGAGACCTAAAAGACTTTACTTTTTTATTGAAGCCTGTTTTGGCGGGAACCTCAAGAAAATCCTTTATCGGCAAGATATTAAACCGTGAAGTTGATGAGCGGTTGTTCGGAAGCGTCGCGACTCAAATAGTGGCGGTCCAAAACGGAGCGAAAATTGTAAGAGTGCACGATGTCCGCGCGACCAAAGACGCGTTAAAACTTTGGCAGTCCATCATGGATGCTTAAAAATAAAGAGCAGGTGGCAGATGCTGTTTAAAATCGGTTTTATTCCGGTTACCATTATTGATATCATTGATATCGCCATTGTTACGACTATTTTTTACCAACTCTACAAGTTTTTAAAGGGCAGCGTAGCCATACGCATGTTTACCGGACTTTTGGTGATCATCGTAATTTCGATTATCGGTGAATTGCTTAGCATGAGCGCCCTTACCTGGATTATGTCCAGCCTTAAAACGGTATGGGTTTTGGCTTTTGTGATTTTATTCCAGCCGGAGTTGAGACGCTTATTGGTTTTTGTCGGGCAGAGTCGTTTGATTCGGAAAATCGTGAAAGTCGGAGACCTGCAATTTATCGATGAGATTGTAAACGCCGTGATGGAATTATCCAAAAAGAATTTCGGCGCGCTCATCATTATTGAGCGTGATATGAACCTGAAGTCCATTGTCGATACGGGAATAAATTTGCAGGCGAAGGTCTCCAAACAGTTAATAAGCTCTGTTTTTAATCCGCGTTCACCGCTGCACGACGGCGGTTTGATTATTCAGAACGATATTTTAATCGCGGCAAAAACGGTGTTGCCATTGTCGCAAAATCCCTCGCTTGATCCCGCGCTGGGAATGCGCCACCGCGCTGCTTTGGGTCTCTCGGAACAAACGGATGCGCTTGTAATTGTGGTTTCGGAAGAAACAGGAATGATCTCTTACGCCGAAAACGGAAAATTAGTACGGGGATTAACGGAAAGCATGCTGCGTAAAAAATTAAACGAAGTGTTCACTCCCAAACCTCAGGGAAAAATTTCCCGTTTCTTTTCATTGTCCGGAGATTATCAGTAATTTTTAGTGATATTGCTCATTGTCGATAACGGTTAAAGTAATTATTGTAATAAAATTGAAAAATTAAACCGGAAACAGAAAAAGATTATGAAACAAATCATTCTGAGTTTGTTTTTAGTAATACAATTTGTTTTTGCCTCTGAATATTCGATTAATGTGATCAAGCAAAGTTCATCGTTTTTGCATTTAAAAATTAATTTTGACGAACCCGAGTGGGTAAAAGAGCAAAATGCGATTTACGCCAATTACAAAAACGCGGTTTTTACATTCGATCAAAATCAAAACTACATTCCGTCGATAGTCAAGTTTTTCAATATTTCTCAAGCGGGCGCGCCTTCAGTTAAAATTTTGTCTATTAAAAAAGAGACCAGACAGGTTGTCGATTATTTGTTCACAAAATCGGATAAAATTAAAGGCACGGGACCCGAATCCTGGGTGCGGATAAGATATCTCGGGCGGATGGGTGAATTGCCGATTCACGCGCTTACTCTGTTCCCTGTTCGCGTTTCCGGCGATCATAAAACGGTTGAATATTTACGATCGCTTGAGATTGTTATCGGCAACGAAGTCTCGGCTTCGACACTGGCAAAAACGCCGCTTAGCAAATTAAGCCGTTCCGGAGCAAAGTATTTAAAAACATTGCTGATAAATAAGAATTTACAACTTTATCCCGTAAAGCAGGCTCAAACTTCAGCCGTCAGAACCGCGAATGAGCAACAATATTCCGCCTGGCAAAAAGTTTTGAATAATGAGATTGTGTTCAAAATAAAGGTTAAAGAAGAGGGAATTTACCGCGTAACTTACGATGATTTGTCCGAAGCCGGATTTCCTTTTAATTCAATAGATCCGACGCAACTGCATCTTTATAATCGCGGCAAAGAAGTTCCTCTCTATTTTAAAGGAGAAAAAGATCGTTCCTTTGATCCCGAAGATTATTTTGAATTTTGGGGGGAGAAAAACGAAAAAACCTGGCGCGCTCGCTTCCCTGAATTGTATTCGGACCCTTTTACTGATACGAATGTGTATTGGCTGGTTTATGAGTCTAAAAACGGATTACGGTTGTTGGAAGAGAGCAGCGGGATATCGTCTTCTTCAAATCAACTTGTAATCAGTCCATTGGCTTTCAGAGACACGCTTCATTTTGAACGCAACGCTACTTACCATAAGTTCGGACACAGCTACTCTTTAATCAATCGCCCGTCTTACGAAATTGACCAATATTATTTCGACGGCGGCGTTTCAGCTCCGGGCGGTATCGGCTACGATTTTGAATTGCCCGATCCGGCTGAGTATGGCTCGGATGTGACAATCTGGGCGTTATTCAGAGGAAAATCGTTTTTTGATTCGGAGACCAATCCTTTAAAAGGGCACAAAGTTGCGGTTAAATTACGGGGAGCCGGAAATGTTGCCCACATGGTCGGTCAGGTGAATCCCGCAGACGGTTGGAAAGATCAGGAAATGTGGATGGTGACAAACGCCGATTCGGCTGTTAAAATTGACCAGTCCGCGCTGAACGACGGAATCAACCGTCTGGAAGTGGATATGTTCCAGACAGGCGTAACGGATATCGTTGTGCTGAATTGGTTCGAGGTAAGTTACCTTCGTCAGTACAAAGCGCATAAAAACTTTCTTAAATTCCGGGTGGACAAGGACTTTTTTGACGGCTACTATGTTAAATTGGGCGACCGGATTCAGTTCAATATAGACGGATTCACAAGAAAAGACATTGACGTTTACAAATTGGGAATCAGTAAAATCACCAATGTGGATATCAAACCGATCAGCGACGAAACGAAAAACGAGTTTTCTTACGGACTCAGCTTCCAGGACGAAATCGTCGATCCCCATATCCGCTACGTGGCTTTGACGCAGGATCAGAAAAAGAAAGTGCTTTCCATCGAAAAATACAGACCGTGGAAGGCGGATAATCCTCAAATCTCCTTGTTGGATCCCAATAATACCGCTGACTTTCTCATCATAACGCACGATCTGTTCTCTAAAGAATGCCAAAAGTTTAAAGATTTAAAAGAAGCCGCTGGGTTTCATGTCGAAATTGTTACCGTAAGAGATATCTACGATCTGTTTAACTATGGAATAAAATCCCCCCTGGCGATAAAAGATTTTATCCGCTATGCTTATGAAAAATGGGATCGGAATTTCCCGCTGAAGTACGTGGTGCTTGTGGGAGACGCTTCGAAAGACTACCGGTCGGCAGCCGATCTTGTACCCACTATTTTTTATCAAACGCTTAAATTCGGCGCGGCGGAAGCGGATTACATGTATTCCCTTCTGGAGGGAGACGATTACATCCCGGAAGTCATCGTGAGCAGAATTCCGGTCAGTTCGGTTTATGAATTGAAAAATTATCTGGATAAAGTGGAACACTATCCGGATGATAAATACGGAGAGTGGACCAATCGCACTCTGTTCATTTCGGGATATGACGGAACCAAAGAATATCTGACCAATAAACCGGTTTTCAGAACGCAGAATTTACGTTTGATAAACCATCGGTTACCGGAGCCTCTTTTTGCCGAGCAGATTAATACTATCGAGAACACTGCTGTTCAACCGGATCCGCATTTCGGAAATTACAGAGATTTAATCAATCAATTTGACAAAGGATTATCTTACATAAACTTTTTGGGACACGGAGGCGGAGCCATTTGGGCGGATGCGGGATTAATGGGACTGGAAGAGGTCGATCAGTTGAACAATGGCTATAAACTGCCTTTTATTTCCAGCATGACCTGTTTTACGGCGAGTTTTGCCAATCACGGAAGATATTCGCTCGGGGAGAAATTATTGCTAAGCGAAAAAAAGGGCGCAATCGCATTTTTGGGTTCTTCCGGGGTTGGCTGGATTTACAACGATTTCGCCATCGAATGGGGATTATTCGATTATCTGTGGAATAATCAATTGTCCATTGGCGAAGCGGTCTATCTGATGAAAATATTTTATCTTTCAAATCCGTTTTATTACACCGAAGCCGGAAGATTTTACACTTTTGGTTACGGGACCATCAGTCGTTCGCAGGTTTCGCAATACAATTTGTTTGGCGACCCTTCTTTGAAAATCGTTCAGCCCGGCGGCAAATTGGCGCTCTCCGCGGATAGATCGGTTGTTTTACCCTCCGATTCTGTGACCGTCACCGTAAAAAATATTCCCGAACCCGGTAAGGTGTTTCTGCAGGTTACGAACGAAGAAAACTATGTTGTCTTCGACACGGTTGCTGAAAATACCGCAAAGCAGGCTGAAATTTCTTTTAGAATTCCGGATGATGTGCGGGATCAACTACTCCGGGTAAAGGTTTTTGCCTCGAATCAGAGTGAGAGCGCGAACGGGTTTTTGAAAATCGCCGTTGAACGTCCGCTGGTAAAGCGGATCGAAACAATTCCTGTTCAACCACAGGTTTTCGACCCCCTGATTTTTAAGGTAATAGTGGATACCAGAGAAGAAATCGATCAGATAACCATACAAAACATTTTTGATGAAAACAGTTACCAGAGGTACAATACGATTATCGCGCTTGAAAAGGTCAACGACAGCCTTTATCAAAGCGCCGAACCTTTTACTGGATTTGGCTCCGGCGGGAAAAAGATATTTGATCTTAAGATAATCACAAAAAGCGGAAAACAGATTATTGAACACTGGAACAAACTTTATGTCAATGATCCCCGTCCCGATTTACTGGTTGTGCCCGGCAGCGTTTCATGGGCGGGAGAGTCCAGACTCCGGCTTAAATTCAAATTAAAAAATAATTCCGATCATTCGATTGATAATGTAAAAGTCGCCTGTTACGATTATACGATTTCCGATTCCCAGCCCTTCATTGTTCAGGGAGTATCGCTTCCGGAACAAAAAGAGAAAGAAATGTTTATTGACCTGCCCGATAGCCTGCAATATCAACCGTATCATCAGATCAGGGTGGTGGTTGATCCGGATTCTGTTTTTGAGGAACGGGATGAACAAAACAATATTTTGCAGACAACGCTGTTCCTGAATTATTTGTACGCCACTCCGGAAACCGGAACAAGTCTGGATGGAAAGAACCATCAAAAAATTTCCCTGAATCCCAGATGGCAGCTTGAAATAATGCCGGGAGGCGTTCCCAAAACAACCCTCTTTAGCTTTAGTCAGAGGAATATTCGCTTATTTATCGAGAAGGCGCATCAATACGATTTGAAGTACATTCCCTTTAAGAACAAACAGGATACTATGGGACTCGATCTTAAATTTTTAAATCCTCAGGTTGAAGGAAAGGTAAGCGGAGTATTGAGCACGCAGATCGATTCGGTTGAACTGCAGGGGAAATCAAAACAGCGCATCTTTGTTTACAGATACGACGCGTCTTTAAATACCTGGATTTCTCAGCCAACCGAATGGTCGGGTAATACCCTTTCGGCGCGAATTTCAAAATCGGGTCTTTATGCCTTGTTTTATTCGACCGATGACAAAGAACCGATTCTGGAAGTTACGGTCAACGGTCGCCCTTTGATGAACGGCATGCTGGTCCCGCTTAAACCGACAATGGGCGTTTTACTTCAGGATGTGAACGGAGTCGATTTGAGCCGAACGGTGGAAATTAAAATCGATGAGGAATTTTACTTCCGAAACGGCGCGCCGGTCGGGAATTCGATAACAGTTCCGGACAGTAACTATTCTTTAAAAAATGTTCAAATTTCGCTTACGCCGGAGTTAAAGCCGGGCAAGCACAAATTGAGTTTGAAAGCGGCGGATGTTAACGGCAATTTAGCCCAAAAGGAAGTGCAGTTTTCGGTTGCCGAAGGGTTTGATATTGTTGTTTACGGCAATTATCCCAATCCGTTCAGAGATCAGACCATTATCTCTTATCACATTAAAAGCAATGAAGAAATCGATGATTTTAGCATCAAAATATACACCACATCAGGCAGATTAATTCGTTCGAATATGTTGGAGCTCGATCCCACTATTCCTGATGACAATCTTTTGGAACCCAACTATCACGAAGTGATTTGGGACGGAACCGATGACGACGGTAATTCGGTTGCCAACGGGGTATATTTTGCCGTAATAAAGGGTAAATACAAGGGTAAAACAGTTAAACGTATTTTAAAAATAGCGCGGTTGCGATGATGGTAATACGAAGTTTCATTGTTTTAATAGTACTGCTTCAAATGGCTTTCGGGCAAACAGCAAAGTATGCCGGATCGTTTCTTGAGCTCGGAGTGGGAGCAAGAGCCCTGGCGATGGGCGGCGCTTCGGTAGCTAATTCGGGAGACGTAACCTCAGCCTTCTGGAATCCAGCCGGGCTGGCGATGGTTAACCGTTTTCAGGCTGGAAGCATGTACGCCGATTTGTTCAATAAATTGGAACAGCAAAGCTACGTGGGAGCTCTGATTCCGTTGATGAAGAATGCCGCCATTTCAGTGTCGTGGGTTCGTCTGAGCGTTGACGAAATTCCTCGTTATGAGTTTGATGAAGACAATCCGGTCACGGCTTATCAGCGGCTGCACGGACAGGCGGAACAATTGACCTCTCAACCGGTCGATTTTTTCTCCAATCAAAATGATGTTTTCATTTTTAGTTTTGCCAGATCCGTTCCGTACAAATTGGATTTAGGTTGGCAATATTTTGAAGTTCCCATTAAATTCGGATTTGGGGTAAATGTCAAATACATTCGGCAACAAATAGATAAAAACTCCGGTTCCGGGATCGGAATCGATTTCGGATTTTTGACAGGTTTGAATTTAAGTGATATATTCAACGGACCTAATTACGGGATGCTTACCTTCGGATTAAACGCTCAGGATTTAACCGAAACGAGAATTATCTGGGATACGGACACTAAACATGCTGATTATATTCACAGGAACTTTAAATACGGAGTGGCTTATTCGCAGCCTTTGCCATTTATCAAAAGTGTTTTTACATTTAATTACGATGTCGATAGCAAATACAACGGAAATACCCATTTGGGAGGAGAGCTCTTTATTCGTTCTTTGTTAGCTTTGCGGATAGGGTTGAACGCCGGGCATTTTACCACCGGCGCCGGGATCGCCATGTGGAAATTTCGGGTGAATTACGCCTATCAAAGTCACGACCTGGGAAATTCGCACCGGGTTTCAATAATATTGGTTTTTTAAGAATATATGCATTGGATTGTAATTTTACTTATTTTAGTCATGGCTTGCGAAAAGCCCACAGATAAAAAGGCGGAAGCTCCGATACCCGTTCAACTGGTATTAAGGGAAGCGGGGGCGGATACTCTGGCTTCCGAGCCGGGTATCGATGCCGTGCCCACGCCGGAAGGGGAGCCCAATCAAATTCAGATTCAGTGGTATCGTCATCCGCAGGTTAAAAATTTGAAAAAATTTAATATTTATCGATCCGAGGATCCGCTGGGAATGAAGAATTATCAGGTTGTGGGCAGTTTACAGGCAAATCTTCCGGGACAGGTCGATTCAATTTATTTTGATACTCAAGATTTACGTATAAATGTACGATACTATTACTACGTTACTGCAGTGAATAAAGATTTACTGGAAAGCGGAAGCTCCGATACGGTTTCGTATATGTTAACCGAAAAGGCGGCAAAGCTCTCTTTAAACGGAAATGCCACGGTAATCAGGAAACCGAAATTTGATTTTGAGTGGTGGATGGAATCGGGTAATACTCCCGATCAATACATATTGAGAATCGAACGGTTTTTCAATAGCGAGTTTCATCCTTTGGTTTATGTGAACCAGATTAAATCGACGTATCAAACGCCGCAGGTGTTTCATTTGGAGGGAGATTTTTTAAGAGACCTGCTGCCAAACGGAAAATATCGTTGGCGTATTGATTGTTTGGGCCGTGAAGATGTTGAGAATCAGTACTTTGAAGGATCCGAATCCAACTGGGAAATATTTGAAGTAATTTGGGGTAACTGATGATAAAGTATTTGAGCTGCCTGTTTTTGATATTGTTTTTAATTGGGGTTGCGGATGGACAGAATTACAATGAATTTTTCTCCAAAAAGCAACAAGCCGCGGAGCAGCAACCCAATCGGGCGGCGCAATACATTTTAGGCAGCGGAGATGTTTTATTAGTGACTGTAAATCTGTGGGGACATGTTCTGAAACCGGGTATTTACAGCGTTCCCAGTTCCTATACGCTTATTGATTTGATCTCTTCCGCCGGCGGACCTTTGAGTACGGCTCGGTTAAACGATGTTCGGATTGTCAGAAAAAATCAGGAAGTCCTGAAAGTCGATATTGAAAAATTCCTGAAAACAGGAGATGAATCGTCATTACCGCCTTTACAGCCCGGAGATACGATTATCGTTTCCGGCAGTATTCAGGATGTTTTTACGAAATTAGTGGCAATTTTTCGTGATTTGGCAATAATTGTGAATGTATTTGTTCTTGCAGCCCGAGTAAATTATTGAAAAATCAAATAATTTTGTCTATCTTTAAAAATAACAAATCAGAGATAAACCCATTAATCTGATTTGGGAGTGCACCATGAAAAAGTTAATTCTTTTAGCGCTTGGTATTACCCTGCTTGGCACGCACGCTGTTTTTAGCCAATTACCCAATGCAGACCGGACATTGATGTACACGCAAACAGGTAATACCATTGAACCGGGTCGTCTGTTTGTATATAATGAAATGAACTTTTATACCAAAGTAGGCGACTTTGTGGGCAACCTGAAACCTCAAAATTTCCAGAGTGTAAATTATTGGCTCGTTGCCGGGAATATGGCTGCTACTTATGGGATAGCCGAGCATTTCGACGCTACTTTAGGTATTCGGGTCTATCAGGATACCCATTACAGCAATGAGTTCAATCTTCCGGATGATATCTTTTTAACGGTAAGAGCCGGTTCTTACTCCTTCGGATACGGATTTTTCAAGGCAGGACTGCTTTCAAGCTTTAGAATTCCTACGGGTAAAAAGCATAATTATCCCTTTGCCGAATACGCAAGCGGAGCGCTGGAATATGGCTTTTTAGGCGCGCTGTCTTTTTACATTGATCCTTACTTTCCCGATCGTAGTTTCAGTGTGCATTACAATATCGGGTTCTGGAATCACAATGAAAAAGGACGCACCGTTTATAAATATGAAAAGAATTATGTTGATGTGAACGGAGTTTTCCATCAAAAGGGAGAAGAATTAAAAGGTACGGTCAATTCCGTGGATTTGCGGATGGCGTTGGCAGCGGTTTTCCCTTCGGACATGTTTGATTTCAGGCTTGAACTTTCGGGTATTCTGTATTTGCAAAAGCCGGACGCCTTTGTTTACAGCGCGGAAGAGTGGGCGTTTTTAAGTCCCAGTATTCGATACAAAGCCGCGGAATGGGCTTCTGTGGATCTGGGAGCGGATTTTCGGCTTTCGCCGGCTGTGCGTCAATGGACAAATCCGATCATACCGGATTTATCGCAAACGCTCGACTTGCCTAAAAATTATCCCTCATGGAGAATCCATCTGGGCGTAAATGTGAACTTGCAATTGACGAGCGGAGGCGTTTCCAAAGCCGAAGACCTGTATCAAAAAGAGCAAATAAAAGAGAACAGAGAATTCTTTGAAACCGTATTAAAAGAAAAACAAAAAGCTAAATCGGTGCAGACTGAGATAGAAAGTTTGAGGAAGTTACGCAAAGAAGCAGAGAAGGAAATCAAAGAATTGAAAAAAATATTGGAAGAGGATTAAAAACTTTTCTATCTTAGGTCGTCTCGTTATTGAAATAACAGTTTAGTTAATCAATTTTTAAGCCAATAAAAGTTTTTCTGGGAGGTTGAAATGAAAAAGGTCAGCCTGATCCTATTGGTTCTATCGATTTCTTTTCTTTATAGCCAGCCGCCAATAGGAAGCAAGAGTTTGTTACATACCCATAGCGCACAGACCATGGGGAAGGGCTTTGTTACCTTGTATTCGAATATGAATTTCTTTACAAGAGCCACGCAATTTGTAGGATCCGGTCAGCCGCCGCAAAATTTCTCTGCCGCTAATTACTGGCTTGTGGTTGGTCAAACTTCCCTGAGTTGGGGAATTCTGGATCATCTGGACTTGATTATATCACCGCGTATTTATCAGGATACGCACTACAGCAATGAATATAATTTGCCCGGTGATATATTTGCCAGCTTAAAACTGGGTTCTTATTCCTTTATGGAACGCAAGTTTTACACGGGTGTGATTACCACGTTCCGTTTCCCCACCGGAGAGAAACATAACTACCCCTTTGTGGAATACGCAAGCGGCGCTGTGGAATACGCCTTTACGGGAATGTTGTCTTATTTTATGGACCCCTATCTTCCCGATCGTTCGCTCAGTTTTCACCTGAACCTCGGCTGGTGGAATCATAATGAAGCCGGTAAAACAGTATATGATTACAGAGGTAAGGAATTTAAGGCGACTAAAAATTCTTCGCAATTGCAGTATTCTCTGGGAATTGTTTATCCCACAAGCATGTTCGATTACCGTCTGGAGATAGAGGGCATCACGTTTTTGAACGAGCCGGATGATTTTGTTTACAGCCGCGAAAACTATATGTATGTTTCGCCGAGCATTCGTTACAACGCCCTTTCCTGGCTGTCAGCCGATTTGGGAGTCGATATTCGCGTTTCGAGCGATAAGAACACGACGAATTACACGAAAGTTGCCGAATTGGCAAATCCCGATTATAACCTGCCGAATTACTGCTCCTGGCGGGTGCAAATGGGACTTAATATTCAGATTCTTCCCATTACAACCCGTAGGTTAAGCAGCGCCGAACTGGAACGCGAAAAATTCAAAAAACGTGTGGAATTCTTCCAAAAGATCGTGGAAGAACGTGACCGCACCAAAGACGTTCAGGAAGAGCTCGAAAAACTGAAAAAAGAACGAGAACAAGCCGAACGCGAATTGGAAGAGCTAAAACAGATTCTTCAGGAAGAAAAATAAATTTCGTAAAATCCCGGCGCCAAAGCCGGGATTTTTATTTATTTTGAATCCGCTTTCTTGCCTTAAATTTTCCCGCCTCTTAAATTCTTTTTTTAATACCTATCCGGTAAATTATCGGAACGGTATTTTTTTATCCGAAAAACAATGAAATTGAACTCTCAGAGAATAGATGAGTATAGGCATAGAAAAGCAGTTTATTGTGCAGTGTATTCAGCAATATGTACGATTCCGTTGAAAAAAGAATTGGATGACGAAGCGAATGCTATTATCTTTCTGTTTATCTGATCTGCTGCGGATAAACAGGCTCTTTAAGGCGAAAAACGGGAATTTTTTCAAAGGCAGAAACCGGTAACCTTAAAAATTCGGGACCCGGATAAACGGTTCCAAGGTTATAAATTCCGAAGAAAATGATTACAATTAAAATTTCAAATAATTTTGATCAGAATTTTGTGTAAAAAAATCCGGAGAATTGATTATGGAAAAAGATTATCAGGAACAGATAGCAAATTTTAAAGAGCGTCTGGAAAATTTGCGAGGTTATCTTTGACATTGATAAAAAAAAGCGAGAGATCGAAGAGTTAGAAAAAAAGACAATGGATGACGGATTCTGGAATGATCAGGAGAAAGCCCAGAAGGTTCTGAGAGCGATGAACCAACGAAAGGGATGGGTCGAAGCCTGGGAAAAAGCGCGCGCCGAAGTAGCCGACGCCGAAATATTGTTGGAAATGCACGATGAAGATGCCTCGGAAGAGATAAAAAGCGAATTGGAAAGTCATTTAAAGAAGACCGATGAATTGATTTCCGATATCGAATTTCGACGCATGCTTAGCGGGAAAGATGATCCCAAAAATGCAATATTGACCATTCATCCGGGCGCCGGCGGAACGGAGAGTCAGGATTGGGCTTCCATGCTGATGCGCATGTATTTACGCTTTGCGGAGTTAAGAGGCTTTGAAACCGAGATTCTGGATTATCAACCGGGTGAAGAAGCGGGCATTAAAAGCGTTACAATAGAAATTAAGGGACCCTATGCTTACGGTTACCTAAAAGCCGAGAACGGAGTCCATCGTCTTGTGCGCATCTCGCCCTTTGACGCCAATCGGCGTCGCCATACGTCATTTGCTTCCGTTTTTGTATTGCCCGAAATTGACGAAAATATCGATGTGGAAATCAATCCGGCTGATTTGCGTATCGATACGTACCGAGCAAGCGGTGCGGGCGGGCAGCATGTTAATAAAACGGATTCAGCCATCCGCATAACGCATATTCCGACCGGAATTGTAGTGCAATGCCAGAATGAACGCTCTCAGCATAAAAACAAAGCCAATGCCATGAAAATTCTTGCCGCCCGGCTTTATCAATTAAAGTTGCAAGAGCAGAAGGCAAAGGTTAAAGAATATGAAGAAAGTAAACGGGATATTGCCTGGGGCAGCCAAATTCGTTCGTATGTCTTTCATCCGTACAACATGGTAAAAGACCACCGCACGAATGTGGAGACAAGCAATATTCAACAGGTGATGGATGGCGACATCTATCCGTTTATCGAAAGATTTCTGGTTCAATTCGGAAAATCTAATTAACAGAGTGGTAACCAAGGAAGAGGAGATTGAGGATTGGAAGATTTTAATCAACTGATGAAGGTTCGCTACGAAAAGCTGAAAAAGCTGCGTGAAATGGGTGTTAATCCCTATCCTTACGAATATGCTCAAACTCACAAATCAAATACGATAAAAGAAAATTTTGAAGAGTTGGAAGAACAGATGGTTTCCGTCGCGGGCAGAATGATGTCGGTTCGTCTGATGGGAAAAGCCGCGTTTTGCGATATTCAGGATGAACAGGGACGAATCCAGATTTATCTGCGCAAGAATGAAATCGGCGAGGAATCGTTTGAGATTTTCAAAATGCTGGATATAGGCGATCATATCGGAATTAAGGGACAGGTATTCAAAACCCGTACGGGAGAAATATCGGTATTTGCCAAAGAATTTCAACTGTTAGCCAAATCGCTTCGCCCGCTGCCAATCGTAAAAGAAAAGGAAGAAGACGGACAACGGGTTGTTTACGATCAGTTCGCGGACAAAGAATTGCGCTACCGGCAGCGTTATGTGGATTTGGTGGTTAATCCCGAAGTTAAAGAAGTGTTTATCAAACGCACGGAAATCATCAGAGCAATCCGCCGGTTTTTGGATGAACGCGGTTTTCTGGAAGTGGAAACGCCCATCCTTCAACCGATTTACGGAGGAGCCACCGCCCGTCCCTTCATAACCTATCATAATGCTCTCGATCGTAAATTGTATTTGCGGATCGCCAATGAACTTTATCTAAAACGCCTGATCGTGGGCGGATTTGACCGTGTTTACGAATTTGCCAAAGATTTTAGAAACGAAGGAATGGACCGCTTCCACAATCCGGAATTTACCCTGTTGGAACTTTACGTTGCCTACAAGGATTACCGATGGATGATGAATTTTGTGGAAGAACTCTTTGCGCATGTGGCAAATAAGGTTCACGGAACGACGAAAATTCATTTTAACGGGCACGATATCGATTTAACGCCGCCCTGGGATCGCCTGACCATGTATGAGGCGATTGAAAAGTTTACTGGCGTGGATATTTCGAATATGGACGAAAAGCAGCTACGCGAGACAGCGGATAAACTGAAAGTGGAAGTTGCTCCGGAAATGGGACTCGGCAAAATTATCGATGAAATTTTTGGCGAACTTGTGGAACCCAATTTAATTCAACCGACTTTTATTTACGATTATCCCGTTGAAATGTCGCCTTTGGCGAAAAAACATCGCGAAAAAGAAGGGCTGGTGGAACGCTTTGAACCGATTATCGCCGGGAAAGAAGTCGCCAACGCCTTTAGCGAGCTGAACGATCCGGTCGATCAGCGGCGGCGCTTCGAAGAGCAGTTAAAATTGCGCGAGCGCGGCGACGAAGAGGCTCAGGTAATGGACGATGATTTTATCCGGGCTCTGGAAATCGGTATGCCGCCTACCGCAGGATTGGGTATCGGTATCGACCGCATGGTTATGATATTAACCGATCAACCAAGTATCAGGGATGTTATTCTATTCCCTCAAATGAGACCGGAGAACAAATGAATTCTTTCGAATTTTTTATTGCTAAACGATACTTTAAAGCAAAACGGAAAACCGGATTCATTTCGATTATTACCTATGTTTCCATCGCGGGCGTGATGATCGGAGTAACGGCTTTGATTCTGGTTCTGTCCGTGATGAACGGTTTTGAGCAGGAGGTACGTTCGCGCCTGCTCGGAGCGGATGCCCATTTGAGAATCCGCAAATTCTACCTTGAGCCTATTACGCGAACCGATTCTCTTTTGAAATTAGCTAAAAACACCAAACATGTGATCGGCGCTTCGCCGGTGATTGTCGATAAGGGAATGATTTCGGGAAAAGAAAAGCAATACGCCACTGTGGTAAAGGCGATTGACCCCGATTTGGCAAGCGAGGTCACCGATTTAAAAAGCAAAGTTATTTTGGGAAAACTTGATTTTACGCCGCAACTGATTCACGGGAAAATGCTGCCCGGCATTGTTCTGGGGCGGTATCTGGCGGACGCTTTATTCGCCACGCGTATCGGCGATGTGGTAACCCTGTGGACAATGCCCAAAGAAGGCGGAATTTTTTCCCAGCCGCGGGTTAAACAATTTTATGTGGCGGGTCTGGTGGAAATAGGCTATTACGAATACGACAAAACGCTGTCTTACATTTCGTTGAAAGACGCCCGGCAGCTATTCGGAATTAAGGGCGTTACCTGGATCGAGCTGAAACTGGATAATTACGAGTTAGCCGGCAAAGTCGCGGCACAGCTCGAAGAAGAATTGGGCTATCCTTACACAACGGAAACCTGGTTCCAGCTAAACCGATCCCTCTATTCGTGGATGGAAATTGAAAAATGGGGAGCTTTTGTGATTCTCAGCCTGATCATCATGGTAGCCGCATTCAACATCATCAGTTCATTGATTATGGTGGTGATGGAAAAGACCCGTGAAATCGGAATATTGAAATCCATGGGCGCCTCCTCAAAATCGATTATGAAAATCTTTTTGTACGAGGGATTATTGGTGGGAATAATCGGCACGTTTTTGGGCTGCGCCATCGGCTACTCGGCGGGATTTATTCAACTGCATTTTAATGTGATTTCGCTTCCGCCGGACGTGTATTTGATTAATTCGCTGCCGATTGTGATGGAGTGGGCGGATTTTGTGGCTATTGCAAGTATTTCGGTTATGTTAAGTCTGTTGGCATCGCTATATCCGGCTTATCGGGCGTCGCAGTTAATGCCGGTTGAGGCAATAAGATATGAGTGAGCTTATGAAATATATTATTCGCGTAGAAGACCTGTACAAAGTTTATAATACCGGTCCTGTAAAAGTGGAAGTTCTAAAAGGCATCAGCTTAAATGTAAAACCGGCGGAAGTCGTTGTAATCAAAGGACCCTCCGGAGTGGGAAAAAGCACGCTGCTGCACATTGTCGGCGCTCTCGATCTTCCTTCGTCCGGAAAGGTTTTTATCGACGGTCAGGATTTGGATCGATTGAGCAATTCCGATTTGGCGCGGTTTCGCAATCAGGCTATCGGTTTTGTTTTTCAGTTTCACCATCTGCTTCCGGAATTTACGGCGTACGAAAATGTTTTAATTCCTTCGTTTATGCACGAGCCGTTAACCAAAGAAAAAGAAGAATACGCGCGTCATCTTTTGAACGAGGTGGGACTCTCGCACCGTCTTAGCCACAAACCAAACGAGCTGTCGGGCGGAGAGCAGCAACGCGTGGCGGTTGCGCGCGCTTTGATCAACAAACCAAAGGTTCTCCTTGCCGATGAGCCGACCGGTAATCTCGATCGAAAAAACAGTGAAATGCTTTACGATTTGCTGTTGGATCTCAATCAAAAGTTGAATCAAACGCTGATTATTGTGACCCATGACGATCACATGACTTTAAAAGCCCATCGGATTATCGAGCTGGATGATGGTCGGATAGTAAATGAAATAAGGCGGGTTTAATCCGTTTCCATGTCTGAAAAAGAGAAGACATACGAACTGCAATTTGTTAAAGGAATTGGACCAAAACGTGCGGAGGTGCTGCACCGACACGGAATTCGTACATATCTCGACCTCTTGAATTATTTTCCGAGAAAATATGTGGATCGCAGCAATATTGTTCCGCTTGATAAATTGCAGCCGGATCAGGAAATTACCGTTATCGGAAAGGTTGAAGCAGCCGGTATCCGTCACGGGCGGCGGCGGTTGTTTTACATTGTTATCAGCGACGGAAAAGGCATATTGGAGGCGGTCTGGTTTAACGGGATCGATTATTTCAAAAGAATTTTCAAGGTCGGCGAATGGGTGTCTCTTTCGGGAAAGGTTGCCTTTTACCGCGGTTTTCAAATCACGCACCCGGAGTACGATCGGCTTGGCGAGGGAGAGCTAAACAATTTGATGCACACGGGAAAGATTCTTGCTTTTTATCCGGAAAACGAAGCTTTTAAGCGGGTCGGATTGAACTCTTACACTTTTCGGAAAATTTTTTTTCTTTTGTTGAATAAAAAAACGCCCGAGGTAGAAGAGTACTTTCCTCCGGAACTGAAACAAAAACGCGGGTTCATTAACCGCGCGGAAGCCTACCGACAAATCCACATTCCCGAAAATCAAAAAATTCTGGAAAAAGCCATCTACCGATTCAAATACGAAGAATTTTTTAATTTGCAGCTAATGCTGGCTCTTCAGAGAGCTCATCAAAAAGCGCAGCCTATCGGTTTTGCTTTTGAAAAAAAGAGCGAACGCCTCGCCAAACTGTATCACAATCTGCCTTTCGAAATGACCGAAGCTCAAAAACGCGTTGTCAAAGAAATCCGCAACGATATGAAATCGCCTTCTCCGATGAATCGTTTGCTGCAGGGCGATGTGGGAGCCGGCAAAACCCTGGTTGCCCTTATGGCGATGCTCATTGCGATTGATAACGGCAAACAGGCTGCGCTGATGGTGCCCACGGAAATTTTAGCCGAACAGCATTTTTTTAATATTCGCAAGCTGGTGGAACCTTTAAATGTTAAAGTGCATCTGATCACCGGAAGCATATCGCAAAAAGAGCGGAAATCCATAGCTCAAGACTTAAGCGGCGGCGAACCGCAAATAATCATCGGAACGCACGCTCTTATTTACGATAGCGTGAATCTGCCCGATTTGGGTTTGGTAGTGATCGATGAGCAGCACAGATTCGGCGTGATGCAGCGAGCCCGCTTGATCGAAAAAGGACTGCGGGCTGATGTGCTGGTTATGACAGCCACGCCTATCCCCAGAACCCTTGCGCTTACCGCTTACGGTAGTCTGGATGTTTCGGTTATTGACGAGCTGCCTCCGAATCGCAAACCCGTTACAACGATCTGGCGCTTTGATAATTCCGCCTCTAAAATTTATGATTTTATTAAACAACGCACGGAAGCCGGGGAGCAGGCTTACATTATTTATCCGCTGGTGGAAGAGAGCGAAAAATTAGACCTTAAAGCGGCGACCGAGGCTTACGAACGATTAAGCGTGACAGTTTTTAAGAACAACAGGGTGGGGCTGCTTCACGGAAGAATGAAACCCGCGGAAAAAGATCGGGTAATGAGCGAATTTGTGGAAGGTAAAATCCAGATTTTAATTTCGACCACAGTGATCGAAGTTGGTATCGATGTTCCCAATGCCACGATTATGCTTATCGAACATGCGGAACGGTTCGGTCTTTCTCAGTTGCATCAGTTGCGGGGACGCGTCGGACGCGGCAGGCAAAAGTCGTATTGCATTTTAAAAACTCCCTACAATATCGGAGAAATTGCCCAACAACGCATGAAAATTATGACCGAAACGCACGACGGATTTGTAATAGCCGAAAAAGACCTGGAGTTACGCGGATGGGGAGATTTCTTCGGAACAAAACAAAGCGGAATGCCGGATTTTAAGATAGCCAATCCCATAACAGACCGCCCGATTCTGGAAGAAGCCAGAGAAGACGCCTTTGCGTTGGTCAGGAGCGATCCGTTTTTACGAAAGCCGGAGCATAAAGACCTTCTCCGATACCTGAAGCTGCATCTGAAAGATCGAATGGAATTAGCCAATATCAGCTGAAACCAACAAAGAAAGAAATTTTATGAACGATAAAACCCGACTGACCATTATTATCCCTCACTACAACGGAAAGCAGATTTTAGACGATTGCCTGCATTCGTTGTTCAAAAATACGTTTAAAGATTTCGTCATTCTGCTGATCGACAACGGCTCTGCGGACGGAAGTCAGAAAATGGTGAAAGAAAAGTATCCCAGCGTCAAGATCATCCAGAACAAAGTTAACAAAGGCTATGCGGGCGCGTGCAATCAGGGAATTGAACTGGCGCAGACCGAGTACGTTCTTCTTTTGAACAATGACACCGTGGCGCCCGAACATTTTTTGGCGGAAATGATACGCGCAATGGAACAGGATCGCCTGGCAGCCATGGTGCAGCCCAAAATTTTATCCATCCAGGACAAACAGTTTTTCGATTATTCCGGCGGCGCGGGAGGAGAAATGGACCTTTTAGGCTATCCTTTTGCCCGCGGCAGAATTTTTGATACGGTTGAAAAAGACAAGGGGCAATACGATAATTTTTCCAGACGCGTCTTCTGGACTTCGGGTTGCGCGTTACTTTTACGAAAAAGCGTTATCAGTCAAATAGGTTTGCTGGACGAGGACTTTTTTGCCCATCAGGAAGAAATCGATCTGAATTGGCGCGCCCAGTTGGCGGGATTTCATAATCTGGTGGCGACAAACACCTATATCTACCATTATTCCGGCTATACCCTGCGCAAGGATAATCAGCATAAAATGTATTTGAACCACCGCAATAATCTGATTATGATGATCAAAAATTATTCTCTGCCCACACTGCTTCTTGTTCTGCCGATCCGGATTTTGTTTGAAATGGCGACTGTAATAGCCGATTCAATATTGTGGAACGGCAAACGCGGAAAGGCTGTGCTGCATGCGCTTTCTTTTATTTTCAGTCATCCTATTTTGATTTTAAAAAAGAGGCGGCAGGTACAAAAACTCAGAAAAGTTTCCGATCGCGCGATAATTGCCAACATGTACCGCGGAAGCGTGGTAATCGATCACTATGTCCGCAAGCGGCTGCCTTATGATTGTGTAAATAAATTTCGCCGCTAAATGAACTCTGACCCTTGTAAATGCATTTAATCTTCTATTATGTTGAATGAGCAGAGGGTTACCCCCGTTGTTTTTGGATTTGGAGATAAACATTTATTGTTAAGGGAATTGCGTTGTTTTTTTTCCGAAAAAAGATTTTCGGGCAATTGCAAGAAGTCCAAAAATCAACTTGCTAATAACGTGTATTTTCAGTACTTTTTACACTTTTATAAACCAAGCAGAGGGTGAAGTCAATGCAAATTAAAACATTACATCGATTGGTTGCCGCTATTATTTTTGTTGTTGCCACGGTTATCTATTTAATGACAATGGCTCCTACTATGTCTTTTTGGGATTGCGGTGAATTTATTGCCAGTAGTTATATCGGAGGCGTTCCCCATCCCCCGGGTTCACCTTTGTTTTTATTGGTCGGGCACATCTTTTCATTCATTCCTTTCGGAGATCCGGGTTGGCGAACAAACCTTATTTCCGTTATTACCAGCGGATTAACGATAATGTTGACCTACTTGATCATTGTGCATTTGGTTCGGGAATGGAAAGGCGATTTAAAGGAGAAATCGGATTGGTACCTCGCTATTTTTTCCGGTATTCTCGGAGCCTTGACTTTTGCCTTTACGCATAGCTTTTGGTTCAACGCGGTCGAAACCGAGGTTTACGCCTCGTCAATGCTTTTTACCTCTTTGGTTGTCTGGTTGATCCTTGTCTGGGCGACAAAAGCCGATGAGCCGGGCAATGAACGCTTTTTGCTTCTGATCGCCTATTTGGTCGGTCTGGCTATCGGCGTGCATCTGTTAAATGTTTTGGCGATACCATTTGTTGCTCTTGTATTCTTTTACAAACGCTTCGAATTGAATACGAAAAACTTTATTATCCTGATGATTGTTACCGTTTTGGTCATTCTTGCCATTTATCCGGGAATGGTAATCTACTTGCCGATTTTAGCTTTATCCGTAGGTTTTCAGGGATTAGCGCTCATCTTTCTCGGCGTGTTGGCGGGAAGCTTTTGGGCGATCCGCCGCCACAAACACGTTTCCATCCTTGTTTTTACCTCTGTGTTGTTAATCATGATCGGTTATTCCACTTTTTCTATGATCTACATCCGTTCAAATCTTGATCCCGCGATCGATGAAAACGATCCCGAAACAATAGAGCGTTTTGTTTATTACATGAAACGCGAACAATACGGCGAACATTCGGTCTTGGATCGTGAAGGCGTTTGGCGCGCTTCGGAAAATGCGAAGCAATACGACAACGTGTGGGATTTCTTTTGGAACTATCAAATCAAAAAAATGTACGTCCGTTACTTCTTGTGGCAGTTTGCCGGTATGGGGAAGGATGAAAAGAGTGTGGATTACTCGCAGTTATTTGCCTTGCCGCTTTTATTGGGGTTAATAGGCATATACTGGCATTTCAGGCGAGACCCCAAATATGCTTTTGCCGTGCTGGCGCTCTTTTTTATGACGGGCTTGGCTATTGTTCTCTACCTAAACCAGCCCGACCCCCAGCCGCGTGAGCGTGATTACAGCTATGTGGGAAGCTTTTTCGCCTTTTCGCTTTGGGTGGGCTTGGGCTATGCAGGCATAATGGAGCTAATAAAAGATAGCTTCAAGCAAAAGGCGGAAAGGTATCGGGTTGCCGTTTTCATTGTGCTGTTGTTGATTGTTCCGGTTCACATGCTGGCGAAAAATTATGACAGCCACGATCGTTCGGGCAACTATGTAGCCTGGGATTATTCCTATAATATGCTCGTTTCATGTGAGCCCAACGCCATCTTATTTACCAACGGAGATAACGACACATTTCCGCTCTGGTATCTGCAGGAGGTCGAGCATATCCGGAAAGATGTGCGAATTGTGAATTTGAGCTTACTGAATACCGATTGGTACATTAAACAATTGCGCGACTGGGAGCCGAGAGTGCCCATGCGCGTTAATGATTTTGATCTTGAGCATGTGGGAATAAAGCGCTGGAAAAAAGGCAAGTACAACTTAAGAGTTCCCAAAGAGGTGGCGGAAATAGCGGCTCAGCAATATAAAAGGGAATTTAATCTGCCAAATATCGAACCGCCGGATAAAATTCAGTTTACGGTTAAACCAACGTTAAAGTCGCCTTACGGGGAAGGCTATTTGAGAACTCAGGACTGGATGATCCTGAATATTCTTGCCGCAAACAAATGGCGCCGTCCCATCTATTTCGCGGTAACCGTTCCCAGAAGCAATATGTTGGGCGAGCTTTACAACTATTTCCGCATGGACGGTCTTGTGATGAAACTGGTTCCGTTCAGAAACTGGGAAATTTCTCCCACTGAATTGCAGACGAATTTACTCGAAAAATATCAGTATCGGAATCTGAATAATCCGGATGTTTATTTTAACTGGAATATCAAATCGCTGCTGCAAAATTATCGTTCCGGGTTTTTACAATTAGCCGAATATTATACACAACGGGGAAATTTTGACAAGGTCAAAGAGATTCTGTCGTTTATGGACAATAAAATTTCTCCCGAGGTAATTCCCTGGACAAACCGAACCATGCAGCTTGTGACGGACGCGTTCAGAGTTGCCGCGGATACGACCTATCGGGACAGTTTGCTTTATGATGATTCCCGGGTGAATGATTTAACCACGATTTCGGAACATTTGTTGAGAATGCGCAGAGCAAATTATGCGCTTCCCCTGTTGGAAAAGGCGTATGAACTGAATCCGACCAATCCGCGTAATTTGGGATTGCTGATCAATGCCTATCAGCAGGTGAACGAACGGAAAAAAATTGTGCGGGCTTTGGAAAACTGGTTAAAGCTGTTCCCGAGCGATAAAACGGCTCGAAAAATGTTGAATTCTTACAAGTCTCAGGTAGCACAATAGGCAGATGCGCGTTGCTCGAAACATATTAAAGATAGTCATATCGGCTGGTTTGCTTGGGTACTTGATTTACAAGGCTGAACCGGTACGCGTGGTTGCGGTTTTTGGGAAAGTGCAATCCCATAACGGGCTGGTATATTTATTTATCGCATTCTTAACCATGCTGGTAGCCGTCTGGTTTTTGGCGCTTCGCTGGCAGGTTCTGCTGCGCGGTTATCGGTTTAATTTAGGCACCGGGCAGTTGTTCGGATTCTATTTAATCGGAATGTTCTTTAACAACTTTTTACCCTCCAGCATCGGGGGGGACGTGATGCGCATTTACAAGGTTATTGCAGCCACAAATCACCGGGCAAGCGGATTTGCCTCGGTGGTCATTGAAAGAATAATGGGTATTGCGGCTACGCTTTTTTTAGCCATCTTGGCTCTGGTTTACGTTTCGCAGCAGTTTCACGACGAGCGCTTGTTGTACACCGCGCTGGTTCTGTTTTTCCTGATAATCGTCTTTTTTGTGAGTCTGATGCGCGATCGAACATTCCGGTTAATTTTAAGGCTCTTTGATAAATTCACGATCTTTGAAATCGGACAAAAATTCAATAAACTTTTCGAAGCGATCCATTACTTTCAATCCCGGCGGCGAATTTTTATTTTTGTGTTTCTGCTTTCGCTCGCTTCGCAGTCGTCGATTGTTTTGATGAATTTTTTTCTGATTAAGGCTTTTGAAATCCCCGTTAGCTTAGGCTATCTGTTTATGGTTGTTCCCGTCACTTTCGTGATGACCATGCTGCCTTCCATTAACGGGCTCGGGATTCGCGATCTGGGATTTGTCAGCCTTTTGGGGCAAATAGGCGTTACCACCGCCGAAGCGCTTACCCTTTCGTTTATGAATGTGATTATACCTACGATTATATCGATAGCCGGCGGGATTTTGTTTATGGTTCAAAAAAGTAATGTAAATGCAGGAGGCGATAATGCCCTTGAATCGGATTTTTAAAAAAATAATTATCGCTCCGGTGTTGATTTTGTTGTTTATAGCGGGCTGTGATATTCGACCCACGACTATGGGTTATCCCTATCGCATTTTTATTATAGCCGATTCGACGTTATGGAAAGATATTCAGCAACCCGTGAGCGACAAGTTTGAAGGCGAAGTGCTTACTCCCGGTTCGGAAAAAAATTTCTACTTCACCTGGATTCCTTTAAACAAACTGAATGAATTTAAATCGCGTATGAATCTGTTCTTTTTTGGCGTTGCCAACGAACCCGGAGAAGTGAACGATTATCTGAAAGAATCTTTGCCTCAGGAATTTCAACAGGGAGTGAATGAAAACCGCTACTTCTATCTGTTTAAGGATGATCTTTTTGCCAGACAGCAGATCAGTTTGTTCATGTTTGCAAAAGACCGCGCTTCGTTTAAAAGAAATTTCGAACAACTCAAGGATCAAATCTATCGAACGTTCGAGAAAAAATACTACGCCCGCTTAAAATACGATATGTTTGAAAAAGGCGAACAAAAAGATCTCGAAGAATATATTGCCAAACAATTCGGATTTACAATCAAAGTCCAGCACGATTATTTTATCGCCATTCAGGACGTGCAAAAACCTTACCTGTGGCTTAGACGTTTTGATCCCGATCGCTGGGTTTCGATCTGGAAAATCAAAGGAGACAGCTCTTTATTTGCTTTAGATACTTTAGCCGGTATCCGCGACAGTTACACCAGAAAATATTATGAGGGCGATTATGTAATCAGAGAAGACTCGCATTTAATTCAAACGGACTTTCGCGGAGAGAAAACATATAAGATGGTCGGCGTTTGGCGCAACGATTCCATTTTAGTCGGCGGTCCGTTCAGAACGTACATTGTTCACAATCAACCGGATTCGTCTCTGTATTTTATTGACATAGCGGTAATGGCGCCCGGTAAATTGAAAAAACCTTTTCTGGATCAATTGGAAGTAATTGCCAATACGTTTGAGATTTTACCGGAAAAGAAAGTTTCCGCCGATTGATATGATAAGCTATTATTTGCTGCTTTTGTTAATTTGTAAATGTTCTTTGAATTAATTTTCCTGAAGGGGAGCGAAACGCGATATGCGCATAGCGGTGCTGGGAACGATTATTAAAGACCGGATTCATCCGTTTCGGGGCGAGGTAACCGAAGGCTTCGGCGGAGTGTTTTATTCGATTCAGGCGTTGCGCGCTTTGTGCGACCGCGATGATACGATTATTCCCATAAGCTATGTGGGAAGCGATTTTTACGATCGGGTTGTCGATTATTTAAAGCAGGATGAGCGAATAAACACCGACGCCTTGTATCGGTTGGATGCTCCTAACAACAGAGTTGAGTTGTACTACAAAAACAAACATGAGCGGGTCGAATATTCTCTGTTCCCCATGCCGCCGCTCGATTATCAAAAAGTGCAGCCGTTTTTAGATGTCGATATTTTGATCGTTAACTTTATTTCCGGCTGGGATATCGGCTTGGATGATTTGAAAAAGGTCAGCCGGAATTTTAAGGGACTTCTGGCTGCGGATATTCACAGCCTGACGTTGGATCGGAAAGAGAACGGGTTAAGGGTGTTTCGCAAAGTGGAGAATTTGGACGAATGGCTTTCCGGCTTGAATATTGTTCAGTGCAATGAAAGAGAGTTCAGTCAGTTGTATTCGGGAGAAGTAGAGGATTTTTACAAAGAATATTGTTTTGATGAAAACAAAATTATTAATTTAACTTTGGGAGCCCGGGGTAGTTTAACGGTTTACAGAGCGGACAATCGGGTTTTAAAAATTCATGAAAAACCGCCTGCAAAGATTAAGGTAATTGATCCCACAGGATGCGGAGATGCTTTTTCGGCGGGCTTTGTTCTTGAATATTTTAAAACGAACGATATTCGCAGGGCGGCGCGCAAGGCAAATTTTGTGGCTGCCGTTACAGGGAGCATAAAAGGGCTCCCCGACAGGGAATCAATAAAAGGGATTTTAAAAAACTTTATGGAAAAGAATAATGCGTAAAATACTTATTTTGGGATCGAACGGGCTTTTAGGGCAGAATTTGGTTCGCCATTTCAGAAAGAGAAATGATGTTATAGCCTCTTCATATTCGGCAAAAAACAAACTGTCGGAATTGGGGATCAGCTATCACAGGGTTGATATTACAAATCGTGTAGCGGTAGCCGAATTGGTTCAAAGCGTGCATCCCGATATAATAATCAATGCCGCCGCTTACACTAATGTTGACGCCTGTGAAGACCATCCGGAAATCTGTTGGAATACTAATGTGCGCGGCGTCGAAAACATTGTGGAAGCCGCTGCGTCCGTGAAACCGGTTTTGGTTCATGTTTCAACCGATTATGTTTTCGACGGCGAAGACGGTCCTTATACGGAAGACGATCAGCCGAATCCGAGGGGCAACTATGCCCGCAGCAAATTGGCGGGAGAGAATGTCGTAAAGAATTCCGATCTGGAATACATCCTTGCCCGCACTCAGGTGCTTTTCGGAAGCGGACGGGATGTAGGTCCGAATTTTGTTACCTGGGTAATAGATCAATTGACCCATAAAAGAAAAATTCGTATAGTTGACGATCAGATCGGTTCTCCGACCTATGCGCCGGATTTTTGTGAGGCGATTGATCGCTTATTGCAAAAAGAGACCTTTGGTCTGTTTCACATTTCGGGTCCGGATATCCTGTCACGCTATGATTTTGCCGTTAAAATTGCGGATGTTTTCGATCTGGACAAGTCATTGATCGAGCGGATAAAAACAGTGAATTTGAATCAAAAAGCTCCGCGTCCCGTGAATTCGGCTTTTAAAATTTATAAGTTAATCAACTACACCGGATGGGAGCCGCATTCACTTGATCGGGCACTGGAACTACTAAAAGAGGAATTGGCAAATCAAGATGGTTGATCCTAAAAAAGCCGTAGTGGTTATCCCTACTTACAACGAAGCCTTGAATGTAGAGCGGCTGGTTCTGGAAATTCATAAACATGTTCCGGAGATTTCAGTTTTATTTGTTGACGACAGTTCGCCTGACGGCACCGGTGAGATTATTAAGAAAATCATGGAAAAGGATCCGCGCGTGCTTCTTTTGGAGCGAAAAGTCAAAGACGGTCTGGGACGCGCCTATATCGCCGGTTTTAAAGTTGCTTTGGAAAAAGGTTTTGAATACATTTTTGAAATGGACGCCGATTTTTCTCATGATCCCAAAGAGATTCCGAATTTTTTACGGGAAATTGAGAGTCACGATTTGGTGATCGGATCCCGGTATATTAAGGGAGTGAACGTCATTAACTGGCCGTTGGAAAGATTGTTGTTAAGCTATTTCGCCAATGTTTACACCCGGGTTGTTACGGGAATTCCGATTAAAGATTGTACGGGCGGTTTTAAGTGCTTTCGCAGAAAAGTTCTTGAAAGTATCGATTTTGACCGTATCAGATCAAACGGTTACGCTTTTCAGATTGAATTGAATTTCAAGACGTGGAAAAAGGGTTTCCGCATAAAAGAAATTCCGATTATCTTTGTCGATCGGGTTTACGGGGAATCTAAATTGTCGAAAAAGATCATGTGGGAAGCCGTTTTTCTGGTATGGAAATTACGATTACTGAGTTTAATCAGAAAATTATAGGTAAAAAAATTATGGCAAAAAAGAAACAACGATTTGTTTTGGAATTCGAAAAGCCGATTGTCAATCTGGAAGAAAAAATTGCGGAGATGCGGGAATACGCTTTAGCCAGCGGATTGGAATTGGAAGACGATATCAAACGGCTTGAGAAAAAAGCGTCGCAGCTACGTAAAGAAATTTACGCCAACCTGAGCAGATGGCAGCGCGTTCAATTAGCCCGGCATCCGCAGCGTCCCTACAGCCTTGATTATATTTCGAGAATGTGTTCCTATTTTGAAGAGCTGCACGGCGACCGGCGTTTTGCCGATGATAAGGCGATTGTTTCGGGTTTGGCAAAGCTGGAAGAGTTTTCGATTATTCTGATCGGGCAACAAAAAGGCAAAGACACCAAAGAAAATTTGTACCGCAACTTCGGAATGCCTCATCCGGAAGGCTATCGAAAAGCGATGCGCCTTATGGAATTGGCGGTTAAATTCAACAAACCCGTGGTTACGCTTATCGATACTCCGGGCGCGTTTCCGGGAATCGGCGCCGAAGAACGCGGACAAGCCGAAGCCATTGCATATAATCTTTTCCGCATGGCAAGACTGCCGGTGCCCATCATCAATGTTATTATCGGCGAAGGGGCTTCGGGCGGCGCGCTGGGTATCGGCGTGGGCGATCGCATTTTGATGACCGAAAATTCGTGGTATTCGGTAATCAGTCCCGAAGGATGCGCCGCTATTTTATGGCGCGACGCGTCTCACGCTCCGGAAGCTGCCGAAGCCATGAAGGTAACGGCTCCGGATTTGTTAAAACTGAAGATTATCGACGAAATAATTAAAGAACCCGAAGGCGGCGCTCACAGAGATTATGATTTGGCTGCGAATGTTGTAAAAGAAGCTATTTTGAAGCACTTGCGGGAATTGGTGAAAATTCCCCCCAAAAAATTAATTGAACAACGGATGGAAAAATTTAGTAAGATGGGTGCCTGGAAAGAATGAACGACTGTTCGATCGATTTTCGCGTCCGATATGCCGAAACCGATCAAATGAAATATGCGCATCATTCCGTTTATATTGTGTGGTTCGAAATGGCGAGGTTGGAATTGTTGAGACGCAGGGGAATTTCGTATGCGCAGATGGAAAAAGAAGGCTATCTGCTGCCGGTTATTGAAGTCAGGGCGCGTTATTTTAAACCGGCGTTCTTTGACGAAAAACTAAGGATTAAAGCACAATTCGGAAATATCGAAAAGGCTCGCCTCCGGATTAATTATCGGGTGGAGCGAGAAGGAATCGTTATTTGTGAAGGATATTCGGTTCATGCGTTTACAAATGCCGAGGGAAAGCCGATTCGACCGCCGAAATTCTTTTTAGACAAAGTGCTGAAATAAAATCCGATAATAATAGGTTTAATTGGAAATATGGGGTTTTAACATGTTAGACGAATCTTTATTAGAGATTTTAGCCTGTCCGCAATGTAAAGGCGAATTGGAATACAAGAAGGAAGACGACAAGTTAATTTGTCATAATTGCCGTCTGATCTTCCGAATTGAAGATGATATACCGATTATGCTGATAGAAGAAGCCGAAAAATTTTAAAGGGATTGCGAAAAGTCCTTGACATAATCTTTTTAGACTATTATATTTTAATACTTTAATTTAGTAAAAAAAAGTAGGGGAATTGCCTATACGCTGTTTGTTAAAGGATATTATTGAGATGTGAATGCTCAAAAAATAGTGGAACAGTCTGCCTTTAACAAACAGTCTATAGGTATCGGGATGCCGGTTATTTGGAAGTGAGGGTAGGCTGTCCAAATAAACCGGTTTTTTATTTTGGAGGTGAAATATGAAGAAATTAGCAATTCTGGTTTTCGGGATTTTGCTCGTATCATTTACAGGACAGAATCTTTATGCCCAGGGTGAAGCTGCCGTGCCTTTCCTTTTGATTTCTCCGGGGGCTCGGAACGGCGGTTTGGGCGAAGCGGGAGCCGCTTTGGTTAATGATGCTACGGCAATTTTCTGGAATCCGGCAGGCTTGGCTTTTCAATACGAAGACCCGGCAGTAGATAAACGTTACCAGATCTCGCTCATGCACTCGCGCTGGTTGCCGCAATTCAATTTTAGCGACCTGTTTTACGATTACGCCGCGTCTCGTTTTTACGTCGAAGACATAGGCATGTTCGGCGCCAGCATTACTTTTCTCAATTTGGGTAAAAATGTCTGGACAAACGAAACGGGCGATGAGTTGGGAACGTTCGATTCCTTTGAATACGCCATATCTTTGGCGTATGCCACAAAATTGAAACAAAATCTGGGAATCGGTATAAACTCCAAGATTATTCAGAGTAATCTGAGTAATGTGAGCGTCGGGTCCGAAAATCGCGACGGAAGAGCCACCAGCTTTGCGGTGGATGTCGGCGTTTTATGGACGCCGGACTACGATTTTCTGGATAACCGTCTGAATCTCGGAATCAGTCTTTCCAATTTTGGTCCAAAGGTTACCTATATCGATCGTAAGCAGGCGGACCCTCTGCCGACCAATTTACGTCTCGGTTTGGCTTACAGGGCTTTTGACGACGGTTTTAACAAAATTCTTGTGGTTTACGATGCAAACCGCCTTTTGGTTTATCGCCATAGAGACGGAACTTCGGACGGAGTTTTTAAAGCCGCTTTCTATTCCGTTTGGGTCAAAGGCAGTTTGAGCGAACGTTTACGCCGTTTTACGCATTCGGTTGGACTCGAATACAGTTATGGGTCTTTAATCGCCTTACGCGTCGGCTATTTTTATGAAGACCCGAGCTTCGGAGATCGTAAATTCCTGACATTCGGCGGCGGAATCGGCTTCAATTTGTTTAATATCGATTTTAGCTACATCTCGGCTTCAAAAGATCACCCTTTGGCTGAGACCATGCGTTTTTCGCTTGGGATTAAATTCTAAAATATTTAAAAAGGGGGAGTTCTGCTCCCCTTTTTTGATTTCCTGTTTTTTACTAAGCTCACAGCAGTAATCCGTTAAACACTAAAGAAGCGCCTTCATGAAAGCAAAAAAACGCATTTTATTCTGGACAATTCTGATGTTCCTGCCCGCTGTTTTGTTTGCGCAGGATAAAAAACCGGACGTCATTAAAATTTGCGCCCTGCGCGTTGAGTTTAAAGAAGATAATAATCCGCTGACCACAGGGAACGGCAAATTTATGATCGATTCGGTTACTACCGATTCTTTTGCCATTGATCCGGCTCCGCACAACAGACAATATTTTCAGGATCAGATCGCCGCCGCTTCAAATTATTTTCGGGCGGTGTCAAAAGGTCGTTTGATTGTGGAAGGGGATGTCTATCCGCTGGAAGATAACGCCGCTTTTCAGTTGAACAAGACCATGGGAGAATACAACCCCAACACCACGGACGAAGAAATTAACCGCGGTATCAGCCGCCTGTTCGCGGATGCCGTTAAAGCAGCCGACGCCGGTTCGGATTCCATTGATTTCAGCGCTTATGATTTGGTTGTGGTTTTTCATGCCGGCGTGGGGCGCGATATCGATCTTGGTTATGACGCGACTCCGCAGGATATTCCTTCGCTTTTTCTCAGCGAATCGTTTTTTAAAAAGACGCTTGGCGATACCTTTGACGGCATTGCCGTAAACGGCGGTAAACAAAAAATCTCCTCCGGCATACTTTTACCGGAAACACAAAATCAGGACGGCTACGCCATAGCGCTCACCGGATTTTTGGTTTCCAATATCGGCAGCTATCTGGGATTGTACGATCTTTTCAGCCCTTCCAAACAAAAAAGCGGCGTGGGGCGTTTTGGCTTGATGGACGCGGGTTTGCTCAATATGAACGGTCTTGTTCCGGCGCCGCCGGGTGCCTTCTCCCGTTATTTGCTGGGCTGGGATGATCCGGTGGAAATTAATCAGCCCCAAAAGGGAATTGAAATCGGACGCCTGTTTCCCGAAAACGATTCAGCCAAACCAACGCTGATTAAAATTCCCATCAATAACGACGAATACTATCTTCTGGAATGCCGCGGCAATCCCAAAGTGAACATGGATTCCCTTTATCAGGAATTATCTTACAATCGCGACCAATTACCCACCTATATGGAGCTTTTAAAAACCTATTTCCCCGACAAAATCGAGATCGGCGCAAGCGGCGTTTTGCTTAAGGCGGATAACTACGACTGGGGACTGCCGGGTTCTGGCATCTTAATCTGGCATATTGACGAAAGGGTGATCAGAGAAAAGGGCGCGGAAAACAAGATTAACGACGATCCGGAATGGAGAGCCGTCGATATCGAAGAAGCCGACGGTTCGCAGGACATCGGACAAATTTACACGCTGTTGGACCCGGGCTATCAAAAAGAGCTGGGCTGGTTTGCCGATTTCTGGTTCCGCAACCGACCCTATTATTTGAAAGATTTTGAACTATATTCCAATGAATTTTCATCTACTTCCCGTCCGGCAACGCTGTCGAACTGGAATCACGCCTATTCACACATTCGCCTCTACGATTTCAGCGACAACGCGGGCGACGTGATGCGCTTTTCTTTTGAAAAAGAGATGACAGAGCCGGGATTTCCCGCTAAAGTTATTACTCGGGGAAAGGTTACCGCTCAAATAGAGGGCAAGACCAATGCCGGTAATTTTTTGTTTATCGGAACCGATAAAGGCGAGGTTGTTTTGGTGAAAAACGAAAACTCAATGCCCGAATTTTTTACTTATTACTCCGACGGCGATTCGGTTGCCGCCTTAACTCTGGCTGATATCGACGCCGATCCGGACTTTGACCGATTGATCGTGACTTTTAAAAACAGAATTACCGTTCTCGACGCCGATAATTTAAGTAAAAGCGCCAGCCCGCGGTTGATTATTAACTGGAACGCTCCGGCGGAAATTATTTCTACCCCGGTTGCACAAGATGATCATCTGTATTTTACCTGCGCCAACGATACCCTTTACGATTTGCGATTGGGCGCCGATCAAATTCAGGTGGCGGATAAACGGGCGGGTTTCGGAGGATACAAAGATTTGGCGTTTTTCCCCGATGCCGCGTTAACGCCCGGTTTGCCTTCGGTGGAACATCTGGGCATTATTGTCGCCCATGAGCCGGAAGACCGGATTGTTGTCGCAAACTCTGAATCGGACGAGGGCTCCGGATTTTCGGTGACGGGAACAGAAGAATCGTTTGCCTTTGATCTTCCCGTGCGTTTGCAGGGGGATTTTGCGCTTGCAGATATGGATCGAAACGGAACACTGGACATTGTCTTTAACAGCCAAAGAAAAATTTACGCTTTTAATATCAACGGGACTTTAGTGACAAACTTTCCGTTAGCTCCGGCTTTAAACAAGGATGACGCACTTTTGGGAACGCCGCTTATCGCAGATTTGGACGGAGACGGTTCGAAAGATTTAATTGTGCTTACCGATAAAGGCGGAGTGATCGGTTTGAATCAGCAGAATCAATTGCTGGCAAACTTTCCGCTGACTACCGGCGGAGAGCTTCATCTCAGCCCCGTTTTGATGCAGTGGGATGACGACGAACCGATCGAGTTGGCGGTTATTACGGATAACGGCTCGCTGTATGTCTGGGAATTGGATTACGGTTCAAAACAAAAGGCGTTCTGGTCGCAGTCGAATTACGACGGAACAAATAACGCGGCGGTAGTGCAGGATATCGCTTCCGAAGATGTGATTCAGACAAAAGAGCTGCTGCCGGCAAACAGGGCTTATAACTATCCCAATCCCAACGAAGGCGATTTTACGACGATTCGCTATTATCTGGGAGAACCGGCGGAAGTCACCATTCGTATTTTTGATTTGGCGGGCTCTGCGGTAAAAACGATTAAAGCCCCGGGCGAAGGGAAGACGGATAACGAAGTAGTCTGGAATGTTAAGGACGTTGCTTCGGGAATTTATTTGTGCCAGATCGAAGCAAAGTCGGCTCACAAAACGGAACGGCGATTGTTTAAGATTATGGTTGTGCATTAAAGGGGAATGGAATGGCGCTGAAAAAACGGATTTTATTTTTTATCATCGCTTTGTTTTTTAGCCTTCAGGGTACTTTAAACGCCCAGTTTATCGAATACAATCATCCCGAGCTTCACTGGCAGAGTTTTGAAACCGAACATTTTGTCGTCCACTTTCATCAGGGCACAAAACGTACGGCTCTTTTAGTGGGGAAAATTGCCGAAGAAATTTATCCGACGATTACGGGACTTTACGATTACCGTCCCAAAGATAAAATCCATTTTATTATTAAGGATACCGACGATTATTCCAACGGCGGCTCTTTTTTCTTCGATAACAAAATCGAAATCTGGGCGTCGAATTTGGATTACATCATGCGCGGAACCAAAAACTGGCTGCGGGATGTGGTGACCCACGAGTACACGCACATGATTTCCATCCAGAAGATGATTAAAACAAACCTTCTGTTTCCCTACGGATTTATTCAGATTTTTGGCTACGAAAAAGAACGGCGCAAGGACGTGGTGCGCGGTTTTCCCAACGTGCTGGTAAGTTACCCGATCAGCTCCATTAATATTCCCGTCTGGTTTGCGGAGGGCACGGCTCAGCATCAGGCGCCAGGAGCCCGTTACGATTATCGCGATCCGAATCGTGAAATGATTATTCGCGATCGCATTCTTTACGAACAATTTTTGACCTACAATTCCATGACGGTTTTCGGCAAAAGCAGCCACGGCAACGAATCCGCTTACAATCTTGGTTTTTCTTTTGTCAATTATCTTACAAATCGTTTCGGGGAGTCTGTTCTCGAGAAAATAACCGAGTTGTCGTCCCACTGGCTGAACTGGACGTTCGAAGGCGTTTTGGAAAAGGCGACCGGTTATTCGGCGGATGAATTGTACAAAGCGTGGAAAGATTCGTTAACGAATACCTATTTAAAGCGAACCGAAGTCATTCGCCGGAATCTGGTTAAAGGAAAACCCGTCGAAACCGAGGGAACAGCCAACCTTTACCCCGTCTGGTCGCCGGACGGAAAACTGATCGCTTATGTTTCCAATAAAGGCGAAGACTATTTTAGTCAGAACCGGCTTATTCTTTATGACACGCAAAGCGGTAAAAAGAGAGTTATTGCCCGTAAAATCAGTTCTTCGTTAAGCTGGTCGCCGGACGGCAAATATCTTGCCTACGCTCGTCAGGAGCGCAACGGCGACGGCTCGGCGTTCAATGATTTGTTTCTTTACGATGTAAAAGCCGAAAAAGAATTCCGGCTCACAAAAAATTTACGCGGCAGAAATCCGGACTTCAGCCGTGACGGTAAAAAGCTGGTGTTTGTAACCGAAACCAACGGCTTGAATCAGTTGAATATTTACTATCTGCCGGAAAACCCGAAGAAGAAATTTGACAAAACGGTATTTTTCGATGCGGAAACGGGCGCGCTGAAATTGCGACCCGATGACACTGAAAAAGACTGGCGCAAGGTTGAATACAAAGGCGGCAAAATAGAACAGGTTTTGCGCTTTGATAATGGACGGCAAATTTACCACCCGCGCTGGAAGGGCGACGATAAGACAATCATTTTTGACACGGCAATCGATTACGGCAGGGATATTGCGGAATATGATCCGGCAAAAAAAGAACTTCGTTTTCTTTTAAACACGCCCGTCGAAGAACGGTACCCTTTTGTGCCGCGGGGAACCCCTTATCTTTATTACGCTTCGGCTAATACCGGAATTTACAACATCTATCGCAAAAATTTAAATACCGGTAAAGTGGAGCTGCTTACCAATGTAACGGGAGGCGCGGTAATGCCTTCTGTGGACGCCCGCGGTCGGCTGGTCTATGCCGCTTATGATTCGCTCGGCTACCATATCTACCGGATCGATAATCCGAAAGCGATTAATCCCGAGCTGGCGGTTTACCAGCCCGATTATATCGCGACCATTCCCAAAAAGGATTTTGACAATTCGCTTCCCGACGATATTAAAATTCGCGATTATAAGCAAATGTTCGGTAAGGTGCACATTTTGCCGCGCCTGATGATTGATTACGGAACCGTTAAACCCGGGTTCTATTTGGTGTCGGACGATGTCCTCGGAAAATACAATCTGATCGGCGGAGCTACCGTAAACAAAGACATGGATTACGATCTTTACGCCTATTTTCAAATGAACATTTTTAAGCCGAGTGTTTTTCTGGAAGTTTTCAATACCAGCGCCAATATCGGAGACACGCTTTCCGTCTCCCAGGGGGGATACTCTCTTGTTTACAACCGCGACGTCAATTTTGATCTCACCGAAGCGCGGATCGGTTTGCAGTATTATCCGCAGCCATTCTTAAAACTGAGTCTTGCCGGGGTGTGGCGACGCTATAACGCCAAAATCGATAATAAAAAACTTTACGATCCCATCAAAAAGCGATGGGAACCGCCGTTCACTTTTCATTACACCTATTTGAAAGGCTATGCTCTGGAATTAAAAATGATTGCCGACATGGTTCATCAGGATCGTAATAAACACATCGCGCCCTCCGGCGGCAGGTACGTTTCGTTCTTTTACAATCTGGAGAGCAGCGACTTTTTGAAAGATTTTGCCATAAGTCCGATCGGTCTGAAAGAAGTTTATGACAATTTCACTTACAATCAGTTTGAACTGGACTGGGAAGAGTATTTCAGGAATCCCCTGCTAAAAAGCCACACTTTTTCCGTGCGCCTTAACGCCGGATACATCGATCGCAAGGTTGACAGTTTTTTTCACCTTTACGCCGGCGGACTGATCGGGATGAAGGGTTATTCCTATTTCAGCATCGAAGGACGGCATAAACTGATCGCCACCTTTTCCTATCGTTTTCCGATCTGGAGCAACATGGATAAACTGCTCAGCCAGATTTATTTCGATAAACTGTACTTCGGCGTGTTTTTTGATTACGGAAATGCCTGGGAATACAGCGACAAACGTTTTTCGCTCGGGCATTTTAAGAAAGACATCGGATTGGAACTGCGTTTGAATACTTTTTCTTACTCCCTGTTTCCGACGCGTTTTTTTGCCGAAGCGGTTTACCCGTTGGATGAAATCAGGAATTATGATGACAGCCGGAAAAAGTTAATCAACTATCCGAAGGAATGGCGATTTTATTTCGGAGCGTTGTACGATTTCGATTTGCGCGAAAGGTTGAACACGCTGGGCAGAATGGCAAAACGTTTGTTTTAGGAGCGTGAAGGGTGATGAGTGATAGAGTGACAAAGTAACAAAGTAACAAAGTAACAAAGTGACAAAGTGATAAGGTGATAAGGTGATAAGGTCGTGATGCGTGACGAGCAGCCAGCAGCCGGTGACGAATGACCGGAGAAGCCGCTCAACACTTAACGAATTTACCAGGACATTGAGAGATTGTGTGGCTTGAAAATAGGATATTTCCCTGCCTTCGGCGTTCCCCCCTTGAAAAAGGGGGAAAATTAAAAGGGGGGATATTTAATTCAGAACAAAGGCATCCTTCTTCCGGCAAAAGCGATAAATGGGTTACGAGACACCGGAGAAGCTGCTTAACGCTTAACGAAAAGTAACAAGTAAAATGAAGAGGTGATTCATAAATCATAATTCATAAATCAAAAATCCAAATCGCTTAACGAAACGTAAAATAAAAAAAGTTAAACCAAACCCGAGTCGAGCCATGAAAACACTATTAAAAATAATCGGACTTGTTCTTATCATCAATTATTCAATGTTGTTTGCATCCGACGGATTAAAGCAGGAAAAGACCGATGCCGCTAAGGAAAAATCTCCGGCGTTGTGGAACGCACAGAGATTTGCCCTTATTCATACTGAAAATTTACAACAGAAACCCGATTTAAAATCATCCGAATTTGAAAAGAAAAAATCGGGCGTTAAGGCGGCGTTTCTTTCGGCTTTTATTCCGGGCGCGGGCGAGGCTTACGCCGGTTCTTACTGGAAAGCCGCACTGTTTGCCGCCTTGGAAATAGGCTTTTGGACCGCCAACGCCGTTTACAATAACAAGGGCGATAAAGAAGACCAAAAGATGAAGCAATTCGGCGACCGCCATTGGGATGAACGGGTTTACTGGTCGTATGTCTATAAAGTTGCCCTGCGCGAGGGAAAGTGGAACGGACCCGAACTAAACGGCTATGAAGACAGTCAGGGACGGTTCGTAATCGATGAAAAATATTATAATCAGGATTTAATAAGCCAATTGTACGAAATGCAGGACGACCTGGGATTTACCCATTCGTTGCCGATGACCAAGACCCAGCAATATTACGAAATGATTTACAAATACCTGCATCAGTTTGGCGTCGGCTGGGATGACGTAGCATCGACTTACGGCGATCCCTATTTTTACGAAAATCCGGCAAATTTGGGTAAACTCACCCCGAACATTAATCTATACCGTACCATGCGCAACAAAAGCAATGAATATTATGATATGGCTACCACCATGGTGAGTCTTGTTCTCGCCAATCACCTTTTAAGCGCCTTTGACGCCGCCTGGACGGTAAAAAAATACAATATACGTCTCAGTCAGGCGGTGCGCCTTCAACCCGACAGTTGGTCAACAAGACCCATGGTTACCTATGGTTTGAGTATTCAGTGGTAACAAAAAGGGAGAGCAGATTTTGTTAAAATTTTTGAATATTGCGATTCTTGTTTTTGTGAGCGCGTTTTCGGTTCTGGGGCAGGAGCTTGCCTATCCGCAGGCTGATCTGTTAGCGGGTTCTTCTCAGGATAGCAGCGTTAAGCGCGTTGTGAGCGGCGACGAAATCTCGCCCGGAAAAGCCGCCCTGTTAAGTTTGATTATTCCCGGCGCGGGCGAATACTACGCCGGAAAGTCCAATTTCTTAGCCTTCTTTTTGACAACCGAAATCATTGCCTGGTCTTCTTTGATTGCCAATAATCTGTATTACAAACATCTGGTTAACGAATACAAAATTTTTGCCGTCCAGCATGCGGGATTTGCTCCTGGAGTGGCGAGAGACGATCGCTTTTGGACCGATATCGGTAAGTACGATGATATCTTCGCTTTTAACGCCCGGCGGGAAAGAGAACGGTATTTTGAAGATTTGTATCCGGTTACTCCCGAAACCAGGTGGCGCTGGGACGGCAAAGATAATCGCCTGAAATACGACGCCAAACGATTGCACGCCAACGATATCGACAATCGGCGCGTGTATTTTCAATTAGCCGTTGTTCTTAATCATCTGATCAGCGGAATCAATGCGATCCGTATTGCGCGCAAACACAATAAGCAGTTAAAAACGCCCAAAGTAGGTTTCCGAATCGACGCTTACCGGCAAAACGACTGGTCAGGCTATATCGGTTTTAATTTAAAATTACGTTTTTAAAATTCACAGTCGGTTTTCTTTTATGAAAACAAAAAACATTTTAATCACCGGGATTAGCGGTTACATCAGTCAGTATCTGCTTTTGACAAAACCGCAAAATGTTAATGTGATCGGAACAGCACGCCGGCGCATCCTCAATCGACCCGATTATTTCCCGCAAACGATTATCCGATTAGATCTGCAAAAGGACGTTTTTTCACAGCTCGAACAACTTACGCTTCCCGTTGACGCGGTTATTCACACCGCCGCCATGAGCGGTTTGGGAGCGTGTGAAAAAGATCCGCAGCTTGCAAAACGCATCAATGCCGAAGCAACGGGCGAATTAGCCCGCTGGTGTCAGAACCGGCGCATTCGTTTGATCTACTTTTCGACGGATATTGTATTCAAAGGGGACGCGCCGCCCTACGATGAAAATTCCCGACCCGATCCCATAAATGTGTACGGACAAACCAAGTGGGAGGGCGAACTTAAAGTCCGGGAGAATTATGAAGATTACGCTATCGGCAGAATCGCGCTGGCTATGGCGCCGGGATTGAATAATACCTCGAATTTTATCGACTGGTTTGTAAATCGCTTGCACAACGGTCGGCAAATTCCCTTGTTTAAAGATGAAATCCGAACGCCGACCTTTACGCCGCTGTTAGCCGAAAAATTCTGGGAGATCACGCTTTCCGCCGACACGGGAATATTCCATGTTTGCGGAGCGCAAGCCATCGATCGCTATTCGCTGGGTAAGGCAATCTGTCAATATTTAGGAAAGGGTTTTGAACTGTTGAAACCAATCTCATTAAAGGACATGCGTGATTATCCGCGACCGGTGGACGTATCTTTGATTTCTAAGCGGACGATGGCTAAAAAGGGTGTTGAAATCGGTTCGATTCTTTCGTATTTAGATAAAATGTTCGATAAAAAAGGAACATCGGGATGAACAACGCCGATGAGGTTCTGTGGGAAAGATGCTCAACATTTAAAACAGAAGAAGTTCACAAAATTTAAAAACTAATTCGGGAAATCAATTATGAGAATAGCGCTTATCCAACAACATTGCACAAATAACCGTGCGGAAAATATTCAAAGAGGGATTAACGCCGTAAAAGAGGCGGCGCGTCAGGGAGCAAATATCATTGGCTTTGCCGAGCTGGCGTTCGAGCCGTTCCATCCGCAGTTTCCCAATCCCAAAGACCGCCTGAGTTTAACCGAACCCGTTCCGGGCGCGACCACGGAGATATTCTCCGGACTGGCTGCTGAGCTTGGGGTGGTGATGGTGCTGAATCTTTTTGAACGCGACGGTGAACGGACTTACGACACATCGCCCGTGATTGACGCCGACGGCGTTTTGCTGGGAAGTACGCGCATGATTCATATTACGGATTACCCCGGTTTTTACGAACAGGATTACTATTATCCGGGCGACAGCGGCGCTCCGGTTTACCAGACCAAATTCGGTAAAATAGGCGTTGCCATTTGTTACGACCGGCATTATCCCGAATACATGCGTGCGCTGGCTCTCGGCGGAGCGGAAATCGTTTTTGTTCCGCAGGCGGGAGCGGTTGGCGAATGGCCCGAGGGACTGTACGAGGCGGAAATGCGCGTGGCGGCTTTTCAGAACGGTTACTTTACGGCGTTGTGTAATCGCGTAGGAAAGGAGCCGGTTTTAACCTTTGCCGGTGAATCGTTTGTTTGCGATCCTTTCGGGCAGGTGCTTGCCCGCGCCGCTTCCGGGAGAGATCAGATTTTATATTGCGATATCGATTTAAGCCTGATCAAAGACGCTCCTGCGCGCAAATGGTTCTTCCGCGACCGACGTCCCGAGCTTTACGGCGAGTGGCTGAAATAGAAGGGTGTTGAATTTATTAATGATAAGATTGTTTAAGTCCTTTAATGAAAAGATAAACCAATAGATCGAATTTGTGTTTTGATAATTCAAGGCTTATCTTTATAACGCCGAAAGAAATGTAATGGTTAGGCAGGGATCAAAATGGAAATAGTCGAAAAAATTTTAAATGAAGTAAAAAATTTAAACCCAATAGAAAAAATAAAATTAATTGAAGCTATTTTAGAAAGTTTTGATAACGCGGACAAAGATATAGAAAAAAAATGGATTAGGGAAGCCGAAGCGCGATATGAAGCCTATAAAAACGGGAAGTTAAAGACAACTGATTGGGAAGAAATCGCAAAAAGGTACAAATAGTTGCGGATACGTTTAGTACATCCTGCCGAAATAGAATTAAAAGAAGCCATCGAATATTATAATAGTCAGGTTCCTGATCTGGGGAATGAATTTTATAAAGAATTTGATAAAGCGCTTAAAAGAATTCAGCAATTTCCTGACGCCTGGCCAAAGATAGGAGAACATACCAGAAGATGTTTGTTGAAAAAATTCCCTTATGAAATTTTATACGTCCTTGAAAAAAATATTATTTTAATACTTGCAGTTGCCAACATGCACAGAGATCCAAAAAATTATAAAGACAGAATTTCATAACATGGACAAGCCAGTAGCATACAAGAGAGAAGTTGTTAATAGTTATTGGTTAAGGGGTAAGGGGCAAGGGTATGGGAGTTATTCTTTTACAATTAGCAAATCTTACTCTTAAAAATTAACATTTACCGACGAGTGATACTTTGGATTATCTTACTTTAAATTATCTTAATTTGTTTTTGATGCTTTTTCAATGTCTTTTAAATCAAACAACAATACGTGCGAACCGGCTTGATCTTTTAAGGCTTTAGTAAAACCGGATTTTGAGAACAGGGCATAATAAATTTGCGCTTCACGAGTCTCCTGAAGCAAATGCAATGAATTCTCCACCGAATTATTTTTATTTAGTAAATCTTCTTTTCAGGAATCCATCACCCCAAAAGCAACAGCAACCGAGAATCCGGATCCGCGATGCGAAACAGCGTTCATTAGCGTCAGTTGTACAAAAAATTTGAATCAATCAAAAATCAAACACGTAAAACGAATTTTTGGCTTTTTTTCATTTACTTATTATCTTTGTCCGCATTTTGCTGAAAACGGAAAAATCGAGAGGAAAAATGAAGAAGAAGCAAAAAACGGCGCGCGAAGTTGCTTTTGAAGTTCTGTTTAAATTCGAGAGAACGTTCGATCGGCTGGATGAGCTTACCGAGGCGGCGCTGGAGCGAAACGAATTAAACGCCAAAAACCGACGCTTTTTCAAAAATTTAACCGCGGGCGTGGTGCGTCACCGCCTTTTTCTTGACTGGGTCGGCTCGCAGCTTTACAAAGGTCGCTACAATAAACTTTTGAGCAAGTTTAAGGTGCTGTTAAGAATGGCGCTGTACGAGCTGCTTTTTCTTACAGCAATTCCCCCGCACGCAACGGTTGACGAATACGCCGGTCTTTCCAAAAAAAGGGCGGACGTACGGCACAGTAAAATTATGAACGGATTATTGAGAAGCTTTTTGCGCAAAAAACCGACTTTAGATCCCGACAAACTGATACAGGATCCCGTCAAACGGTTGAGCGTTAAGTATTCCTTTCCGGAATGGCTGATCAAACGGTGGATCGGTTTTTGGGGAGAAAAAGAGACCGAAGACCTGTGTGCGGCTTTAAATCAAAATCCCGATTTTGATATTCATATCAACACGCAAAAGATCAGCAGTAAAAAATTCAAAAATTTGCTGCGTTCAAAATTGGTTTTTTTCGAGGAATCGGAGCACGATCCGGATGTGATTCGGGTAAAGGATCTGCAGCCGTTTATCAGGGAGCGCTGGTTCGAGCGCGGTTACTGTGTGGTGCAGGACGAAAGCGCGGCGCTGGCGGTCGATCAATTGGAAATTAAGGAAGGCGATCGCATTCTGGACGTGTGCGCTGCGCCGGGCGGTAAGTACCTTCAACTGCTGAAAAAACGTCCGCGGAACAGTTTGATTGTGGCAACGGATATTGATAAAAGACGTTTGCTGAAGGTAAAGCAAAATGTGGAACGGCTTGAGCTGGAAGGCGGAATATTCGTGGTCGCGGACGGACGTCATCCGCCGTTTAAAAAGGCGTTTAATCAAATTTTGATCGACGCGCCGTGTACGGGTTTGGGAGTGATCCGCAAACACCCGGACATCAAATGGCGAAGAACGTTTGAGGAGATTGTGGAGTTTTCCGGAATTCAGAAAGAATTGCTGCAATCTGCCGACGACATTTTAATCGAAGGCGGTTTGCTGGTTTACAGCACCTGTACCGTTGATTATTTTGAAAACGAAAACGTTGTGGAAAATTTTCTGACGGAGAATAAAGACAAATACAAATCCGTTAAGCCCCGATCGGCGCATCCCTCGATGCTGCAGGGAAACTATCTGCGCATTTACCCGCACAAACATCAAATGGACGGCAGCTTTTGTGCGCGTTTGAAGAAGAAATAAGTGACAGAGTAACAAAGTAACGAGTAACGAGTAAGACAAAAGGAGAATGCGGAAAGTCGTGCCGAGACACTGAAGAAGACGCTTAAACGCATCAAGGCACAAGGGGCAAAGCAATTTAAAGAGAGAAGTCGTAAATCCGAAACAAATCAGAATGACCGAATAACAGAAATTCAAAACAAAACTTTGTTAACAATGAATATTCTGAAATTCAGATACTGTGCCGTTTGATTAAAGACCCTCCCTTGCTTTCGGCGTTCTCCCCTTTGAAAGGGTGGAAATTAAAAGGGGAGTCTTTAACTCACAACAAAACAATAAATTACAAGTAAAAAAGTCGTAATGCGTGAAGCGTGGGTAGTGACAAATGACGAGTAACAGCTTTCGCTTAAACGCTTTGCGAAAAACAACCGGCAACCAGAAGCCAGTAACTATCACCCGCTCAACGCTTAACCCTTACACCCTTAACGAGTAACAATGCAATATATGAATGGGGAATTGATCAAAATCGAACAATTTTGCAAAAAATAGAGCGTCAATTTATCAAAAAAAAGTAAATAGGCTTGATATGGAGAAAGAAATTATTTACATTTGACGGTCATAATAAAATGGAATGATATCGGTAAGCTATGCTGGAAGAATTAACAGCGAAACTAGAATCGACCTTTAAACGACTGCGCGGATACGGTAAGTTAACGGAAAAGAATATTGCCGATTCTTTGAAAGAAATCCGACGCGCTTTGTTGGAAGCGGATGTCAATTACAAAGTCGTGAAAGACTTTATTGCGTCGGTGCAGGAGAAGGCGGTCGGCGAAGAGGTGCTGCGAAGCGTTACTCCGGGTCAGATGGTCGTTAAAATAGTTCACGACGAAATGGTTCGTTTATTGGGCGGAACGACTGCGACCGTTAAAACGGCGGGCATTCCTCCGACAATAATCATGTTGACCGGATTACAGGGCTCGGGTAAAACGACCTTTGCGGCAAAATTAGCCAAGTATCTGCAAAAGAAAAATCGTAAACCAATGCTGGTGGCGGCTGACGTTTATCGTCCTGCGGCTATTCAGCAATTAAAAATATTGGGAAGAAGTTTAAACGTTCCTGTTTTTGACGAGGGCGTTACCGATCCCGTAAAAATCGCGTTTAACTCCATCACCGCCGCGCGTCAGCAGATGATTGACACGGTAATTTTAGATACCGCCGGTCGTCTGCATATCGACGAGCAGATGATGGAAGAATTGGTGCGTATTAAAAATCGTATTCGTCCCCACGAAATTTTATTTGTGGCTGACGGGATGACGGGACAGGACGCTGTGAACACGGCGCAGCAGTTTGCCAAACGTTTGGATTTTGACGGCGTTGTGTTGACCAAGATGGATGGCGATGCCCGTGGCGGAGCCGCTCTTTCCATTAAAGCCATTACAGGCAAACCCATTAAATTTATCGGCGTGGGTGAAAAGTTGGACGACATCGAGCAATTTCACCCGGATCGCATGGTTTCGCGTATTTTGGGCATGGGCGATGTTGTTACTCTGGTGGAAAAAGCCCAGGAATCCATCGATCGTGAAAAAGCCGAAAAATTAGAACAAAAACTGCGCAAGGCGGAGTTTGATCTGGAAGACTTTCTGGATCAGCTTCAGCAGATAAAAAAGATGGGTTCTCTGGAATCCATTTTGCGTCTGATTCCGGGCGTCGGCAGTCAATTAAAAAATGTTCAGGTTGATGAACGCAATTTGGTTCGCGTGGAAGCGATCATCAATTCCATGACAAAAGAAGAGCGGCTTAACCCGAAAATATTAAACGGAAGCCGCCGTAAGCGCATCGCCGTGGGAAGCGGAACCCGGGTGCAGGATGTGAATCAGTTGATGCGCCAGTTTGAACAGATGAAAAAAATGATGAAACAGATGAAAAACAAATCATTCCGCGGGGGATTCGGTGGAGCCCCTTTCGGAATCGGTTAACAAAAAATAATTGGAGGTTACAACTTTGGCAGTCAGAATTAGATTACGTCGAATGGGCAGAAAGAAAAGACCTTTCTATCGGATAGTGGCAGCCGACAGCCGTTCTCCTCGGGACGGACGGTTTATCGAGACTTTAGGAACTTACAATCCGTTGGAGCAGCCGTTTAAATTTGAAGTAAACGAAGAACGCGTTTTTTACTGGTTGAAGAACGGCGCTCAACCGACTTTAACGGTCAGAAGCTTACTGCGGCGCAAGGGACTGTGGTTAAAATGGGATTTGATGAAGCGGGGCGTGGACGAGGCTAAAATAGAAGAAGAATTAAAAAAGTGGGAAGTACTCCAATTAGAACGTAAAAAACGATTGGAGGCAAAAGAGGCACAGGCAAAACAAGCTGAGCCCAAACCGGAAGAAGCGCCGGAAGCGGAAACCCAGGAGCAACCGAGTTCGGAAAATCAGGAAGCATAAAGGTCTTGTTTTTTCATAAGAATCTTGCTAAAATTAAGGAACAATAAAAGTTAACTGCAGTTGTGAGTGTTTACTAAACGGAGGGACGTATTGTGGACATGAAAAATTTCGTCGAATTCATCGCCAAACACCTGGTGGACAAACCTGACGAAGTTCAGGTAACCGAAGTTGAAGGTGAACGTGTTACGGTTTATGAACTGCGCGTTGGCGAAGGTGACCTGGGCAAGGTTATTGGCAAAAGAGGGCAAACTGCTAAATCCATCCGTACTCTTTTAGCCGCAGCTTCTGCTAAACAAGGCAAACGTGCCGTTCTTGAAATTCTCGAATAGACGGGAATGTTTGTTGTAGGTAAAATTCTTAAACCTCATGGGATTAAAGGCTCGGTAAAAGCGGAAATCATTACCTCTTTTCCCGAGCATTTTTTGGACTTGGAAAAAGTTTTTATCGAACAAAAAAATCAAAAACAAGCCTATTCGATAGAAGAGGTTCGATTGTCGAATAGGTTTGTTTTTATAAAATTTGTAGAAGTGAATAGTATCGAAGAAGCCCTGGAGCTTCGCGGTCGCTATCTTTATATCCCTGAAGAAGACCTGATTCCCCTCGGCGAGGATGAATATTATATTCACGAACTCATCGGAATGAAGGTCTTTGACGAACATGGGGTTTTGCTGGGAACGCTCGCCGACGTGTGGACTTTTTCGGCTAACGACGTTTATGTGCTAAAAACGGTTCAGGGCGAAGAAAAACTGATCCCGGCAGTTAAGCAAGTTGTAAAATCGGTGAATCGTCAGCAGCGAATCATGGTGATTCATGTTATGGAAGGTATGCTCGATTAAATGTGTTCTTTGAAATGCGAATCGATATAATCACAGGTTTCCCGAAAATTTTGAACGAACCCCTGAACGAAAGCATTATTAAAATGGGGCGGCGCAAAAATGCGGTGGAAATCGAAATCCATGACTTGAGAGACTTTACCGCGGATAAACATCGTACCATCGACGATTATCCTTACGGCGGCGGTCCGGGCATGGTGCTGAAAATTGAACCCTTTTACCAGGCGCTGCAAAAGATATTTGAAAAAAGGGAAGCCGAAAAAGCGCACATCGTCATGCCCTCGCCCAGAGGCAGGGTTCTTACTCAATCGATTGTTACCCGGCTAAGCCTTGAAGAACATCTGGTCTTTTTGTGCGGGCATTACAAGGGCATTGACGAACGAATCCATGAGTTTTACAAGATCGATGAAATTTCTATCGGAGATTACATCATCAGCTCGGGGGAAGTGGCGACGCTGGTTATTATTGATGCTGTTGTCCGGCTTTTACCAGGGGTGATCAGGGATATCAATTCGGCATGGACCGATTCGTTTACGGAAGAACTGTTGGACGCGCCGTATTATACGCGTCCGGAAGAATTTTTAGGCAAAAAAGTGCCTTCGGTGTTGCTTTCGGGCAATCACCAAAAAATTGAAGAGTGGCGGCGGAAAATACGCGAAAAAATAACGCGTGAACGTCGTCCCGATCTTTACGAAAAATATTTGAAGTCAATTAAATAAAATGTGAGACAAAACAATGGATATTTTACACACAGTAACGGCAAATCAATTACGCATGGACATTCCTGAATTCCAGCCCGGAGATACGCTGTCTGTTCATGTTCGCGTAATCGAAGGGAATAAAGAACGTATTCAGGTATTCCAGGGTGTTTGTATTAAGCGCAAAGGCGGCGGCATCAACGAAACGTTCACAGTCCGCAAAATTTCAAACGGCATCGGCGTTGAGCGTATCTTTCCGCTTCATTCGCCGAGAGTCGCCAAAATTGAAGTCTTAAAACGCGGACGCGTGCGCAGAGCCAAACTTTACTATTTGCGCAAACTTCGCGGTAAAGCCGCCAGAATTAAAGAGAGAACTTCCTAACCGCCGAACCTTCCGGCGGTTTTTTTATCTTAAGAAAAGACGTTTGCGTTAAGCGTTCAAGCGTCCCGCTTGCGCGCCCGAACTTTCAACCGTTCGCTGCAAATCGCCTGCTGATTTGTCGTTCGGGATTCAGCCGTCAGACAATGCCGGTCAGTCGAACCCTCAATTAAAATGTTATTTTTCACATTGCTTTGAAATGCCTTTCAGTCATATATTACTTATAGCGGAATTAAAAAAACGGAATGAGGCTCTTTTTGGTTTTTAAAAACAATAAAATCAGGAAAGTTTTTTTATCGGTTTTTTTCGGCGGATTGATCGCCGGGTGCGCCGTTCAGGGTCCCCCATCCGGCGGTCCCGTTGACAGAACGCCTCCGGAAGTGGTTGGCACCGATCCGTTGCCCGCAACCGTTCATATTCCGGTTAATACGGATCAAATCACCCTGACCTTTTCGGAGAGAATGAAAGAAGGAACGGAGCGTAATAATCTGTTTATCTCTCCGCCCGTGCCCATCGAAACCGAGTGGAAAAAGGGACGAATATTACGGATTCATTTGAAAGAACGGCTTGAACCGGAGCAGACCTACGTGTTGTCCGTGGGAAGCGGCTTGCAGGATTTACGCAACAATAAAATGAGCGGCAGTTTTTTGCTCGCCTTTTCCACCGGCGATACCATCGATCAGGGCTCGATTGCCGGACGGGTTTACGGATTAAAACCGAATGAAACTTTTTACATCTTTGCTTATTTGCTTCGGGATTCCGCGCGCTTTAATCCCTTTAAACAAAAGCCCAATTACGTTTCGCAAACCGGACGCGACGGAGACTACAAACTCAACTATTTGAAAACAGGTCTCTACCGGATTTTAACCGTGGAAGACCGCAACCACAATCTGCATCTGGACGCCGCCATGGAGCGTTTTGGCATAAGCTATCAGGATGTGCGGTTAACGGATTCTTTGTCTTCGTTTAACGGATTGGATTTTCGGCTTTCCGTTTTTGACACCATACCGCCTGCGCTGACAGGCGTAAGAGCATTGTACAAAGATTTGGTGCGCGTGCGTTTCAGCGAACCCATTGTTCCGGACAGCGCGTCGAAGCCGCTTATTGCAGATAGCTTGAGCGGTGAAAAACTTTTTATTAAGGCGTTTGGCAAAAATCCCGAAAGTAAAAATCGGATGGATGTGATTACCGAAACTCTGGACAGCGCGCGTACTTACGTCATCCGCTTTAGTCAATTGAAAGACAGCAGCGGAAACAAGACCCGCGACGCGCTTGAAGCCTATTTTTCGGGCACCGGCAAAACGGATACGACACATTTTAAACTTATCACACATTCTCCGAAGGACAGCGCCAAGAATGTGCGTCCGGAAATCCATATCAAAATCAAATTCAATTTACCGACGAACTGGAACGATGTGCAAAAACATTACAGCCTGACGGAGGTTTCCGGCGATACCGTCGAAGGATTCTGGAAAATTAACACCTTGTACGACGCCGAGTTTATTCCGTCAGAGTACTTAAAACCCGACGCTTCATATATTTCCTCTTTAAATTTGAAAGAAATTAAAAATTATCGCGAAAAAAGTGCCGAAGACACTTTGAGCAGGCATTATTTTACCATAATTTCACAGAAAGAATTAGGCGAGGTAAGCGGAACTATTGACGTCCGGCGAAAGACCGGGCATCCGATTGTGCTGCACCTTCGTCCGCTGAGCGGAAAGCGGTTCGGATTAACCACGGTCGTAAAAAAGCGGCGTACGTTTCGTTTTGAATATGTGCCGGAAGGTGAATATCTTTTAGACGGATTTATCGATCTGAATGAAAATTCCGAATATGACGCCGGTTCGGTATTGCCATTCCGTTTCGCCGAACCTTTTCGTTTTATGACCGATACCATTAAGGTACGTAAGCGCTGGGAAACAGCGGGAACATTAATCGAATTACCGGTGGGTCAATGACTAAACGAATGATTACCTTTGCAAAGGCGGAAGCCACAGGCAATGATTTCATAATCATAAACAGCCGCGAAATTCCGCGTGAATTTCTGACAACGGCGCAAATTAAAAGACTTTGTAGCCGACGCTTCGGAATAGGAGCGGACGGTCTTATTTTTTTGGAAAGCAACTCGCAAAAACAAATGAGAATGTACTATTTTAACGCGGACGGCTCCGAGGGAGAAATGTGCGGCAACGGTCTGAGGGCGGCGGCTTTGTACGCGTCGGTAATAGGATTTTGCAGCAAGCGGCAGGAAGACGTTATTATCGCCGGGGACGGAGAACATCGATTTTTCTTTAATCCCGACGACACCGTTTCGGTTGAAATACTAATTAAGGATAAAAACGCATCAGGGACGATAGATTTAAGTAAAATTAAAATAGAAGAGCCGTTTAAAGCGGTCGGATTTTTGGAAGTCGGCGTTCCTCATCTGGTAATAGAAACGGAAGAGGATATTGAAGAAGTTCCCTTTCTGAAAACAGCAAAACAATTACGAAACGACCCGCTCTTCGGAGGCAAAGGAACAAATGTCAATCTCATCCGGAAAATCGGCGATCACGCCATTCGGGTTCGTACTTATGAGCGGGGAGTGGAAGGAGAAACCTTATCCTGCGGCACGGGGGTGACTGCCAGCGCTCTGCTTTTTTGGAAAAAGTATCATAAAAAGAACAGACATCTGCAAATTGATACTAAAGGAGGCAAACTTAAAGTATCCGAAGAGAAAGGTCGAATAGTACTAACAGGTCCGGCTCGTATTGTGTTTGTCGGGCAAATTACAATAAGTAATTGAACCTCCGGATATAAACAAAAACATGGGAGGTTAAGATGCGTTATTTTTTAGTTCTTATTACTGTAATTTTCTTTACATCGTGTGCGGTGTTTAAACCTGCAAAAGAAGTTCCGCCCCCTTCTCCCAAAGAATCCAGGGTTGCGGTGGAAGCCAAAATCGACAGCCTGATCGGTCAGGGACTCAATTGGTACCGGCAGGCGAACGATAGTCTTGCCCTGCTTAGCTGGAATGAAGCGCTGAAACTGAATCCCGACATTCCCGATGTCCACAATTATATCGGGGTTCTTCTGAAGAAAAAGGGGAAGCTGAAAGAGGCGCTTTCGGAGTTCCAAAAAGCGATTGCCGCGGATAGCGCTTACTACCAGGCTATTAACAACGCCGGATATGTTTTGCTGTTGATGAATCGGTTTGCGGAGGCAAAAGAGCATTTCAAAAGGGCTCTTGAGATTAATCCCGATTTTGAGAAAGCCAGAGATAATCTTAAATTGGTGGAAAGTATTCAGAACGGCGAGCTGAATTGGGACGTGTTTTCATTGGCTGAAAACCTGAATATGAATCTGGATTATCCGAAACAAATTAAAGGTTATCAAAAGGTTTTGAAAATGGATTCCACTTATGCCAAGGCGCACAATAATCTTGCGGTGATTTATTATTACGAAGGAAAGATCGACAGCGCGTTCGTACATCTGCGAAAAGCGATTGCCAGTAATAAGGAATATCCCGAAGCCATTAATAATTTGGGGTATTTACACAAGCAGCAGGGAAACTACGATCTGGCGATTCGTCTTTTTTTCAGAGCTTTAATGCTCAAGCCGCGATACATTGAAGCAATGAACAATCTGGGTGAAACCTATTTTCTGAAAGGCGAGTTAGAAAACGCACGCCGGGTGTTCAATTCCGTAATAGAGCTGGAAAAAGACAATGCGGTTGCCAAGCAATGGCTGGCGCGGTTAAACAATCAAAATTGACAATTCATAAGGAGGTTGCCTATGCATATCGTCTTGATGGCAGGAGGAATGGGTACCCGATTCTGGCCAAGGAGTCGCCAAAACACACCCAAACAATTGCTTAATCTTATCAACGACAAATCGATGATTCGCACCACTTATGAAAGAGTGAAAGATTTAACTTCGGACGAAAAGATTCTGGTTATTACAAATAACGATTTAAAGGAAGCGATTCATGAGCATCTTCCGGAACTGCCTGCGGAAAACATTATCGCCGAGCCGTTCGGGAAAAATACCGCGCCCTGCATAGGATTAGCCGCCGCCATCATTCGAAAGCACGCCTCTCTCGATGAACCCATGGTTGTTTTGCCCGCCGATCATTTAATAGAAGAAGTGGAAAAGTTTCATGAAATAATTAAGGTGGCTGTGGCTCATGCCGAAGAAGCCGATTCTCTGGTTACCATCGGAATCAAACCCACCTATCCCGAAACAGGATACGGCTATATTCAGCGCGGGGAGCCGGTAACCACAATTCAAAATCGCACGATTTACAAAGTAAAAACATTTGCCGAAAAACCAAATCTCGAAACGGCGCAGCTTTTTTTGAAGAGCGGCGATTTTTTATGGAACAGCGGAATATTTATCTGGAAAACCGGCACCATCTTAAAACAATTTGAAGAACATCATCCGGAAATGGCGGAAGGATTTGACCTGATTTACCAAAATGTCGGCACTCCGAAAATGGAAGAAATGATTCTTGACGTTTACATGCGCATTAAATCCATTTCCATCGATTACGCCATAATGGAAGTCTCGAGATCGGTTTACATTATTGAAGCCGAGTTTACCTGGAACGATATCGGCTCATGGGAGGCGGCTTATTCCATTTCGCCCAAGGATGAAAACGCAAATGCCATTACCGCAAAAAATCGTGTTGTAATTGATTCAAAAAATAATTTAATTTATTCTCCGAACAAGTTAGTGGCTTTAATTGATGTCGAAAATTTAGCCGTTGTGGAAACAGACGACGCCATCTTGATTTGTCGAAAAGACAGTTCGCAAAGGGTTAAAGAAGTGGTGGATCATTTAAAGCGCAAAAAATTAAACGATTTTTTATGATACGCTAAAGAATCTTTTTTTTCAACGAATGTAAATTCGGAGAGATCAATTGGCAGCCGTGCAAAGAAAATCTGTTATCGTTAATGAACAGGAAGAAAAAATTTTTAAAGAACTGGTTGAACTGTTGGAAAAATTGTCCATAAAAGTAAAGTACGATCGCGGGCATTTTAACGGCGGTCTGGTTCGGTACAAAAATCAATTCTATTTGTACCTGAACAGGGCGGCAAAAACAAAAACAAAAATCGATTTAATACTTAATGAACTTCAATACCTGAAAATTCCGGAGCAATATTTGTCCGGAGAATTAAGCCAATTTCTTCAAAGATCGTTGCCAAATCGATCGTTCTAAATTTTTAGGGGGTGCAAATTGGATTTTGAAGGTCGCGGAGCCAAGCGATTAGAATCAGAGAATTTATTGGCTTATCGATTATTTGATAAGCAGATGCAGGTCGTTTCCGAAGGCGTGGCAAAGACCCTGGATATCAGCCGAACCGGTATCAGCGTCGAAGCATTTGAGTTTATGGAGATTGAAAGTAAAATAGAATTAACGATCGGGGTCGGAGCTGATATTGTAAAAACCATCGGTACAATAAAGAATAGTAAAAAGCTGTCGGAGAAAATATTCCACATCGGCATTGAATTTGATTTTCTAAGCGAAGAAGACCTCGGTAAAATAGGAATGGTTTATCCGGAAATTTTTAAATAAACCCAAATTACTCAACGAATATCAATAAGTTATCACCCAATTTTGCGGGGGCGCGAAAAAACAATTCTCGTCTGCGCAATCTGTAACCACAAAGAAGTCACAAATTATTCAAAGAAGAATATTAATTATGCATGTTCTGAAAAGGACTGCACGTTCGAAATGACAAAACACCCTCGTTAATATTTTTCTGCCGCCTTCCCCCCAAAAAAAAGGTTTGCCTTAAAACCTGATTTGACGGTCATTCAATGCGAAATCATGTTTTCGTTTTTTTAGATAAAAACGGGAATACCGTAAATTATTTAAGAAAAAAAACAGAAAAACATTTTTTGAGTTGCTTTAGGGAATAATTATTTCTTAAATTACATGTCATCTTACCAGTGAAAAATTGATAACAATCGGAGATCAAATAAAATAGGATTAAAAATGTGACCAAAAGCATTTTGGATAATTTGTTTTATCAATATTCTTTATATATTTCTTAAATATAATTGGAGTGTTTCAAAAAAGAGGAGGGGAGAGCGTGCGTGTTGTTACCATTTTTCTAATTATTTTTTTATGGACAGCTTCTGCTTTTACCGCGGAAAGAAATCACAAAATCGATTATTCGCGTATTTTTAAAGGGCATGTTAAAACTTATAAATTCCGAACGGAAAAGCTTCCTTATTTCGAACCGCAAACAATAGCGCCTTACCGTGAAGACGGTCTGTCAATTCAATCGGCTCCCATGGTTGCGGCAAAAATCAAAACGGATCATTCTGTGGCGATAAAGGTTGATTCGTCCCGTAACGGTTTTGGCTGGTTAAATCCCGGCATTCGCTCAATCGATCGCTTTGCCGGTACCGACGCCTGGGGTGCAGAGGCGGATTTTCTTGTGGCTGGATATCGCCAATATATCGTTACGACAGTTAAAACCGGCATAATCGGCGCTACCACGGTGGATGTAGCCAACGGGCTCGAAAGCGGCGAGGTTTACCGCCATGTGGAATTGAATCAGGATTTATACGAAGGAACGAAAGGCGGAAGATATCCGGGAGCGGTTGCGCTTGACCGCCCGTTCATTCATTTTAATCAATACAAAAGCGGGAATGCCTCCGATACTCCGGCTCTCTCGAATCCGTATATTATTACGGATTACGGATCCTACGGTTTAAACGGCGGGCTCTGGACGCCTTCCATGCGGATGGACGTCGGATATAAACATTACAATTTTGAAAACAACCGCCTGTGGAACGGTCCCGTGGAAGTGGTAAAAGACGACGCCGGAACATATTATTACGCCGGAGTATATCGGAACTGGACCATCGAAGGCGAAAGTCAGCCTTACGGCTACGTAATTTTAAACGCGGAAAGCGACGATCCCACCTCCGGTTGGACGATTGATACCAGTCCGACAACGATCGATACTATGAATTTCTTCCTTTTTCCTTCGATCTCGATAAATAAAAGCGGCTTCGGCGTTTGCGTCGGTTTGGGACATTCGGGCATTCACCCATCTCCCTATTTTTACTATAAAGATCTTCGTTTAATGGTTTTGATTACTTACGATTTTGGCAAAACCTGGTCAAATGTGCGTGAAGTTTCGTGGGCGGAGCTCGGAGTTCCGGAATCCGTTACTCTGGAAGACTCTATTTTTGTTCCCGGAGCGGACGATACGACCATGGTACCTTATAAAGGCAGTGTCTATCTGGCAATTCCCAATGCCGACCCGGTGGATGTTATTGTAAGCGAAGATAATAAAGTTTATGTGGCTTACGATCTTATCTGGGGACCGTGGGCTTCGGACAGTACGTTTTATATTTATCCTCAAGGCACGGGTTTACATCTGGCGATCAGCGAAAACGAAGGCATTACCTTTAAGGATGTTAAAGTGACAACCAATAACGGTTTTTACGTCGGAGACTCCTTGAGCGACGGGGTAGAAAGTAACTTCATATTTCGTTCGGAAGCGGATATTTCATTGGACGAAGCGGGGAATTTGTATTTAACCTGGTTAGATCGTCCGCATGTGAATATTAAAGAGAATACAATATTGCGTTACGGCAGAACCAACGAAGACATTACTTTAAAGGCGGACGTTTTTGTTTCGCGTTCTACGGACGGCGGTAAAACATGGACATGGAAACGAAACGTTACCAAAACAGTTAATACGGATGAATATGAATTAAACGCCGTGCGCAAAGCCTCGAGCTCGAATAACGGCACGGTTTATTTCGCTTATTGCGAAGTTAATCCCGCGGAGCCCATCGATCCTACACAAGCCGAAGAAGACAACTATCTCTACCGCGTCAATCGCATTTGGATAGGCGAAGCTTACAACTTTTCCGATACAACTGTGGGTATTGCGGATGGTTCAAAGCTTATTGCCGATAAACATTCTTTAATGCAGAATTATCCCAATCCTTTTAATCCGACCACTAATATTGAATTTAAACCCAATGAATCCGGTCGGGTTACTTTGGAAGTTTTTGACGTTAACGGAAGGCTTGTCCAAAAATTGTTTGATGATAAGGTTCAGGCGAATCGTTTGTACAGGGTTGAATTTAAAGGAAACAACCTGTCTTCGGGAATTTATTTTTATCGTTTAAAAATCAACAATCATCTTGAGACACGCAAGATGGTTTTAATGCGATAAAAAAAATATATTATAAACTTATCTGAGGAGGAGTTATGCGACGTTTCATTTATGCATCTTTTGTGATGCTCCTGGCTATCAGTTTTTTGATGGCAAGGGATTTAAAAGTTAACAAGATGGCGCTTACCAAAGGAGCTAAAGTAAGCGCTAAAATCGACCTTAATCAGAAAAATCCGCTTGAACCGATGTATCCTTATGCCGTCTATCCCGTTTCTAAGGGTAAATCGCAGAATCTGGCTAAGATGCAGGCTGCGGCGGGCACCAACCGTAATATCGCGACTTCCGGCAACGGATACGGATGGTTGAATCCGATGGTCAGAGAGATTGATCGTTATGCGGGCTTAGATGCTGATTTAGGAACCGATATTGATTTTATCGCGGTAAGCTATCGCGGCGCGGACGCAAGCCAAATAATGGAATCGGAAGTGGATGTTTCCGCCGGGTTGGCTACCGGCACACTCTTTACAACCAGTGCTCCTATAAACGATGGCTTCAGTGGAGTCGGAGGACGTTATCCTTGTATGGTGGCTCTTGATCGCCCGTTCGTGTCTTTTAACCAGTACGTGTCGGGAGACGGTCAAACTACGCCGACGATTTCCCATCCTTATACCATGACTTCGTGGGGGACCTACGGCGCTAACGGCGATGCTTGGACCACACCCGATTTTCAAATGGATGTGGGTTGGCTGAACCCTACTTTAAATAGTTTTACGTCTAACAAAGAGAACCGTTTGTGGAACGGTCCGGTGTCCATAGTAAAAGACGCTTCCGATTACTATCGTTATGTCAGCGTTTATGAAACCTGGTATTCGGATGTCGAACGCAGCCTGTACGGCGTGCAGAACGAAAAATATATTTTTAACGCGCGTTCGATCAGCGATTATGCCGCGGACGGCTGGGTTTACGGCTGGGACGAAGGGCATGATCCGGTTTGGATAGACACGGCTGAAGTCAGTTTGCCCCGTTGCGGCGTGTCCATTAACAGCAGCGGTTTTGGCGTGATTGCCGGACCGGGACATTTAGGATGGCATCATCCGGATTCAGGCTATTATTACAATAAAACAAAAATCACCTATTCCATCACCACCGACTACGGATTAACCTGGTCTGCCTGGGATACGGTGGAATTTGTCGGGGAATTGGGAATACCCGGTTATATTCACGGCTCAGACAAATGGATTATGTGGGATACTACGGCTACGGGCGATACGATATGGTATGACGGACCCGCATTTGTCGGCACAAATTTTGACATGAGCGTAATGGTTGACGACAATAATACCATTTATGTTGCGTTTAACTCACTATGGGGCGTTCCGGGGGATAACGGATGGTATCCGAACTATAGATACAGCGGAGTTCTTTTGGCACGAAAACCCAGCGGCGGGAGTTGGGTAGGTTCCAGAATTGCTTACAACAACGGTATTTGGCAGGGAGACGATTATATTTCGGGTATGTCTAATTATTTCTTCGATTCGGAAGTTCAGATAAGTCGGGATGAAATGGGCAACCTTTATGCCTCCTGGCTGGATCGGCGTCATAATCAGGTTCAGATTTCGAATTTTAACCGCTATAGCGATCCCGAGACGTATGGCAACAGCGGTACTTTTAAAACCGATATTTACGCCGCGCATTCCATCGACGGCGGCGATTATTGGTCCGATCCGATCAATTTAACGGATACGCCGGCATTGGATGAATATGAGCTTAATATGTCGATCCGCTCTGCGAATCAGAATAGCCGGGGAGATTACGGAAAGATCTGGTATGCTTATTGTTTAGCCGATACCGCTTCCGGCGATCCGGCAACGGATTCTTACATTGAATTATCAAATGCGGTTTGGGTAGGCGAAGCCAGCAATTTTAATCCGCCAGCCGCAATCGGCGACGGCAACGCTTCTGTGGTTCGTGACTTTGCTCTCCGTCAAAACTATCCTAATCCTTTTAATCCCACAACCACAATCGAGTTTGTCCCTCTTACTACCGGAAAAGTAACTCTAACGGTTTACAATGCTGCCGGTCAGGAAGTTGCAAATCTTTTTAACGGAGAAGTGCAAAAGAACAGACCTTATCAGGTGATTTTCAGCGGGCAGAACCTGGCTTCCGGAATTTACTTCTATCAGTTGAAAACGGAAAAAAATACAGAAATTAAAAAGATGGTGTTGATTAAGTAAAGATAAATTAACTTTAAATGGCAGGAATTTTATTCCTGCCATTTTTCAGTTAAAAAGGCAGCTAATTTACCTCTCTCTTTCATGTCTAAGAGTTAGAAAAACTTAAGGTATGGTGGATTTATGAGACGCGTTGTTTTCGGAATTACAACGGTGTTATTTACCATTATTTCTCTTTTTGCCGGAACTACCGGTAAAATTGCAGGACGAGTGGTTGACGCCCGGACAAAAGAGCCTCTTGCGGGAGCAAATGTTTATTTAAAAGGCACCAATTTTGGAGCATCTACCGATGAAGACGGCGATTACTACATAATTAATATTCCTGTGGGAACTTACACTATTATTGTCTCTTATATCGGTTATCGAACGATTGAGCATACCGGTGTTAAGGTTATTCTGGATCAAACGACCAAGATTAATTTTCCCATGACCGAAGAAATTGCCGAAGGCGAAACCATTGTGGTAACGGCAACCCCGTTCAAAGTGCAAAAAGACGAAACGACAAAAAAAATCACAATACAGGCTGAAGATATTCAATCCATGCCTGTAACGGATTTTTCGGAGATGGTCGTAGCTCAGGCGGGCGTTATACAAATGGAGAGCAGTATTCAGGGAATCCTCGGTTTTGAAGACCGCGGAATTGAAGAAATTCATGTGCGCGGCGGTCGTTCCGGTGAAATCGGTTATACGATCGACGGAATGTATATTGTGAATCCGTTTTACGGTTCCAAATATTCATGGACGGAATTAAACGACTTTGCCGTTGAGCAGGTGGATATTAAAACGGGCGTTTTTGACGCCGAATACGGCGGCGCTCTTTCGAGTATGATTAATATAATTACGCGCGACGGAGGCGAAAAAATTGAGGGCAATTTACGAATAATGACTTCAAATCCGGCGAATTTAGCCAATCTGTTTGAATATACCGTAAAGCCTCTCTCACGCAAAAATTTAACGCCATTTCGCCAGGATTATTTAAGAGATTACCGCGAAATTTCAGGTGGGATAGGCGGACCGGTTCCGGGAACAAAAAAGAGGGTGCGTTTTATTGTAACCGGACACCGCCTGGGTACTGCGTATCGCACCTATGAATTTGACAATGTTACTTACGACCGGTCAAAACCGCAGGATTCCGAGCATAATATGTTCTTAAACCGATTGGATACCATTGCCGGTTGGCATCAGATGGGTTTTCGATACAGTTGGGATTTGTACGGAAAGTTGACCTGGAAAATTTCCAATTCAATGAAAATAGCCTTTTCAAATTGGAATTTGGAAACCACTTTTCGGACGGCTAATCTATCCAACTATGCCTATCAATTCTACGAGAAAGGGCGTAATATCGATACGCAAAGCTCGGATAGGCAGGCTTTGATGTTTAACCATCAGTTGTCCAAAAAAACCTTTTATGATATCCGGCTTTCGCGCTTTTATCAGAAAATGTTTATCGGAGTCACGGATAACGGCGATATTAACGGCAGGTATTTAAAACCGGATGAATATCAGAGTCCGGGTTTTGACGAGGACTATGAAAATAATCCCTATTGGTTTGAGTATTATGTAAAAGGTCATGACCGCTACTATCACACAAACTATGCGGAAACCTACGAAGCCCTCGTCAATGTGCTGAGCCAGGTTACCAAGCACCATCAGTTTAAATTCGGCGGAAATTACCGGCAGCATACAATTTTTATCGACGAAATCCAACTCCCCTGGCTTTTGAGTCCTTATGTTGAAAGATATAAGCGATACCCCGAAGAAGCTGCGTTTTATGTTCAGGATTTAATTGAATACGATTACATGACCATTCATCTGGGAATGCGCGTCGATCTGCTTAACGCCCACGGCAAGTACTGGAAAGATCCATGGGCTCCGGGAGAAAAACAGGAAGTGGAAAGCGGATGGGAAGTAAGGTGGAGCCCGCGGGTAAGTTTTTCGCACGTAATTACCGATAACGCCACCTTTACGTTCGGATACGGTCAGTTTACTCAAACGCCGACTTATCGAAATAAATATATTAATCCCAAGAAGGACATAAAAACCTATTCGCCGCTTGTGGGCAATTCGGGTCTGAATATGGAACACATGACCGCCTACGAATTCGGTTTGAACGTCGGCTTGTCGGATAATCTCATTGCGCAGGTAATTGGATGGTCAAAGGAATATTCCAACCTGACTTCTACCGAACGTATTCCTCAATTTCCTTATTCTTATACGATTTTGTTAAACACCGATTATGCAACCGCCCGGGGTTTGGATGTGGTTGTTCGCAGAATGGGCACAAATTCCAGCATGATTATTCAATACACGCTTTCACGCGCCACCGCCAATCGAAAAGACCCCTGGGAAGGATATCGCGAAACGGATACGCCGCGTACAATGCCTAAACGCGAAATTTTAATGTCTTACGACCGCACGCATGACATCAGTTTGATCTATTCATATCGATTCCACGATAAACAAGGTCCAAGCTTGTTTGGTATCCATCCCATGGAGCATTCCCGATTCGATCTTATGTTTTTGGCGATGAGCGGTTTTCCGTACACACCGATAATCGGAAATGTAGCGGGCGAAACAAATTCCGAACGCAGCCCATGGAATTTTACGGCAAATTTTAATTATCGTAAAGACTTCCGGATATCAGGGATGAGAGTTATTTTCGGAATTCGCGTGCAAAATGTGTTTGACTGGAAAAATCCGATTGATATTTACGCGGAAACGGGAAAAGCAGATGATCCGGGTCCGCGCATCAATGAACTCATCCAGATGGGATGGTTTTCGAAAACCTTGTGGGATCAACCCTATCGTTACGGTAGGAGAAGGCAAGTCGATTTTTCATTAGAATTTGCGTTTTAAATTAGAGGAATGGTGGGAAAGATTATGAAAAGAGTAAGTATTTTTTTGTTATTGATGATTTTCGTCATTCAGGCTGCAGAAATTCCTAAAAATAAAGCCCTGCGTAAAAACGCTATCGACGACCCTTTATTAAACAGGGCTCGCGCCTATCTTGATAAAGGAAAATTAAAAATTGCCGTTGAAAACTACGGCATATTTTCGGGCACCCATAATCCTCAGGGATTGTGGGGAGATTTTCAGTACATCTCCAATCTTTCGTTGGTAGTCGGAGTTCCGGGCAAGGATAAGGACGGAAACCCGTATCCGTGGGCGGTAGGTCCTAAAGAGCAATATATCGTCAAAACTCAGCAATTTCAGGTGTTTGGTACGGATACAACCTATTGGGGACCCACGGTATCCGAATCGTGGTTCGATCGCACCCCAAACCTTAACCGAACCGATTGGGAGGCGGCGGAAGACAGTCGTATTCGGCTGCATAACCCCCTGGCGACCGCAGGCGAATATTACGGGAAATTAGGGCTTTACACCGATCCCGAAGATCAGTATCCCTTGCTGGCAACCAGCGATATTCCCGAAACCTGGCCCGGCACCGATGAAGAGCGCCACTGGCCCGGCCCGTGGGCAATCGATCCCGCAGACCCCGAAGGTAAAAAACAGTTACCCGGCGTTTTTGTCTCCGATCAGGATATCTATTTTGAGTTTGACGATCGTCTGGCAACGCGGGATATTGACCCCAATCAGGGCTATCCTATCGGGATCAAAGTAAAAGTCTCGGGATATTCCTACGGCGCGAGTATTTCCGAAGATATGATCTTTTTCCGCATGACCCTCATTAACGAATCGCAATACACTTATGAGGGAATGTACGCCGGCTTTTATTTTGACGTGGACGCCTATAACCGGTTAGCCAACGGAAGCTACAGAGGGCGTACGAACGACGATGACATGATGGGCTATAATCTGGATTGGAATTTCGGATACATTTACGATCTGGACGGCGACCACACAAATCCCTACGTCGGCGATAAAAAATTAGCTTACACGGCTGTAAAATTACTGGAAACGCCCACGGCAACCGAAGACATCGATCTGGACGGCGACGGCAAGATCGATATTTTTAAGGGCGATAAACTGGGATTAACCAGTTGGCACTGGTTCGACTGGTATTTCCGTCCCGGCGCGCGCGATGTGCATCCCACACAGGGTCCGTGGTCGGGCGACGGTCAAACCCCGGTCGCCGATAACAAAGAAGAAATTCAATACAAAATATTAGCCGGAGATACTTCCAATCTCTCCAAGTACGATTCGACCTATTATTTCCATCCCCTGCGCACCGAAGTTGGCTATGGAAAACTGAACCCGAGATTCGATTCTGTCGAGGGGCTGTTGTACGAATATCCCGAAGGTTTGGATTGTGTGTTTATTATGGGTTCGGGACCCTTCAGCATGGCGCCCGGCGATTCGGTTCCGTTTTCTTTTTGCATAATAATGGGCGAGGACGAAAAGGATCTGGAAGCAAACGCCCTGATCGCCCAACTTATGTACGATAACAATTATCAGGGAGCGCGTCCGCCCAAAGCGCCCAAGGTTATTGCCAATACCGAAGATCGCAAAGTTACGCTTTACTGGGATGCGGCTCCGGTACATGATGTGGATGTGATTACCGGTTATGAAGATTTTGAGGGTTTCCGAATTTACCGCAGCGAAGATAACGGCAAGACCTGGGGTAAAAAGATGTACGATGAAGAATCCAAAACCACCTACTGGGAGCCTTACGCTCAGTTTGACCTTGAAAACGATATAGAAGGATACGACAGGGTCCCTCCGCATCGTTTTCTCGGCGATAACAGCGGATTGAAATTCAAATTTGTGGATCCGAATGTTGAAAACGGCAGGGAATATCTTTACGCCGTATGCGCCTATGACCGCGGTTTTATACCCAATGATCCCCTCCTTGATCCCGATAGTTTAGGATCCAAAGCCAGTCTGAATTTCGAGCTTCCTTCGCTGGAGAATTTTCTTTCCAACAGTACGAATCTCAGTCATATCGTTAAAGTCATACCGCATCGTCCGCCGAGCAATACCGAAATTGCCGAGCTGAAAGTGGAAAAAATACCCGGAACCATAGGCAACGGTATTTTTAAGGTGGAAGTTATCGATCCCAAAGAGGTAACCGGAAATACCTACAAAATATCTTTTGACTGCGATTATTACGATCCGCCCAAAAACACAAAAATCGTTTCCGGTTCTCAGCGCTATACCATCGTTAATCTGGATAAAGGCGATACTCTGGTAAAAGACAGTAAAGAATGGTCCAAAGATATCGAAGAGCCGGAAGCCCCGCCCATTTTTGACGGTCTGCGCTGGGGAATTCAGATGAGCACCGATATTATTCTGGAAAGACTGGACGCCTATTGGACGGAAAATTCGCAGTGCACCTATGATTTGTCGCAGGCAACCTTGAGCTCTTATAAATCGCGATCGGATTATGTTCTTGTTTTCAAGAATGAGGGCGCAGACACCGTTTTCAGAGATAAGCGGTTTAATACAGTAAACTTTTTGATCCCTTTTCAATTATGGAATACGACTACCAACCGCAAAGCCCGGCTTTTGGCTTTTGGTTCCAGTGAGTTCAAACCGGATGTAAAATACTATGTTTTTGAAAACCATTTACCGGAAGAACCCGACAATGACAATTACATAAATACTTTATCGTTTACGCTTACCTGGGTTTTGCCCGGAGAGGTCGATGAAGACGGCAACCCGATTCCGCCCGATATCGATTGGGCGCCCGGCGATTCTCTTATTATTCCGGTCAGAAAACCGTTTGAACGCGGCGACGGATTTTTGGTATATACCGATCGTGTTTTCAAGATACGCAAGGTTACAAAGGATGATCTGAAAAAAGTCAAGGTTGTACCGAATCCTTATTTTGTGCATGCCGATTGGGAAAATGACGATTTTGTACGTAAAATTCAGTTTACAAATCTTCCTTCAAAAAGCAAGGTTCACATTTTTACCGTATCCGGAGAAGAGGTAATAACCCTGTATCACGAAAGCGGCTTTGACGGCAGCCTTGATTGGGATCTGTTGACCAAGAATCGTCAGGAAGTAGCGCCCGGTTTGTACGTGTTTGTCGTGGAATCGGAAAAGGGCGAAACCTACGCCGGAAAATTTGTGATTATTAAGTGAGCGCATTAGAACAGGAGTGAAGATTCATGAAAATAAAAAAGATTATTCTGATGGTATTAATCCCCTGTTTATCATTATTTGCCCAAACCGAATTATCCAAGGTCGGGACATCGATGGGGCAGTTTTTGAAATTAGGCGCGGGCGCAAGAGGCACTGCCTTAGGGGATGCCTATACCTCTGTTACCAAAGATGTAACAGCCATGTACTGGAATCCGGCGGGCATTCAGAAAATAGGACATCGCGCCGTTGCCTTTTCACGAACCCAACTTTTTGCGGGCATCTCTTATGATTTTTTGGGTCTGGTTATTCCCATCAACAGGAGTACAAGCGTCGGCTTTTCAGTACTTTACCTCAACTCCGGCGATATCGAGATGACCACAATTAACGAACCCGAAGGCACAGGGACTTCTTTTTCGGCGACTTCCGCGGCAGTGGGAATAACCGTATCCCGAAGCCTGACCGATCGTTTTGATCTTGGCGTAACGGTTAAATATGTTCAGGAAAAACTCTTTCGCGAAAAAGCCTCGACTATTGCCTTTGATGTGGGCTCTCAATTCAGAACGGGAATTTACGGCATGAAACTGGGAATGTGTCTGGCAAATTTTGGCGGAAAAATGAAATTGGACGGACCCGACCTTTCAAAAAACACTAAAAACGAAAAAACCGGCATCACTTACAACGGCGGAGTTCGCTGGAAAACGGTGGATTGGCCCATACCGCTGGTTTTCAGATTGGGAATTTCCAATGATATAATCGGGGAAGATTCATACATCATAAAAAATCCCATACATCGTTTGACGCTTAGCCTTGAAGCCAACGATCCCACCGACCATTACCTGCGTTACAACTACGGTCTGGAATATGAATGGAATAAAGTGATCGCCTTGCGTGTGGGATACAAGGCAAATTACGACGAGGCTGATTTTACCGCGGGTCTGGGTATCGATTTCAGTAAAATAGGGATTAACGGTCGTCTCGATTATGCTTTTAATAATTACGGCATACTCGGATATGTCCATAATTATTCGTTTGAGTTCAGCTTTTAAATTTTAGAAAATTGTCCATTAATATGAGGAGGGCTATTTATGAAGAAGCTTGTTTTACTATGTATTTTCAGCTTCTTGTTTGTGGGGAGTATATTAGCTGCCGAAAAAACAAAACCGGTTTTTCCAGCTAAAAATGTGGAAAAAATGGATTTTCGTTTGCCAAAAACTTTGGCAACAGATCAGACTCAAATTAATAACGTCTCTCAGGGAGAGTTTGAAGGCGGTATTATCTTTTGGGAAAATTTTGAACCGGGCGGTTTGTGGCATCGCTGGGAGGCGATCGATTTAACTCATCCTCGTCCCGAACACGGACCTTCGTACTGGCATGTTACAACCTGGGAAGCCATGGACAGCACGTGCTGGTGGCTGGCGGATACCTCTCTGGGCGATGTGGGCGGTTATGCCAATCACTGGTATCAGGTTCTGGATACGCCTCCCATTATGGTAACGGATACCAATGCCTATTTGTCGTTTTATCAGCGTTTTAAACTTGAGGGAACGGCGGGCGCTCAGGCTCCTTACGATGGTTGGGACGGAATAAATGTCCGGATTTCGCTCGATAGCGGAAAAACCTGGCAGGTGCTGCCCTTTAATAATTATGATATGCAAAATTCCTGGGCGTTCGGGCATCCGGCGCAGGGACAAAACGAAGGTTTGGGAATTCCCGCCTGGTCCGGCACACAGTTGGAATGGCGTAAAGAAACGATCAGTCTTGAGAATTTTGTGAAATCTGATTCAATAATTATGATTCGCTTTGCCTTTGCCGCCGATATGGGTTATTCCACTGCGGATCCGGGCGATGATAACAGCGGTCTGTCTATGTTCGGCTGGCAAATCGACAGCATTCTGGTCGCTTCCGAAGATTCGATTTTTTTCTTTAATAACGGAGAAGAAGACAGTATGGTGGGACGCGACATCGAATTTATTCCGCCCGAAGGGGGCAATTTATGGCATATCGCCGAATTGATGGATACTTTGGACGCTTATTTACCACGGTTTGCTCCGTCCCCAACACATGTTGCCGTTTGCCAGAACAGCGGAAACGTTTTTGATCCTTTAGCAAGCTACAACCCCTGGATGGACAATGTGTTCAAGACCGGTCCCATCGCTTTACCGGATACAACGCCCATCTATCTGGATTTTACACATCTGCCGTTTTTTGCCGATGAGGATATTTTCCCTAATAACGACTTCTGGCGCGTTGACGTCCGTCCGGTGGGTGATAGCACTGACTGGGAAGCCGTTTGGATAGGCTCCGAGGGACAACAATGGGTTTTTGCCGAAGGATTTGATAAATGGGTGGCGTTTTCTTTCTACTGGGGTTATCCCACCAATATGTCGCCGTTAGACCTGTCGCGCTTTGCCGGACAGGATGTGTATTTACGCTGGCATTTCTGGTCGGATGAAGACGATCCCATCGGCATGGGATTGTTGTTCGACGACGTGGTGGTTTACAGTCCGGTTAAAACAATCGAACCTCCGTCCGGAGTTGAGGTTTTCGCGGGTCAAAAAGATACCACTATTTCGATTACCTGGAACAGAGAAGCCGGAAAAGTTTACCAAATCTGGAGAACCACTCCGGGAGACCAGTATCTCCATCTTAAGGGTGAAGTTGCGGACACTAATGTTTTTGTGGATACGGACATCGAGCCGTTTCAATATTATTATTACACCCTGCGCGCGGTGGTAAAATACGAAGGAACCTCCGCCTTCTCGACGCCGCTGGTCGGTACGGAGGTCGTACCCATAACTATCTGGGAATTAGCCTATGACCGTTCGAGTCCCGATACGGTTATTGTTGCTCCCAGAAACAAACTTATTTACGTCAAATTTACGCCGATTGCTTATCCGATGGATTTAAAGGGCGTTAAAATTGCCCTTGATACCACAGGAACAAATGTCGTCGGCGCGGCTCAGTTTACGGTTTGGGATGACGACGGTACGGACAGCCTGCCCGGAACAAAGCTGAAATATTTCAACAAAAGCGGTCTCGGCTTCGGATTTAACCGCATCATCCTGGATGACAGCGTAGCCATTGACAGCGGAAGCTTTTACATCGGTTTTAAACGTTTCGGAAAAGGTCCCAAATTGTTTGCCGAATCGGATTCGGTTGACGGCAGAACCTATATCGATTCCGATTCCGGAATTGTGCTCGTGTCCGATTTGGACGCCTTGATTCATGTCTATCTCGATACCACGCGCACCCAATTTCCGTTAACCGCCATCCGTGATCGAAATATGCCTTTATTAGCCGACAGATATTATCTGGGACGCAACTATCCGAATCCGTTTAACCCGACAACAACGATTCCGTTTGTTATTCCGTCTTTTGCCAGAGGCGAAAAGGTCTCCATTCATGTTTACAATATTCTGGGACAAAAGGTAGCCACTGTTTTTGACGGCGTTGCCAAAGTCGGATTGAATACGGTAACATGGGACGGTAAAAATTACGCCGGTCGTCCGGTCGGTTCGGGAATTTACATCTATCGTTTAAAAGGAAAAGATGTTTCGTTGCAGCGGCGCATGTTGCTCATTAAATAAAATCACAGGCACATTGTGCTTTATTTATCTCAAAGGGAAGAAATTCCCTTTGAGATTTTTTTATCGGGGAAGTTTTCTGCCATAAAAACATTTCTTTAATACCTAAAAATTGATTTGGAATAAAATTTTTCAATGCGGAATTAATAAATTATATTGTTCTGTGCTAAAATTTTTGGAAAAGGGGATCAGGTGTTCACAAAGGTTTTATTTACGGTTTTTTTATCAGTAATTCTGCTTACGACAATCCGGGCGGAAGAATATCGGCAAAACGAAATTCTGTTTTGCATTAAAGCCGACCGCTCGCCTTTAATAATTCAAAGAAATTCCGATGCCGCGCTCACGAATAATCCTGCGATTAATCGGTTGTTAAAACGGTACGGAGTGATTAAAATCGAAAAATGGCTGCCTATGGCGGACGATAAAGACGTTGTGAACGGCGTAAAGTTAGCCAATATTTATCGCGCGGTTTTCAAAGATAAAAAATCAATGGACCGGCTAAAGGTAATATTAAATGAATTCAGGCTTATCGACGATGTCCATTCGGCGGCTTTGGAAGCGATTAATCGCGTAGCAGGAAACTTTGAGCCTTATATTCCCAACGATCCCTATTTCGAAAGACAGTGGTATTTGAAAAAGATAGGAGCGCCCGACGCCTGGGGCTTGTGGCAAAATCAAAATAAAATACCCGGAGATTCGACTGTTTTGGTGGGTGTTGTGGATACGGGTGTGGATTACACACATCCCGATCTTGCCGGCGCCCTGTTTATCAATCCCGGCGAGGATGTGGACGGAGACGGGCAGATCACCGAAGTCGATGAAAACGGCATAGACGACGACGGCAACGGTTATGTTGATGATTTTATGGGTTGGGATTTCGCCGGATCAAAGAAACCGAGCCCGAGCCCGGATAACGATGTAATGCCGCCGAACGCCGGAAAATACGCCGAATTAAGCCACGGAACGCACGTGTCCGGAATTATTGCGGCTGTCGCGGACAACGGGATTGGCATTGCGGGCATTTCTTTCAGAAGTAAAATTATTGTTACCAAACACGCCTTTGACGATGACTTGACTAATCCCGGCTTGGTTAAAGGCTATTCGGGAATTTTGTATTGCGCAAAAATGGGCGCAAAAATTATCAACTGTTCATGGAGCGGCGGGTACGATTTTTACGGTAAGCTGGTTGTTGACAATGTTACAAAAAATTATGGTGCAATTGTTGTCGCCGCCGCCGGTAACGATTCCCGCAATAATGACAACAACCACATCTATCCCAGCGATTTTGACAATACTATTTCCGTCGCCGCCCTGCGTATTGACGACCGTAAAGCGTATTATTCCAATTTCGGCAATGTAATCGATATCAGCGCTCCCGGAGGTGAAGGCGGCAGTTACACCAACGCCATCTTAAGCACCATTCACGTGAGCGCCGGTTCTTACACCTCGTGGCAGGGAACATCAATGGCTTCGCCGGTGGTTGCCGGAGCTTTTGCCCTGCTTAAAGCATGGTTTCCGGACGATGATCGGGATGCTTTGGTGAATCGTTTGCTCAGTTCAGCCGATCCGATCGACGATATGAATCCCGGTTTCGAAGGACTTTTGGGAAGCGGAAGAGTCAGCGTTTACAACGCGATTGCCCGCGAATTTTTCCCGAAGATTTCGCTTACCGATTATAAATGGCAAACCACAGACAGTACGCCGCCGCAGCCCGGAGATTCCGTTTTACTGAACATACAATTGAAAAATGCGAAAAATTGGGCGGACGCTTTCAACGTCCGGGTAAATCTGTCTTCTCCCTCTCCTTATATTAAAATTCTCGATTCGTTGATTGTTTTCGATTCGCTTCCGGCGGGGAAACAGGCGGAAAATTTCGATCTTACTCCGCGTGTTTTAATTATGCCCAATACGCCTTATCAAAAAATTCCCTTTCAATTAAAACTCACGGCTAACGATACGAGTAAATTTTCTTATTCGAAGACTTTTGATTTGCAGATATGGGTTTCCGCCTTTCAAAACGGCTTTCCTTTGTCCGGATATGATTTTAACGGTCCCTTGAGCGTGGCAAAACGAAAGTCGGATGAAAAGGTGATTGTTGCCATAAACAATTCAAATCAACTGGTCGTTTTTGACGCCAAAGGCAAGGCGCTTCCTAATTTTCCCATCGACGTGGGCTCCACTACCGCCGCTCCCGTTGTAGCCGACCTTGAAAACGACGGACAGACGGAAATAATAACCGTCAACCGGGAGGGTGTGTTGCGGGTGATCGGTTTTGACGGGAAGATTGTTAAAGAATTCGACATCGGCGAACCGGTTTACGGCGACGCAGTGGCGGCTAATCTGGACGACGACCCGCAGCTTGAAATTGTTTTCGGCACCATGCGCAAAAAACTCCATGCCCTTAATCTTGATTCTACTGAAGTTCCCGGATTTCCCAAATCCATGCCTTCGCTTATAAATCTGGGCGGAGCCTTAGCCGATTTTAACGGAGACAAAAAGCCGGATATTGTGATAGGAACGTTCGATTATTCGTTGCACATTATTACAAGTCAGGGAGATTCGCTTGAGAATTTTCCGGTTGCCTTGCCGTCGCGTTTGATCGCCAATCCGCTTGTCGGCAAAGAAAAAGACAGTCTGTTCATTATTGTCTCAACCCTTGATAATAAAGTTATTAAAATAAATAAAAAAGGCGTTATCGAATTTGAATACAACGCCGGAGAAAGCGTAATCGGATCGCCCGCCATCGTCGATCTTAATCAGGACGGTGATCTGGAGATTATTTTTGTCACCCAAAGCGGGAAGCTTTATGTTTTAAATAGCTCGGGAAGCACGTTCGGCGATCAATTTCCGTTGAATTTGGACGGTGCGCCGAAAACGGGACCCTTGTGCCTGGATGTTGACTCTGACGGCTTGCTGGAAATTCTTGTGGTCATGGATCAGGGATTAGTCCACCTGATTCGCGAGAACGGTTCCGAATTTGAAAATTTTCCGGCTGATCTGGAGGAAGGAATAAACGCCGCGCCTGTGCTCGATGATCTGGACGGCGACGGCGATACCGAAATCATTGCCGGAGGAAACGAACATCTTTTTGTGCTCGATTTACCGACCCCCTTCGGAAACGCGCCCGCCTGGAGCACCTATCAGGGCAACAACAGGCGTACGGGAACTTTCGGCGTTCAGGTGACAGCCATTTCGTCAAATAATCAGGCTGTTCTTCCGGACAAACTGATGCTGCTGCAAAATTACCCGAATCCCTTTAATTCGGAAACGGTTATTCAATTTTATGTGCCGGCGCGTTTCCGGGGACAAAACGGAAAATTAACCGTTTACAATGTATTGGGAGAAAAAGTTTTTACTTACGAAATTGCAACGGCGCGGGCAGGGTTGCAGCGCGTCCGTTGGAACGGAGTGAATTTTTCGGGGCAGCCCGTGAGTTCCGGAATCTATTTTTACAGCCTGACAGTGGGCAAAAGTTCGGCGTTCAGGCGGATGTTGTTGCTTAAATAACACCTTTCCTGAAAAGAGTATTTTTGGGGAAAGGCGGGTTTAACGTTTTTCTTCCGGACGCACGCCGGCTGAACACAGAGGAGTTTTTCCGTGAGTGATATTTGAGTTCTGCGAAATTGCGCGTTTTGCCTTTTCGATCCGGAGCGGTTGCGAAAAGGATTAGCATAATCACGAAAAACAATAAATTTTACGGTCGCCGCTTAAACCATCTCTTTCGGGATAAATCTTTTTGCGCTGAAAGTAAAACCGACATTTTGCAGAGTTCAAAAACAGAGATAATATCTCAACCGGAAGTTTTATGAAATCACAAAAACGTTTTGTCGTTGTTTTTTTAATAGCTCTCGGGCTGCAATCGATTTTTGCCGGAGAGTTCTATTCTAACCGCTTATTGGTGGCTTTAAAACCGCATGAATCTTCCTGGATAACAGGAGCCGTTGTTAAAAACCGGGGAAAAATTTCTCCGGATTTAAACAATCTTTTTCGAAAGTACCGGGTGGTTCGGCTGGAGCGCTGGTTAAAATCGGCTGACGAAAACGATGTTTACAACGGTATTGATTTTACCAAGGTGTATCGGCTGTACTTACAAAAGTCTTCGCTTCTGAACGCGGCGAAAAATGAGTTCGCGGCGCTTCCCTCCGTGCAAAAGGCGACCGCCGAGCCTAAGGTTAAAATTGCCATGCCCCTTCCGGCAACCGTTCCCTTTGATCCCTATTACAACCGTCAATGGTACTTAAAGCGCATCATGGCAAATTACGCCTGGACGCTTCTCGATCAGGTAAAAAACGATACCACCACTGTATTGATCGGGATTGTCGATACGGGAATTGACTATCTGCATCCCGAACTGGAACAGATGCTTTATGTTAATCCCGGCGAAGACATAGACGGCGACGGCGTTATGACGGAAAGCGATTTTAACGGAATAGACGACGATAACAACGGTTTTGTTGACGATATTTCGGGATGGGATTTTTCCGCCGCTTCGGATTCCTTAATGGGCGATAACGATATCCGTCCGCCTAATGCCGGGGCAAATGAAATTCTAAGCCACGGTACGCACGTGTCGGGTATTGCCGGAGCCATGCCCGATAACGGAATCGGCATCAGCGGTATCGCCAGGCACTACAAAATTATCGGCACCAAGCACAGTCTGGACGACGACGTTGTAAACGGATATCTTTACAACGCCTACGACGGAATATTGTACTGCGCCAAATTGGGCGCAACGGTGATTAATTGTTCGTGGGGAGGAACCTATTACAGTTCGTTAGCGCAGGATTTAATCAATATGGTTTCGGAAAAATACGGCTCGATTGTTGTCGCCGCCGCGGGCAACGATAATACCAATAACGATGTCAATCATTTTTATCCCAGCGATCTGGACGGTGTAATAACCGTAGCCGCGCTCAGTTCAGGCGACAGAAAAGCCTCGTTTTCCAATTTCGGACGGGTCATCGACATCAGCGCGCCCGGGCAGGGTATTTACAGCACCATTCATTATTATAAGGGCGGTTACGCTTCGTGGCAGGGAACCTCCATGGCAAGTCCCGTGGTTGCCGGATCGTTTGCCCTGCTGAAATATTTCTTCCCGAATTTCACGCGGGAAGAATTGATCGACCGTTTGTTAAAAGCCGCCGATCCGCTCGATTCGTTAAATCCGGGATATGCGGGTTTGCTGGGCAGCGGAAGGGTGAATGTGTACAACGCGATTGCTCCGCATTTTTTACCCGGAATTTTTGTCAGCAACGATTCGGTTCTGTTCTCGGATGATAATGAAAATCGGCAAATCGATCCCGGCGAAACCGTGAACATATCGCTGACCGTAGCCAACAGGGCAAACTGGCAGAATGCGGGCGATGTTAAAATCGCAGCCCGCTGCGACGATCCGCTTGTTCAATTGACGGATTCGGTTGTGTTTTTCGGCGATCTTCCTGCAGGAGAAGCGAGGACGAACGCCTTTGAAGATTTGGAGCTGCGGATTGCGCCGACTCATTCTTACGGGAATGTAAAAATCGAATTTACGATTTCCGCAAAAACCAATTCCGGTCAAACGATTAAAGAAAATTATTCCGTCGATCTTCCGCTATCGACCTATCAAAAGGGTTTTCCGTGGAGGGGCGCCGGCAGTTATCTTCCTTTGAGCGCCGTGAAGTCGAAAAATTCTTCAAAAACATCGATCGTGTTTATTTCAAAAAACAACGATCTTTTTCTGCTGAACGCCGGGGCGGAAACCGCGGAGAACTTTCCGATTGATCTGGGAGAATTTCATCGCGTCCCGCCGGTAATTGCCGATCTGGACGGCGACGGGCTGGAAGAAATAATTACGTTAAGCTATCGCGGCAAGTTAAAAGTTATTTCGCTTGACGGGCGGATTTTGTGGGAAAAAGATCTTTCCGAAACTATTTACGGCACCTTTTGCGCCGCCGACATCGATAAAGACGGGCAAAAAGAGATTATTATGGGAACGATGGGCAAAATGCTGCATGTTATTTCATCCGACGGCAATGAAAAAACGGGTTTTCCTCTAAAGCTCGGGGCTCTTGCGGAAAAAGGAGTTGCCGTTGCCGATGTAACCGGAGACGGATTGCGGGAAATCGTTTTGGGCACCTTCGACCGGAAGCTGCATTGCTTCGACGCACAGGGAAGCGAGCTTCCCGATTTCCCTGTCGAGCTATCCGCCAGAGTCAGCGCCACGCCTCTTATCGGTCGTGATGCAAACGGGATTCATCTCTTTGTGATTAGCGGAAAGAAGCGCGTTCAAATATTTACCCCGACCGCAGAAACCGAGCTGGACACGGTTCTTAATGCCTTGATTAATTCTCAGCCCGCATTGGCGGATATTGACGGCGACGGTTTGATTGAGATGATTGCCACCGGCGACGACGGAGTGGTTCGCATTTTTTCGCCTTTGAACGGAATAAAAGAAATTAAATCGTTGGACGAAAATAATAAATACGATTTACCCCCGTTGATCCCGTTCAGCGGTAAAAAAACGATTATTTCTTTGCTTGCTTCAACCGGAATAGTCTCCGTTTTTAATTCCGACGGCGAATTATTGCCAAACACTCCTTTTCGGCTTGCCGATCCGTTGACTGCGGCTCCGGTGATTACCGACCTGGACGGCGACGGAGATATGGAATTGCTGAGCGCAGGCAACGATCTTATCACCGTCCTTGATCTTCCTGATTCTCTGAATGCGAATAAGGGCTGGACAACCTTTTTGGGGAATAATCAAAGAACCGGTTTTTTGGAAGTAAAAGAGCCGAGCAGCGTTCAAAAGAAAGAAAAGGCAATCGTTCCGTCAGAAGTGGTTTTAAAGGTCGCCCCCAATCCGTTTAATTCTTCCGCTAAAATCGATATTGAAATTTCTCAGCCCAAAGCCGACGAAACCGTTAAAGTGAGCATTTACAACGTTCAGGGAAAACGGATTACCACACTTTATCACGGAAGGTTAAAAAGAAGTAAGTTCAGCCTTTACTGGCGCGGAACCAATCGAAACGGGAGCGCGGTGAGCTCGGGAATTTATTTTTGCGTTGTTTCTTATCAAAAGAACACAACTGTGAAACAAATTGTATTAATCAAATAAAAGGGGAGTGCACGATGAAAAAAGTCATTTTTTTCATTATTATTCTGCTGCAATTTTCGTGGGCAGAAGATGGCTTTTACAGGAACAGAGTTCTGTTCTGTTTGCTAAAAGACCAACCCGATTTAAAGGTTCTCTATCTGGATGAAAAACCGCAGACCGAATTGGCTGATTTGAATACACTTTTGCAGAAATATCAGGCGGTTGTTTTGGAAAAATGGTTAAGATCGGCGGATGATCGTGATATTGTCGGCGATGTGAATTTGAGCAAGGTTTACCGCGTTGAGTTTACATCAAAATATTCGGTAAGCGAATTGGAACAAATAAGGGATGAATTTGCCGCCCTGCCCGAAATACTTTCTGCTGATTTTGAAAGCATAAATTACATCATGGAATCTCCGCAGAATGATCCTTATACCCCAAATGACGAAAAGTACGGCGAGCAATGGTATTTGAACAAGATTATGGCGGATTACGCCTGGGGTTTATGGTCTCCGGCTACTCCGGGAAGCCCTGATGTGCTTGTGGGTGTGGTTGATACGGGCGTGGATTATTTACATCCCGAGATAGAAGATATTTTGTACATCAACCCCGGTGAAGATGTAAACAGTGACGGGCAAATTACGGCAATCGACAGCAATAATGTTGACGACGACGGCAACGGTTACGTGGATGATTTTCGCGGCTGGGATTTTGCCGGACCTACTTCCGGCGGCGCGGAGGATAACGACATCCGACCCCCCAACGCGGGTCCGGATCATGAATTGAGCCACGGGACGCATGTCAGCGGTATTATCGCAGCCACTTCGGACAACACCACCGGAATCGCCAGCGTTTCGTTCCGCGCAAAGGTTATTGCCACCAAAAATTCTTATGACGACGATACGACCCAGCCGGCAATTGTGGACGGTTACGACGCTATTTTGTACACTGCAAAATTAGGGGCAAAATTTATTAATTGTTCGTGGGGAGGCTCGTATCTGTTTTCTTATGAAAAAAATATTCTGGATGATGTATCGGATAATTACGGCGCGGTTGTTGTCGGAGCTTCGGGCAACGATAATCACAGCAACGACACCTATCCCCAGTATCCGGCGGATTATTCCAAAAGCATTTCGGTGGCGGCAACGGATAACACCGATCATAAAGCCGATTATTCCAACTACGGCTCGACCATCGACATCAGCGCTCCGGGCGGCGAAGGGGGAATCTCTTCGACAGCCATATTGAGCACAATCCACTGGAACGCCGGAGGATACGAATCATGGCAGGGAACTTCGATGGCAACACCGGTAGTTACGGGCGCTTTTGCCCTGTTAAAAGCCTGGTTCCCTTCGCAAAGCCGTCAGTGGTACATCGATGAATTGCTGGGCAACGCGGATCCAATAGACGATTTGAATCCCAGTTATGCCGGTCTGCTCGGTTCCGGTCGCGTAAATATTCATCACGCCATTGCCAGAAACAGTTATCCATATCTTACGATTCCCGACTTTTCGATTCAGATTATCAATGACGATGGCGATGGCGAACTTAATCCGGGTGAGAGCGCGAAATTAATTTTAACCGTTAAAAACGATCCGCTTTATCAGGACGCCCAGAATGTGGAAATAAAAGCGTCGTCCAATTCGGGATATATCACCTTTTCAGATAGCATTGCACAATTAGGAACGATTGCCGCGGGAGATTCGACTACCAATGCCTCCGATGATCTTATTTTTCAGGTTGCAAGCGATGCTCCGTTATCTCCCCTCCCGATTCAGATACTTAAAAAGGCAAATCAAACCGGAACCTACCCCTATTCGCATACCGAAGAAATTCAGATTCAGCCGCAAATGAATCAGGTAGGTTTTCCCGTGACCGGACCGGATATTTCCGAAGCGATTGCAAGCGGAAACCTGACAGGAGACGCAAAACTGGAAACCGCCTTTGTGAGCAGCGGAGATAGCCTTTATGTTTATGACTCAAACGGTTCGCCCTTATCGGGTTTTCCGATTTATCTGGGCGGAACCGTTACCATGGGACCCATTATTGCCGATATGAACAACGACGGACAGAATGAGATAGTTATTTCTGAACGGGTGAACGGCTATCTGAAAATTATTAATTCCGACGGCAGTTTTATGCTCGATATGACCGTAGGAGAACAGATCCGAAGTGAATTGACGGTGGCTGATCTGGACGGAAATAATAATCTGGAAATTATTTTCGGAACCATGTCAAAATATGTTCATGCCATCCAGATCGACGGCACCGAATTAACAGGCTTTCCCATATTGTACAATTCGCCGCTTGATAAAGGAGTGGCTGTGGCGGATGTTGACGGCGACTCGGAGCCGGAATTGGTTTTCGGATTATTAAATTCCGACTTTTACGTTATTAACACAGACGGAACAACCCTTTCCGGTTTTCCCGTTGATTTGAGCGCGCGTCTTTCTAATAAACCAGTAATCGCGGATTTAAACGGCACGATTCGGTTTGTTTTGACTACTACCGATCGAAAGCTGAAAATTCTGACCAACACCGGGTCCGAAATTCTGAATTACGATACGGTTGACCCTGTAAATTCGTCGCCTTCGCTTTGTGATGTGAATAATGACGGGAGTCTGGAGATAGCTTTTGGTACGAACGGAGGGAAATTGTACCTGATGGATTTTAACGGGGACACGCTTGCTCCTTTCCCGAAAACTTTGGATGCTCCCATTAATACTTCGCCGGTATTTGCGGATTTGAACGGCAACGGACAATTTGAAATAATGATCAGTACAGAGGGCGGTTACATCTATTGTTTTCAAACCGACGGCAGCTATTACAAAAATTTTCCGGCTTTGTTTTCCGGCGCGCAGGACGGATCGGGCTCTATCAGAGATATAGATCTGGATGATGATTTTGAGGTTCTTGTGGGCGGAGCAAACGGGCTTAACGCTATTGACGTAAAAGAAACCAAAGGAACTCAGAGTAACATCTGGCAGGATTATCAGGCGAATACGGCGCACACCAATTATTACTATTATCCCGGCGCAAGCGAGATAACCAGCCGGAAAGAGGTGATGCCCGATCATTTTGAACTGGCGCAGAATTTTCCGAATCCGTTCAATCCCACGACAATGATTCGTTACGCCCTGCCCGCAGCCGGAAAGGTGCGGCTGGAAGTTTTTAATATTTTGGGCAAGAAAATAAGAACTCTTGTCAGCGGCTATCAAACCGCCGGAAGTTATGAAGTCGCTTGGGACGGAAAAGATAACACCGGTTTTTCCGTAAGCAACGGCATCTACATTTATCAAATCACGGTGAGTTCCGATAATTCGGGTATCAATTTTCGGAAACAGCGAAAGATGATTTTAATAAAATAATCGATTAAAACTTTGTGGGGGCTGTGAAGCCCCCTTTTTTTTGAAATTTTTTTAAAATTTTCAACAAATACTTGAAAATTACCTTTTTATATACGATATTTATTGGGCAATAGGCGTAATTGAAGAAAGACCGATGACCTGTATCACTCAACTACAAATGAAGAGCAGTTCAATAATTGCTCATAAACATTGCTATGATAATAGCTTACCATGCTTTTCATCTTCCGGAAATCTTGACATTATTCTGCATAAACCATATATTTTGAGTGTGATAGTACGCACATTAAGTAAAAACAACATTAAGTTAAGGAGGGGGCCTATGACATAATGTATATCGCATTTCTATAGGTTTAAGTGTTATGGTAGTGTTTTAATTTATTTGGAGGTTAAGGGATGTTCAAAAAAGTGCTTATCTTACTATTCGCTTTAGCTATGCCAATACTTGTATTTGCCCAGTCATCGGGTAAAATAGTTGGTGTAGTTAAAGACAAAGAGACAGGTGAACCTCTGGCAGGCGTCAATGTTGTCCTTCAAAACACCATGCTCGGTGCCACTACTGATATTGATGGTTATTATGTCATTCTTAATGTACCTGTTGGAACTTACAATATCGAGGCAAGCTATGTTGGTTATCGTAAAGTTGTAGTCCAAAATATTCGCGTATCAGCTTCTACTACAACCGAACGAAATTTTGAATTGGAGCCTACAACTTTGGAATTAGGGGAAGTGGTACTGGTTACTGCTGAAAGACCCCTAGTAGAGAAAAACGTTACACAAAGCGTTTCCAAGGTTACAGGTGAAGAGTTGGATGTCATACCTGTCCGTGGTGCTCAGGCTATTCTGGCGTTACAGGCAAGCGTTGTTGTTCAGGATGGTAATATTCATATTCGCGGTGGTCGTACTGAAGATAACGGTTATTATCTTGACGGTGCTCCGACCATTAACCCGATGAACCGTCAGAATGCAGTTCATGTTATTCAGGAAGCCATCGAAGAGTATCAGGTGTTAACCGGTGGTTATACGGCTGAATTCGGCGATGCAAACGCCGGAATTATTCGTACTGAGTTAAAAACCGGTGGACCGGAATATCATTTTTCTATTGATGGTCAAACCGATAAATTTGCCAGCAAGGGCAAAAAATTTCTAAACACATATTCGTATCGTGAGCATATTATCTCAGCTACAATCAGCGGTCCGATTATGAAAAATCTGCGTTTCTTTTTAGCTTACGAAAATCAGGATGTAGGCGATGCTGCTCAACGTTTTAGCAAGGGATACAAATTCTTTTACGGCGAAGGCGGAAATCTGAACAATCCGTTGGTTGACGCAAATCCCAGCAATCCTCGCAACAATCCGCAAAGTCCTAATTTTCACCCGGACACCCTGAGCGCAATCTCGTATCCCGATGGTTTTACGCCGAATAACTGGTACAACCGTCATTCCATCAACAGTACTTTACTGTGGGATATGCAGAATTTTAAAATTCGTTTGAGCGGAGTTTATTCCTACAATAAGAGTTTCTCTGTTGATTATCCGATGCGTAATGTTTTTAATACCAGAGAGCAGCCTTATTACACAAATAATTTACTGTTAAGCGGTAAATTTACTCAGGTATTAAATCCGAAAACGTATTATGACCTAACCTTGAGTTATTACCTGAATACCGGCGAGCGTAAGGATAGTTGGTTTGGTAATGACTGGCGTTCATG
>JAADIP010000069.1 GCA_013151275.1 Calditrichota bacterium | reverse complement strand
TGTCATTGTCATTTCGATGAGCGCAGTGAAGAGAAATCTTTTGTTTTTGTCAGTATTAAAAGATTTCTCACTTCGTTCGAAATGACAGAACAAGTATTGTATAACGAACTAGAAAATTAAGATAAAAATAAATTCCCCAATTTTAAGCACCAAAAATCCAAAGGCACCTTAGTTTAATCAGCGAAATCAGTGTAATCAGGTTAATCTGTGGTCCGCCATCAGGTTAATCTGCGGTCTAATCTGCGGTCCATCACGGATTTCCTTTCCTGCTTTCAAGTGAATTAAAACATTTGATCCTACCTTTGTCAAACCTTACATTAAAATAAATAATGTCTTAATATAATCGGGATAATACTATGACAGAATTAAAAACTCTCAAAGATGTGCTTGAATTCATTCATCAGGAATACCCCGACCGTCCCGCGGCGACGTTTGTGGGTGCCCAGCCTATCACTTTTGAAGAATTTTACCAAAAAGCCAAACGGCTTTCCGTGTATCTTCAGGAAGAAGGCGTTACAAAGGGCGATCATGTTGCCATTCTCAGCGAGAGCATGCCCCATTGGTCTATTGCTTATTTTGCGATAACTTCCATGGGAGCGGTGGCGGTACCCATTTTACCGGACTTCCACCAGAACGAAGTTCAGCACATTATTCGGCACGCGCGGTGCAAGGCTATTTTTGTTTCCGAGAATCAATATCCCAAAATAGAAGACACCGAATTCGAAACTTTAAAAGAGATCATTTTTATTAACGATTTTGTTCCGCTCGAAGAAGCAAATCCGAAAGATCCTTTAAAAGAAATCATCGATCGGGGCTCCAAAGAGATAAGCAAGATAAAACAAGCGGCGTTAAAATTAGCCCAAAAGGAAGAGCCCGCCGCCGACATTAGTCCGGACGATCTTGCGGTCATTATTTACACCTCGGGCACGACCGGTCATTCCAAGGGCGTGATGTTGACCCACGGCAATATTGTTTCCAACGCTTTGTCAATTTTGCAAATTGTGGATATTTCAGTCAAAGACCGTCTGCTTTCGGTGCTGCCGCTTTCGCACGCTTATGAATGTACCATCGGCATGGTGGCGCCGTTTATCAAGGGAGCGTGCATTCATTATCTGGACAAACCGCCCACGCCGCGTCTGCTTTTAAGCGCCTTCCAGAAAGTCCGCCCCACAATCATGTTAATTGTTCCCTTGATTATCGAAAAAATTTATAAAACGCGCATCGTTCCGCAATTAAACGGAAAGTGGATTCTGCGTAATATCCAAAAGATACCCGGTCTGCGTAAATTAATCATTAAAAAAGCGGGACAAAAACTGCTGCAATCTTTCGGCGGCGAGTTAAAATACTTGCCCATCGGCGGCGCGTTGTTAGCCCCCGACGTGGAAAAATTTCTTTACGAAGCGGGCGTTCCTTACGCCGTCGGCTACGGACTTACGGAAACTTCGCCGCTGGCGGCAGCCATGATTCCGGGAATGATTAAGCTGCGCTCGACCGGTCCCCCAGTGCCGGGCGTTCAAATAAAAATCGATAATCCCGATCCGGAAACCGGCGTCGGCGAAATCTGGATAAAAGGTCCGAATGTAATGAAAGGTTATTACAAAGATCCCGAACAAACCGCAAAAGTCCTTACCGAAGACGGCTGGTTCAAAACCGGAGACCTGGGACTTCTCGATGAAGACAATTACCTTTTTATCAAGGGAAGAATTAAGAACATGATTCTCGGTCCCAGCGGCGAAAACATCTATCCCGAGCAGATCGAAGCCGTAATCAATGAATTTGAATATGTTTCCGAATCGCTGGTTTACGAAGATCAGGGCAAAATTGTCGCCCGTGTGTTTTTGAACTATGAAGAGATCGATCGTCTATTTGGTATTAACCACCTTAGCGAAACCAAGGTTAAGGAAAAAATCAAAGAGCTTTTGGAGACCATTCGACGGCAGAGCAATGAACGGCTTTCAGCTCATTCCCGGATCAGCAGAATTATTGAGCAGACCGAGCCGTTCGAGAAAACGCCGACTCAAAAAACAAAGCGGTATCTGTATGTAAATTCGTAAATCATTCGAATGACTTTACAATTACCGCCGACGTTATGGAAGAATGAGAAGTTTGCGGGATAACAGCGCCGAGCCGAAACATTAGGTGTGTTTCTTTTTTGATATCCAGAACTTATGATCTTTATCTAAGAACACAATATAAAATACATTCTCATCAATGTATCCGGCAATGCGTTCTTTTCCTTTTATGCGTATTGTTGCCCATCTCACTCCTTCAGGGATATGTTTAGGATGGCAGAATTCCGAATTTTGAGGAAAAGCGTCGTATGGTTTAATAATTTGTCTCTGAATCGCTTCTTCAACTGAAAACATACTTAATTGTCTTAAACGAGTTAATAAGTTTGCTAATATTCTTTCCTGTTCCCATTTTTCAAAGGTTTGTCCCTGATTTATATCAAAGTCCTTAAGACTAAACACCACAAAACGCTTTGGCTTGCCGGTTCGAAAAGATAAACCTTTCCGAATTCTTTTTATTTCTTTCTTTTTCCTTTTAGTCATACAAAAGTTCTACTAAACGATTGTCTATATCAAAAGAAGAAATAGCGCCATATTTACCGTTAATGTAGTTTTTATAATATGAAGAGGTCTTCCTTACTTTTTCGGTTTTGAAATCTGCTAAAGAATATAATTGTGACGCGCCAAACTGATCTTTTTCAACAAACCAAATTTGATCTCTTCGCATTAAATCTTTATCCAATAATGAAATATCATGAGAGGTAAAAACAAGTTGTGCATTTTTTTTATTATATTTGTGGAAGAACTCTATTAATTTTTTAACCAAAAGCGGATGCAATCTCGAATCGAATTCATCCACAATTAATATTTTCCCGTTTTTCAAAGTGTCATACCAAGGTCCTAAAAGATAAATAAATTTTTTTGTTCCTTCCGATTCTTGTTTGTCAAAATCAAAATGGATGGTATCTATAAGCAAATTATTTTCATCATATCTATTATGCCAGGTAAATAATCGGATTTTTTTATTTTCATCCGATTCCAAACTATTCAAAGATTCAACAATCTTTGCCAGGGATTTATTATTTGTTTTATATATTATTTTTTCAGGTTCCTTTACTTTAAATTCCGCTTCTTCTATTGTGATATTTGATATTTCCAATGTTCTTATTATCAACGACAGCCATTTTTTAAATTTTTCGTCATTTTTTAATTTTTCAATAGTGTAAACGCTATATCCAATATCCTGGATGCCGCTTATAATGTTTACATTGTTAAACCAATCGATCACGTTATTGGAAATATTGCCGTTAAACTGAGCCACCAAGCTTAAAAAAAGAACGTTTTCTCTTGTCTTTGATTCTAAATTAATGCCTTCAGTAAAAGATGATTTATTAATCTTAAATTTATTTTCATTTCGTTCAAACAGAAAAACTTCTTTTTTATTTGAAGCGTGAAAAAGCCACTCATTTAATATCTTATTTTTAAAGACTTCGAAACCATACCGGTATCTCACATTTTTATGAATGAAAATAATTTCAAAGGAGGTCGGCGAATTTTCGGATTTACTGTCCAGTAAATAATTCTCAACAATTAAGTCCGAGTCTCCCGAAAGAGCGTCTCTAAACGAATTTTTTACAAGTTGTTTCATAATACGCAAGCTTCTGACGAAGTTACTCTTTCCGCTTGCGTTATTGCCGTAAATAGCGGAAGATTTGAGAATTTTAAATTTATCTTCATAAATAACATTGTCCGGTTCGTGTTCTTTAAAGGAACGAACACCGAGCATCGAAAATGTATTCAAATCTTTGAAAGACATAAAGTTTTCAAAATTATATTCCAATAACATTTAATAAACCTTTTATTTGATTGATTTTAATATTAAAAATATAACGAGTAAATCCGAATTTTGCAAATTGTTTGCAATTTTCAGGTTCTCCGTTTTACGGCAATAGGTAATTTGAATTCTTTTAGCGTTTTCGGGTTTTACGTTTGGACGGTTTGATATTAAATATTTGTCAACATATATGGAATATTTTAAGAATATTGAATATAATTTATATCGCTTTGCACATAACAACACTCATAGATTGTCGTTTTAACCTTGAAATAAATTACTTTTAACAAGCCAAATGCGTTGTATGTTTTTTTGTTCGGCTTATCATAAATCGGGTTTTGCAAGGTTGTGGTTTTAAGCATCTTAGACATAAAATCGAAGCTTTGTAGTAATGCGGGCTGTGTTGCGCAAATTATCTGTTTGAACCAAAATAAAAAGAGCGGCTCATAAATGCCGCTCTCCTGATGTTCCATGGATTTTAATCAACCTTTTTTCAGGGCTTCCGCCATATCCGTTTTTTCCCAGGTAAACTCTTCCAGCTCCCGACCGAAGTGACCGTAAGCTGCGGTTTTGCGGTAAATGGGGCGGCGCAAATCCAGTGCCTCGATAATGCCGCCAGGGGTAAAATCAAAATGTTTTTGGATCAGTTTCGTCAATTCTTCGTCGTTTAACTTTCCTGTCCCGAAAGTCTGAACCATTAAAGAAACCGGTTCGGCAACGCCGATGGCGTAAGCCACCTGAATTCCGCATTTTTCAGCCAATCCCGCAGCCACAATATTTTTTGCCACATAGCGGGCAAAATACGAAGCCGAACGGTCCACCTTGGTGGGGTCTTTTCCGCTAAAAGCGCCGCCGCCGTGGCTGTAAACTCCGCCGTAGGTATCGACAATAATTTTACGACCCGTTAAACCGGCGTCGCCCTGGGGTCCGCCGATCACAAAGCGTCCGGTGGGATTAATGTAATAGGTAATTTCCTTGCCCTCGGTCATCGCTTTCGGTAAAACCGGTTTGATTACCTCTTCGATGATGGCTTCTTTTAGCTTTTCGGCGGTAATATCCGGTTCGTGTTGAGCCGATACAACCACTTTTTCCACAGCCGCCGGTTTGCCGTCTTCGTAACGGATTGTAACCTGAGCCTTACCGTCCGGGCGCAAAAAGGGCAGCGTGCCGTTTTTCCGAACAACGGACAAACGTTGCGTCAGTTTGTGAGCGAGACTAATGGGCATGGGCATGAGTTCCGGCGTTTCGTTGCAGGCAAAACCGAACATCATTCCCTGGTCGCCCGCGCCCGCCCGGTCAACTCCCATGGCTATATCGGGAGACTGCTGATCGATGGACGTCATTACAGCGCAGGTCAGATAATCAAATCCGAATTCGGCGTTCACATATCCGATTTGTTTGACAACTTCCCGTACCGTTTTTGGAATATCCACGTAACAATCGGTGGTAATTTCTCCGCCGACAAGAACCAGACCGGTGGTGACAAAGGTTTCGCAAGCCACACGCCCGAATACATCTTCTTTTAAAACTTCATCCAAAATGGCGTCCGAAATCTGATCCGCCATCTTATCAGGATGACCTTCCGTTACCGATTCAGACGAAAACAAGTAATTTACCATTCTCTGTTTCTCCTTGAGATAACTATTCTAAAAAGCGTTTAATTTATAATAATTTCGGTTATTCCACAAATTGATTACAGTGCAGCCATTTCCCTTTTCAGGAAATCCACATGTTCTATTTCGACGGGATCTTTTTTGTACAACAGCGCCAGATAATAACTAACCCAGTCGCCCAGAAGAATGAGGGAAAACACCTTTTCCATCACCGTTTGTCCGTCGGCATAAATATCTACTACCTGCACGCCTCTTTTTTTGATGATTCTTTTGGTCAGTTCAATGCGCTTTAAAATTCTCGGATGAACATCCTTGTTTTCCAGGAAGATGACAATAAAATTTTTCAGTATCGACGAGTCCCATTCCCAGGCGACAATTTCGTTATGGTTCATTTCGGGAATAACGTTGGCAAAAGCCAACGCTTTGGCTTTTTGTTGAATCTCTTTTTTCCAGCTCAAAGAAACCGATCTTAAATAGGGTTCTGTGGAATAAATAACAGGCACCTTGTTCTGGAGCGTATTAGCCAATTCTCTTGAGAGAATATGTCCGTTGAATTTGGGATAATCGTTGCGATGCGCAATTTCTTTGGCAAAACGAATTAAGCCTTTCAGTTCCGCGTCGTAATTCCGGAGCAGACCGATATTTCCGAACAAATGATACACCGTAAAAAACAGATAACCCAAAGCCTGTCTTGAGCGGTAATTTTCCGGCAGCTTAATAACGGAAAGATTATGCTCCGCCGCTAATTTCAGCAGTTCTCCCCCGCTGGTAACACAAACAATTTGCGCTCCGTTTTCCAAAGCCGCTTTGGTTGCGGAAATCGTTTCTTCGGTATCTCCGGAATAGCTTGAGGCGATGACCAGTGTGTTTTGATTGCAAAACCCCGGAGTAAAATAACTGCGAACAATATTCATGGGTATTTCAAGTTCGTCAAATAAAACATCGTCCAGCAGATCTCCCGCCAGTCCCGAAGCGCCGATTCCCAAATAAAGAATATTCTTAATCTGCGCTTTTTCCACGGAGATCTGCGACTTTTCAAAAATCGTTTTACTTTCGAAAATTTGAGTATGAAAATTCAGCAAAATATTTTTATAACCTGTTTTGTCCACCGTGTACATCTATTTCTCCTATTTTAAATATTGAAGATCGGAAATTTGTCTTTTAACAAAAGAAGAACACGCTTTTTCGATTTCATCGGCGGTATGGTAGTTTTTGATATCTTGATACAGTTTTTCGCATTCGGATAACTTTAACGAGCGTATTATTTTTTTTGCTCCGGCTATTGAAAAAGGGTTCATACTCAAGCTACGCAATCCCATACCCAAAAGTATGGGGATAGCTTCCGGAACGGCGGCAAATTCTCCGCACAACGTAATAGGCAGTCCTTTTTTTTCCGCGGCTTTAATGGTTGCCTCAACAAAGTTCAAAACCGCGGGATTAAATGTGCTAAAATATTTCGACACCTTTTCATTTGTCCGGTCAATTGCCAAAACATACTGCGTCAAATCGTTAGTCCCGATGCTGAAAAAATCAACGTACTCCGTCAGAATATCCGCCAGCATAGCTGCTGCGGGCGTTTCGATCATTGCGCCCAATTTAATATCGGGATTGAATTCGATTTTATCGAATAAAAGCGATTTTTTTACTTCTTCGATTAAAGCTTTGGTTTTTAATATTTCATCAACCGATGAAATCATCGGAAGTAAAATCTGGACATTTCCGTAGGCGCTTGCCCGTAAAATAGCCCGCAACTGAGCTTTGAATATTGAGGGACGATCCAGTAAAAAACGGATCGCGCGCCAGCCCAAAAAGGGATTCATTTCGGTTTGATACTCATTATTCGGTAAAATTTTGTCGCCTCCGAGGTCAAGCACGCGAATGGTCACTTCGTTGCCGTTCATTTGCTCTATCACTTGTTTGTAAAAGGAGAACTGTTGGTCTTCGGAGGGCATGTTTTGTTGTTCGATAAAAAAACTCTCGGTGCGGAAGAGACCGATCCCTTCCGCCTTGTTGATGCGGGCGTCGTTTACTTCGTGGACAAATTCAATGTTTGCCAGCATTTGAATTCTGACGCCGTCTAATGTTACGGCGGGTAGTTCGATTTCTTTGTACAGCCTTTGTTCGAACTTTTTAAAATCGGCTTTTTTGTTTTTGTATTTTTTCCGCGTCTCCTCCGTTGGGTTAATTATGATAGCGCCCGTAAATCCGTCGAGTATCAGATAATCGCCGTCGTGTAAAACCTGAGAAAGATTGTAACGGTTTACCACAGCCGGGATTCGCAATCCCCTTGCCATAATTGCAGCGTGCGAAGTCCGACCGCCTTTGTCGGTTAAAAACCCGAGGATGAAATTGCGATTGAAATTAACCGTGTCCGAAGGCGACAACACTTCGGCGACAACGATTGCGGGCGTTGTCAGTTGATAATCGACATCAATGCCCAAAAGAGCATTGACCAATTTATGTTTTAAATCGATAATATCATAAGCTCTTTCACGAAAATAGCGATTTTCAAGATTGATAAAATATTCGCTCTTCTTTGAAAGAATTTTTGAAATGGCAAAGGCTGCCGAACTCTGCGACCTTTGGATCTCCTGCTTTATCTCGTTGATTAAAATAGGATCTTTTAAAAATGCCTTTTGGCTTTCAAAGATTTCAGAGAATTGATCCTGATAATAAGCCTCGCTGCTTTTCTGGGCATTCTCCAACTGGCGCAAAACCTTTTCTATGGCACTATTAAACAGATCCAATTCATGGTTAATATCTTCGACTTTAATTTCCAATTCTGAGATATTTAATTGAAAAGGTCGAAAAATATAAGCCGGACCGCTCGCAATTCCAGGAGATGTCGGAATTCCCGTAAGAATAATTTCCTGTTTGATTTTTCTCGTTTTACTGTTCTTCATCGAAATTACTTTGAATTAAGTTTAATAAAGCTTTAAAGGCTTGTTCTTCATCATCTCCTTCGATTTGCAAAATAATCTCGCTGCCAGGTTCCGCAGCTAACATCATTACTCCCATAATGCTTTTGCCGTTAACTTCAAGACCGTCTTTTATTACTTTAACATCCGAATTGTATTTTCCGGCAATCTGCACAAATTTAGCCGCCGGTCTGGCGTGTAATCCGTGTTTATTTGTAATTTTAACTTTTTCTATGATCATATTACCCCAACTATTATTGCTAATACCATTGATAATAAAACCGGCGTATAAAACATCCGTTTTTTTGACCTCATTAAAAACGCCCCGAACATCGTTACCGTAAAAAGTAAGATGGCTTTCCAATCCAAGCGTATTGCCTGATCCAGATTCCATACGACCAACATTCCTAATCCAATGATTGCAATGGTCTTAAACAACACAATCATTTTTTGATAGTTGTCGATCCGTATTTTTTTGTACACATCAAACCCGGACCGATAACCGTCCAAAATCCCCTGCACCCGAATATATATATGAGGTATATTATATAAAATTAAGGTCAAGAGCAAGACTCCGGTTTTCCAGATCAAATTATCGGTAAAAGCCAGACCCGTTAAACCGAAAATTAAAGAAGCCGGTCGGATTACCGCCCAGCAGCATTGATCCCCCACCGCTCCCAGGGGTCCGATGAGAGCATTCTTAAATTTCTCAATGTTCTCATCGTTTGCCTTGTTATTCAGATGCCTCTCTTGTTCCAGGCGGGCTATCGCCCCGATAGCGTACGAGGCAAAATAGGGATGAGCGTTAAAAAACCCCAAATGCCGTTTCAGAAAATCGATATATTCCTCTTTATTTTTGCAAACTTTTTTAGCGATGGGAGAAAGAGCGTAACAAAATCCGACGGATATCATGCTCTTAAAATTCCATGCCGCCTGGACAAAAAACGAGCGCCAAAGCACAGCCCAAACATCCCTTAAACTAAGTTTTTCCAATTTATCCGATTGTGTCATAAAATATAATCGCTCCTCCCAAAAGTACACCGATTAAATAGAGAGTCCAGTATCTTTTCCCTTTAAATAAGGTTAACGTCAGTCCCAGACCCGCTCCGATAATGGCAATTTGCGCATGATGCCCGATGCGATTGATCTCCTCGGGCATGTAAGGGAATATCAGACCGAGTCCTTTTTCCATAATAACAGTCATTACAATAAAAACAATGAATACAACAACCACATTAAATACCAGAGAAACAAAAATAACCCATCCCAGTTGCACAGGGTTGTTTTGCTTAAGTTTAAGCAAAAGGCGTTGCAAATATTGTTGATTCCAATGTCGAATAAAAGTTACCGTTTTTGCCCCGAAATAACTCCCCAATAATCCGTAAAGGATCACGACAAAAATGATAAAATATTCGAGTTGCGGAAAATTTTTCACAAGACGCAACGCTAAAATAACGGCTGCAATGGAGCCAAAGTTCCCTTCGGGAACAACAGCCGCTCCGATCGGCATATTGCTCAGCCAGATTAATTGCAACAAAAAGCCTAATTGAAAGCCAAGAGTCGCATCTCCTCCTATCCAACCGAGTATCGGGCTGGCAAAGAGCGGTTGCGATACTAAAATCTGAAATGCGGCGGCATTATCCAGCATCAATAAAGCGCCGACAAAACAAAGTATTAAAAGTTCCTGCATTCCAATTCCCAGCTTTGGATTAATCCTGACCGGTGTATAAATAAACAGGTATTTTCACCTTATAACGATATTTATCGAGCGAATTTAATAAAACTTCGCCAAAAAGATAAAATCCGTCGGGAGCCACCGGCAGGCTGCCGTCAATTCTGAAATAAACCTTTTTTTCGACCCTCGGATAAAAGTATTCCCGAGCGCCTTCGATAGAAATCGTATCAAAAAGATAATACGACTCTTTCAATGTTGCCGTCCAATGTCCGGCTTTTTTGGCGGCAAAAGCCGGTATTAACTCCAGATAATAATCACCGGATGTCGGAGGAACAAAAGTGATCTGTATTTTACGATAGGTCAACCCATCGGCTTTGAGAATTTTGCCGTCATAGTTGCGCACATTAACGGCAAAATCTGTCATTAAGTTAAATACATCGGGCGGCAATTCCAAGTTAAAAACCACTTTTTCTATTTCTTCGCCAACGGAAAAATCCAGTTCATAAAGAGCGCTTTCCTCGTCGATATAGTTTGTTTTTTGCCAGCCGTAAATCTGTCCTCCGATTCTGCCCGGAACAGGTTCGTCGAAATAGTTTGTAACGCTTATTTCACCCCGGGGTTTCCGTCCGTTTTCAATATCCACTTCCGTAACAATTTCCGGGGTTATTTTGAGTCCGGTGAAACTTATCAAATACTTGCAATAAGAAGGCTCTTCATTACGGAAATCGGCATAAATATCCATCTCGTAAACCCCATATTGCAATTCATCGCCCGTAAGCTGCACGATCTCCTGATTTTCATATTCGGAATTCAGGCGGATATACTTTTGCAGCTCCCTGCCCTGAGGATCAAAAAGATAGATTCTCAGTTTGGCGAATTTGTTGGCTTGCGTAAAAAGTTGTACGGTCGCTCCGGTGGAACGGACGGGAACATCAAAATACACCCGATGCACATCGCCCGGATTTACTTTAATTAAACCCGATTCATGTCGATAGCCGTTGGATTCGTCGAAAGTAAACGGATTAACATAAGTACACCACAGTTCGAATTCCTTATTAATCGGTTTATTCGATTTATCTTTGCGAAAGGCTATCACCTTTCCGCTGTAAAGACCTTTTTCCTTCATCTGCCTGCGGTCAAAATACACGTCAACCAGGGCGGGTTTTTCGCCTTTGATGTAAGTGCTTTTTTTGTTCAGCTTCAGCCAGGGTTCGGTCGATTTGAGATCAAAAGCGCGATAAAACCGGTTTCTTTGGTCGGCGTCAAATTTTTCGGGCAGTTCGGGATAAATTCTGAATCTTTGCTTATGTTCCTTGTCGGGCGCGTAGGTGCCGAATCTCCAATAAGCCGTTCTTCCGGTTTCATCGCTGTAAATGGGGCTTAATGTTTCAATCCGATAATTCACAAAGTTCTTTTGTTCGTTTCTTTTAATATATTCCCTGTAAAATTCAAAAGCCCTGGGGATATCGATAACCCCTGCTCCCTGATCCAGCAGGGTGTACCCCTTTAAAGGTTGGGCGGAATTCACAATCGCTTTTTTAATCAGGGAACCGACAACGGGCAAATTTTCCTGAGCGGCGGCGGACATCAAAAGAGCGACCGCGCCCGTGGCTTGCGGAGAAGCCATACTCGTGCCCCATTTGTTTTCTCTTCTCGAATAAGGCGGAACGGAGGAAGACGCGCTGCCCGGAGCCAAAACGTCAGGTTTGTTCAGCTCTCCGCCGCGCGAGCTGAACACAAACACCTTGTCTTCGGAAAGATCGGCGCCGTACACATCCCGGGCTGACTCTTTGACATTAAAAGCGCCCACGCTTAAAACACGCTGAGCGGCAGCCGGAAGCCCAACCGTCGAAATGCCCGGTCCCTCGTTGCCGGCGCTTATGCAAAAAAGAAGCTTTTCGTTTTCCTTTAAGAATTCATCCAGCGTGTACTCCATCGACGCTCTGCCCTCAATCTCCGAACCGATTCCGAAACTCATGTTAAACACAACCGGACCGTCGTAGTTTTTGGCAAATTCGATCCCGTATTCATAGGCTTTTACCATGCTTCCCGTGGTTGTGGCGCCGCCGGCAAGCGTGCAATCGCCGATCTTTAAACTGATAATTTTAGCGCCGGGAGCAACCCCGTTTAATCCCGGCTGACCGTTCAGCATATAACCCGCGGCAATTCCGGCGACATGCGTTCCGTGACTGGAACCATCGTAATGAAAATTAACGCGCTTTTCTTCGGGGAAGATATTGATGGCAAAGGTGGCTAAGTTTTTTGCGCTTTCCCTGTCTCTGCCTCTGAATTGAATTGCCTGATGTTTCTCCTTGTAATTCCGGATCGCCTCTTCGTCGTCAAGATTACCGTCTCCGTCCAGATCGATGTAAGCCACCCAGCCCTGCCCGCTTTTTATGACCATAAATCCGAAAACATCATCTTTTTTCCCGTTGTTGTTGACATCGGGAATAACCGTGTTTTTAAAATGTTCTTCACGCAGCACGCCCATGTAATAAACGCTGTCAACCGGCTGCAAGGGAAGTTTATCGTAATTAAACAGCCGAACGCCGTCGGAATTTTTCAGATATTTTTCACCGTTCTCTTCACCGGTTTCCGCCTTTTCGTAATAGATGTCCCCCTCGCCGGAAAAATCCTGAACATCAATAACCTTAACTCCGCCGTCGGGCAGGCTTTGCAATCCCTGCACCCCCATATCCACTCCCGTATCGAGGATAATAATCACCACCTCCCGACCGTCATATTTGGGGTGATCTTTAATGAACCGGCTGGCTCCCGTCCGTTCGACATTTAAAAAACTCCAGCTTGCGGCTAAAAGAGATGTATTCAGCGCAAGGAGCAACAAAATAACTTTGATTTTCATCTATCCTGTCTCCCGAGTTTAATCAAATGCAAATAAGCCTAAGAACAGAATTTAAAAGAATGACATTTTGTATGCAAACAATCCTGATAATTCCGCGGAAAGCGCTTTGAATTTATGGTTCGGAAAATTTGTGGTAAACGAAATATTAAAGAAACGCCGGGATTACAAGGATTCGTCTTAAAAAACACAGGGTCATTGATACTCGGTGGGAAAGTACCAATGACCCTAAGCGGCAGGAAAGAAGCAATAAACCCTCAAATAAAAGATAAATATACGTTAAGCATGGTTGCTACAGGAAAAGCGGCCCTCATATAATTATTACTTTTTATATTTATTTGAATCATTATCATGATTCACCATTTCAACCATTCCAAATCCCAAAGAATTCAATTGCCCGATTCCGGCATCATAAATAACCTTTAACACCTCGGGCTTTGCTTTGATTTTAAAAGGAGCTAAAATACATCGCACCTGTTCCTGATTTCTGCTTTCGCGTTCTATTGTAATCACTTTGGTAATCCGGTTATTCTTTTTACGCAAATATTCAGGATCAAATTCCAGATCAAAATCGATTTTTTCAATCTCTTTTTTATTAATGATATGATACTTATGCTTTAAATCTCGTTCCAGAGACTGATGAAAATCTTTATGATCGGGCAACACGTACTTTTTAAACGAAGACTGCGTTTTAGAACCGTTGCGCAATACAGTTACCGGAGAAAGACAGGTAAACTGCGCCTCGTTTCCGGTAAATTCCGGAACCTGTACAAATTTCACCGTCTCAACCTCAAACCACGTGTCATAAATTTTGACCTTTTTATGCTTCTTTAATTCTTTGGCAAGAATACCTAAAAATTGGTAATACGGAGAAGCCACATACCAATGAAAATCCTGAGACAAAATTCCTATCATAAAATCTTCGATTTTACGCTCCGGGATGATTAGCTGCGAAAAGGTGTAAACATCAAATCCTTTGTGATAACGATGCTCGGGAACAAGAGAGGATAAATATCGGCGATATTCGAATGTTAAGTGTTTGATTAACTTTACTAAATAATAGTTGGTATTAATGGGCAAATACGTTTTTTCTTTCGGATTCTTAAATGTAATTTTAATCCGCATTATCAAAACTCCTGCATTAAACAGGTCATTACTATTACAAATATAATGCCAATTCCGGCACCCTAACGAATTCGTTATTCTAAATTATTTAAATACATATAATTGTATATGTTCGGTATATTATGTCCACATTCCACTGTACGGGATATTTTACCTGTTTGGCAATCAACCAATAGGGAATATTTCCCTGCTTTCGCCTACCCGGAAATCTTATGGAATATGCGTTTCGCAATATCAAGAAACGCCTCGGATTGCGGACTCTCCGGTTGTTTAACGACAACGGGAATCCCCTCATCGCCGCCTTCTCGAATAGCCGCATCGATCGGAATTTCGCCCAATAACTCCGTATTCATCTGCGCGCAGGCTTTTGCCACTCCGCCATGAGCAAAGATGTCCGTTCTTTCTCCGCAGTGCGGGCAGACAAAATAACTCATGTTCTCGACAATTCCCATAATCGGCACATTTACCTTCCGGAACATTTGTACGCCCTTAATCGCATCGATCAAAGCAACATCCTGAGGCGTCGAAACGATCACCGCGCCGTCCAGGGCAACCGATTGAGAAAGAGTTAACTGAGCGTCGCCCGTTCCCGGAGGCATATCGAAAAGGATTATGTCAAGATCGGGCCAAGCCACATCGTTCATCAGTTGCTGCAACGCCCGATGCACCAATGCGCCGCGCCAGATAACGGCTTCCGAATTGTCAATCAAAAATCCCAACGACATTAAATGCACGCCGAATTTTTCGATGGTTATGATTTTCTGACCGTCAAAAAGCGGCTTTTCGGTAATTCCAAGCATCAACGGAATACTCGGACCATAAATGTCGGCATCCAGCAAACCCACTTTGTGTCCCAATTTTGCCATGGCAATAGCCAAATTCACAGCCACCGTGGATTTGCCCACTCCGCCTTTTCCGCTTGCCACGGCAACCTTGTATTTAATATTAGGCAAAAATTTATCTCTCTCCTGGGTTGAGGTCGTTTTAAATTGCGGAGGCTCCTGGGTTTCGGCAACCACTTCATTCCGGTGATCGGGATAGGCTTTCTTTAAAATTGTTTCAACCTCTTTTTTTATTGTTTGCGCAATACTCGAATCGTTACTCCGTACAACCAAATGTATTTTAATGGTCTGATCGTCAACATCTAATTTTTGTACCAGACCGAATGAAACGATATCCCTGCTGTACCCGGGATAATTAACCTGACGCAACACTTCCGTCACATCCTCTTTAGTTACTGCCATAACAAACTCCTGTCTATTTATTTTAAATTTAAACGATATTAATCAATCTACATATTCCTTCTTTGATGCATTTAACATCGAAAAGTGAATATAAAAATTTTTACGGCATAAATCCCGCATTTTAACGGAAATTCCGATTATTAAATTTTGGCGATTAATTAAGATGAGCTTGTTATTGTTTTTATGGAAAAGGAAGGGAAGGAATTAACAATATTTTTTTCAAATATAAAATAAAATTCTTCGTCCTCAATCAGGAAAAGGTGTTTTTCAGAGAACGACCTCGATATCAAGAACCATATTTTTATCAAGATTCAGATTGATCGTCTTGGGTTTGTCCAATTCAATTTCGTTAATCACCGTCAGTTCAACGGAGAAATCCTTTGTGTCCATATTTTTGGAAATCAACTTTCCGCGGGCGTTGATAACCCCGCCCTTTGTTTCGTCGTAATAACTGAGCAGAATTTCCTCATTGATTTCCAGGGCGTCAAGAATTTCAGCCAACTCTTCCAAATTGCGCTGTTGGATAATTTTTTCGTCAACATCCTCTTCGATGCTCATAATGTCGCCGTCATTGTAAAAAAAGTCGATGGTGCCGCCGCCGCCTTTGATGTAGATGATATGCTCATCGAGTTCCTGTTTGATCGAACGCTCCACATTGATCACTACGCCCGTAAAATAGTCTTCATGGATATCGATAATCTTGACGGCGATCGGTTTTTCTTCGGGGCTGCCGTCATATTCGACCCGGCGGATATTGACCTTTTTATTTTTACCTATTTTTTTTACAATTTCACGTACCTCATCCGGATGCAGGGCTCCCGGGCGCAATTCCACTTTTTTCTTTTTTCTTTTAAACACATTTAAAAAATAACGTTTACTGCGTTCTTCAAAAAGGAGAGTATTTTGCATCATTTTTTCACTCACTCCCATTATGATCTCCTCACTTAGCCCATCAATAGTAAATTAAGGACAAGTTTAAGTTTTTGCAAAATTTAAAGGAAAAAGAGGATTTTTTAGTCTGTTTTCATTGCCGCCGCTTCGGAAATCAGATGCCGCGCATTTTCCAGAGTCTGTTCGGCAATCTCCCGACCGCCCAACAAACCGGCAATTTCCCTGATTCTACCGTCCTCATCTAACTTCTTTATATCGACTGAGGTACGATTATCTTCAGTATTTTTTAGAACCTTAAAATGCGCCTGAGCAAATGCGGCAATCTGAGGCAGGTGGGTAACACAGAGGATCTGGTGGTTTTTGCTGAGTTCGAGCATGCGTAATCCGACAATCTGCGCGACTTTTCCTGAAATTCCGGAATCTATTTCGTCAAAGATCATCGACGGCACATGATCCACTGTGATTAACAAGGATTTGAGCGCCAGCATGATTCGCGAAAGTTCTCCGCCCGAAACAATTTTATGCAGGGGTTTAAAATCTTCGCCGGCGTTGGAAGAAAGTTCAAAGACAACCAGATCAAAACCGCGGTCTCCGACTTCCACGGGTTTGCCGTCAATCACAAAAACGCTTTGAGAATTTTCTTTAAAAGAAAACCGCACCCTGAAGCGGGCGTTAGGCATGCCGACTTTACTTAAAATTTCCGTTATCTGCTTTTCGAATGCTTTTGCAAATTCCTTTCGCTTTGCCGAAAGCTCCGCGCCCGACTGCTCTATTTTTTGTTTTAATTCCGAAATCTCCGCGTTGAGCTCCTGAATACGTTCTTCAAATTGTTCAAGGTCGCCGGAAAAATTCCGGATTTCGTTCAAATAATCAATAAGCTCCATCAGCGATGCTTTTTGATATTTTTTGAGCAAAAATTCAAGATGGTTGATGCGCTCCTGAATCTGTTCCAACCGCTCAGGATCAAATTCGAGTTCGGACAGGTAGTCGGTTAAAAACCTGCCGATTTCTTCGACGGATTCGCGGGCGTTTACCAGACTTTCTTTAAACTCGCTAAACTGTCGATCGAATTCGAGCAATTTATCCAGTTTGTCTTCCGCATCGGCAATTAAACCGGAAGCGCTCGGTTCTCCCTGATACAACAAGTCGTTTATTGCCGAGGCAAATTGATGAATGTATTCGATATTATTCAGACGTTTCAATTCGACGGAAAGCGTTTCCAGTTCATCCGGCTGCAATTCCGCCTTTGTCAGCTCATCCATCTGGAAGCGATACATATCCTGCAACTGGGTGCTTTTTAGCTGTTTTGCGCGTAAATCGTCCCGCTCCTTGACTTTTGCCCGGAATGTTTTTAAAAGCGCTTCAAATTCACCGACCAGCGCGTTCAGTTTTCCGAAAGCGTCAAGATATTCCAAATGATTCTCCGGATGCAACAGCCTTTGATGCTGATGCTGCCCGTGAATGTCAATAAGATAAGAACTTAACTCGTTAAGGCGGCTCAAAGGCACGGGAGTGTCGTTGATAAACGTGCGTGAAATTCCTTTGGCGGTAATTTCTTTTCGTAAAATAATGGTGGAATTTATCTCCGAATCGAGCGTCAGATCCTGCAGAATTTTCAGAACCTTATCCCGGGGGCGAAATTCGATTTCCGCTTCCAGAATAGCCTTTGCGGCGCCTTTGCGAACCAGCTCCACGCTGCTGCGTTCGCCGCACAGTTGCGCAATGGCGTTTACGATTATGGTTTTACCGGCGCCGGTTTCGCCGGTGATTATATTTAAGCCTTCGGAAAACCGAATAAACAATTCTTCGACAAGCGCGAAATTTTTTATGTATAAGGATTTTAACATGGCTATTTGCGAATTATTGCAATTTTTCCTGTTGTTGATTTCCCGTTTTCCGTAAACGCCAGATACAGATAGATTCCCGAGGCGACGCGGTTTCCGTATTTATCCCGACCGTCCCACACGGCTCTGCCTCCATCCACCGCCGTCATTCCGTCGCTCAATACGGTTTTGGGCGTCAATTCTCTGATCAATTTACCGTTAATATTAAAAATTTTTACGGTGGAATTAAACATTAAATTCTTAATTACAAATTTTGTGTTCGATCGATCGAGAATGTAAGGGTTAGGACCCGCAGCCGTCTTCTCGTAGGCTTCTTCGATTTCGGCAAATGCTCCGCGATAAACCGATAACCCTCCTTCGGTGGCGATAAGAGCCTCGTTGTTATCGCGGTCAACATAAATTCCGTGAACGTTATTGCTGATCAGGTAGCTGTTTTTTGTATTATAACCGATCCAGCCTTTGGCGTCCCACGGGCTGCGGTCTCCGCGCAGAATACTCAAGCCGCCGCTGGTGGCAAACCATTTATTGTTGTAGTTATCCACCAGAATAAAGCGGATTTCATTTTCCAGAGGACCGCTCAAGCCGCGTTCGTCTCCCACATGCTTGTAAACATTAATACCGTCAAAAGAATTAAGCCCGGCAGCCGTGCCGATCCACAGAACTCCGTCCTGGTCCATTGCCAAAGAATAGACGGTATTGCTGAATAAGTTATCCTGCACCTGTAAATGATAAATCTGGTCGTCGCTCTTATCGTCAAGAGAGTTTCCGTAATCCAAAATATAAACGCCGTCCTTATAAGTGCCGATATACACCCGATTGCCGAAATTGTCGAATTCCAGACTGAGGATGCCCCCTTCAATCGCCCGGATTCCGTCGCCGCTGCCAAAATAAACCCATTTCTGCGGATCAAGAGAAATAAAGCCGTTTGCATCATACGGAGCCACAGCCAACAAATTATCGTTCGCCGCCCAATAGTTGGCAAACCACAGACGACCGTTGGGTCCCTCTTTGATGGCGGTAATAACCTCGTATTGAGGATCTATGACGACGCCCTTAAAGAAATTTTTATACACCGTAAAGCGGGACACGTCTATAATTTTCTGGTCATAGATGTTGCTGATTTCTAAGGCGCCCGAATATTCGTGATTATGGAAGAAAAGGGTATCGCCGGTATGGGTGATGGTCATAAGCCCGCCGCCCCAGGTGCCAAACCAGAGATTGTTAAATCTGTCTTCATAAATCACGTCTGTATTATCGATTACCTTCCAGTATTTCCCGGTAAAATACATTTGCGACCACAAATTACCGTTGTAATGAAAAATACCGCTCTCCGAAATTATTTTCGGTCTGCTCCCGGCAGCCCAGATGTTTTTATTATGATCCTTCATAACAAAACGTAATAGATTGGAGGCGGGACCATCCAGAACTTTAGGCGTAATATCTGCGGTTGAGGCGATTCCCGACTTTTCCAGCCCTGCCCAAACGTTTCCTGAAGGGTCTGCCGCCAAAGTTTGAATATCAGCCGAAAATTGTTTAACCGCAGCCGTTCCGCTTCCCGGAATATATTGATATAATCGGGATTCGCTTGCCACGTAAATATTTTGCCGCTCAATCAAAATTTTATTTACCGGCAAATAACTACCGGACGTGCTTTTAATCCAGTCCATCCGGAAGGTGATTTTAAACTTTTTGTCCGCGGAAGCCAATCCGGTGGGGGTTCCGATCCACAATTCTTCTCCGGTCGGATGCAGATCGTTGACATAATTGTTCGGCAGACGATCGGCGGTGGTGTAAACCTTCCACCTTTGGGGATCGTTAATCGGATATTTTCCGAAATCGGAAGCAGCCGACAACAATCCTTTATTGGTTCCGAGCCAGATGTACCCGTTAAACACGGCGCACGAAAGAACCACATCGGGATTGACGGGGAAATTATGGAAGAAGTCTTTAAACACATATTCTTCGCCGTCGCGCACAAACACTCCGACCCCGTCAAAGGCAGCCGCCCATAAGGTATCGTTGCGCACAAAAAGATCGTTAATCGCGTTGGATTCCAGAGCGTATTGATAAGACCAGGCGTCCCTGGCGGGATCGTAAATCTGGATAATTCCTTCGGAGCCGCCCACAATTACCTGACCGATATCGTCAATTGCCACCGCGTTTAAATCGATGGCTCGTAATCCTTCGATATTGGTGAATTTTTCGAATGAATCGTTTTGCAGATCGTAACGGAACATTCCTCCGTCCGAAACCGCCCACAATATATTTTCCCGAATCGCGATATCCCTAACATCGTTCATGTTTGTAACCGATTCCCAGTCATGGGAACCCTGAGCAAACAAAACGGCAGCAGTCAAAAAAAGAGTAAAAAGCGATTTCGTCATAGGCTTGCTCCCAAAGTATTAGAGTTTTTTAAACAAATCTGCCATTTCGATGGCGGACAAAGCGGCGTCCCATCCTTTGTTTCCGGCTTTTGTTCCCGCCCGTTCGATAGCCTGTTCTATCGTATCGCTGGTAATCACGCCAAAGATAACGGGCAATTCGGTTTCCAGCGCGCTTTGAGCAACGCCCTTGGAAACTTCCGCAGCGACATAATCAAAATGCGGGGTCGCGCCGCGAATCACCGCTCCGAGACAAATCACCGCGTCATAGTTTCCCGTTTTAGCCATTTTTTTTGCTACCAGCGGAATCTCAAACGAACCGGGAACCCAGACAACGGTCACATCTTCGCTTTCACAATGGTGGCGCAGCAGGCAATCCAAAGCGCCGTCCAATAATTTCCGGCTGATAAATTCATTAAAACGACCGACCACCAGAGCAAATTTACGCCCTTTTGCCGACAGCTTGCCTTCAATTGTTTTGTGCATAATCAAAGCCCTCTTTGCTTAAAAATCAAGATAGTTATTTATCTTTTAAAAATAAATGACCTAATTTATCCCTTTTTGTTTTCAGATAGAATTCATTGACTTCATTGGGGCAAATTTCGATAGGAACCCGTTCCACGACTTCGAGATCATATCCTTTAAGTCCGACGATTTTTTTAGGATTATTGGTCATCAGGCGGATTTTGGTCAAACCGAGGTCTTTTAAAATTTGAGCGCCGATTCCGTAATCGCGCAGATCGGCTTTAAAACCGAGGGCTTCGTTTGCTTCCACGGTGTCTTTGCCCTGTTCCTGCAAGGCGTAAGCCAAAAGTTTGTTCACCAGCCCGATGCCTCTTCCTTCCTGGCGCATGTAAAGCAGAACGCCGCGTCCCTCTTTTTCGATCATTTGCAAAGCCGCAGCCAACTGATCGCCGCAATCGCAGCGTTTGGAACCAAACACATCGCCGGTCAAACATTCGGAATGCACGCGCACAAGAGCGGGTTTTCCGTCGGCGATGGAGCCTTTAACCAGAGCGACGTGATGTTCGTCGGGACTCAGGGTGTTCTCGTAAAGATAGAGCTTAAAGGTTCCGTAACGAGTGGGAAGATCGACCACCACGCGGCGGCGGATAAATTTTTCCCGTTGGCGTCGATAGCGGATCAGATCGGCTATGGTTATAATTTTCAGATTGTGTTTTTCCGTAAATTCCTTAAGCGTTTTCCCGCGCGCCATAGTGCCGTCTTCCGCCATAATTTCGCAAAGAATGCCCGAAGGCTTCAATCCGGCTAAGCGCGCCAGATCCATGGCGGCTTCGGTATGCCCGGCGCGACGCAATACCCCGCCCTGTTTAGCGACTAAAGGAAAGATGTGTCCGGGACGGGCAAGGTCTTCGGGTCTGGTGGCGGGATCGATAATCGTGCGAATGGTATGCGCCCGATCGTACGCCGAAATTCCGGTTGTGGTGCCGTGTTTGGCGTCCACGCTAACGGTAAACGGCGTTTCGTGTTTCGACGAATTGTCTTCCACCATAAAATCCAGATCAAGCTCCCGGGCGCGCTGTTCGGTAATGGAAATGCAAAGCATTCCGCGCGCTTCGCGGGTAATAAAATTGACGTCCTCCGGTCGAACCAATTCCGAAGCCATGATTAAATCGCCCTCGTTTTCCCGGTCGCGATCGTCAACCACAACAATCATTTTACCGTTGCGGATATCTTCGATGGCTTCTTCTATGGTGTTGTATTGAATCGAATCTTTATCGTTCATAATTAAAAACCCATCTTTTTAAACCATGTGTCCGAAAAAGGCGAGTCGCCGTTTTCCTGTTTTGAAAACTTTAAAAGACGCTCAACGTATTTGGCGATGACATCTACCTCCAGATTCACCGAATCTCCCACACGACGCTCACACAGATTGGTATGCTTATACGTATGGGGAATGATTGAGATCCCCATCCGGCTTCCGTTCAGGCGGGCAACGGTTAAACTGATGCCGTCAACGGCGACAGACCCTTCCGGAATCAGATAACGCAAAAGCGGCGCCGGAACATCCGCCTCCAGAAAATAATTTTCTCCCAGGCGGGTTAAACGGACAATCCGCCCGACGCCGTTCACATGCCCCTGAACAAGATGCCCTCCCAAACGATCGCTTAGCCGAAGAGCCCGTTCCAGGTTCAGTTTTTGTCCCACCTGCCAGTCTTTTAAAGTGGTCTTTTCCAGCGTGTCGCCAACGGCGTCAACCCAAAAACCGTTCGCTTCTTTGGCTGTAACGGTTAAACAAATCCCGTTAACAGCAACGGAGTCGTCAACCTTGCAGTCGGTCAAAATTTCGGCGGCGGAAACAAACAAGCTTCGCCCGCCGCTGATCGTATTTATTCGGGCAAGTACGCCTACTTCTTCGATTAATCCCGTAAACATGTGCCAAATTTAGCAATTTTATGATCGTTTGTCATCTTTCTTTTTACGATAGATTAACGCAACATCCTCACCGAGGCGTTTCACGTCAAAAAGGAAAAGCTCAAATTCGCCGGCTTCGTTAAACGCCGGCAGCCCTGTGCTCAGTAATTTCGGCGTTTGGATGAGAATCAATTCGTCAAAAAGACCGTCTTTCACAAATTGCGAAAAGACCCTTTGACCGCCTTCCACCAGCACCGAACCGATCTGAAATTCTTCCCAGAGCGTTTTTACAACTTGCAGCGGATCAACGGAATTGTCCGCATCGCAAGGCAGCGCGCGCGCCGCGATTCCCTTTTGCTTCAGGATTTCAATCTTTTTTTGCTCAACCCGCTCCGAGGTAAGCACAACGGTTTTGTTTTTCAGCGAATCGTTAAAAATCCGTGCCCGGGCGGAAAAATTCAGATTGCCGCTCAAAACAACCCGCCACGGATTCCGCCCCTTTGCCAGGCGCACCGTGAGCCGCGGATCGTCGCTCACAACCGTGCCGGAGCCCACAAGCACGGCGTCGTGCCAGCCGCGCAGCCGATGGACGTAGCGCACAGCCTCGTTCCCGGTCAACCAGGTTTGTGAAGTTCTCTCTCTGGAAATAAACCCGTTTAAAGAGCGGGCGATTTTCAAGGTGACGTACGAACGTTTTTCTCTCATGTTCAAAAAGAAAAAGCGATTCAGCTCTTCGCCTTCTTCCGCCAACAGCCCCGCTTCTACCCTGATACCAGCCTCGCGCAACTGTTGCAGCCCCTTTCCGCTGACATCGGGATTGGGATCGATATTGCTTACCACAACCCGCTTTATCTTGTTGCTGATAATCAGGGGCGTGCAGGGCGGCGTTTTTTTATTGGTGTGGCAGCAGGGTTCAAGATTGCAGTAAAGGGTGGCTCCGGCGGCGTCTTCTTTGGCGCTGGCGAACGCTTCCGCCTCGGCATGGGGTCCGCCAAAATAACGGTGATAGCCCTCCGCAATAATTTTGCCGTTTTTGACCAACACTGCTCCCACCATGGGATTGGGATTTACCTTTCCTCTGCCCCGTTTCGCCAGCCGGAAACAGCGTTTCATCATCTTTACGTCAAATTCCGAAAAAGCCGAAGACATCGTTTACTCCCGGTTTTTAGGTTTGCCGCGCCCCCGCGGGATTTATTCCCGGTCGGAAGAAATCTTCTTTTCGTCCGCCTTAAAAATACTTCTGTTTAGCTCAAATATAATCGAAAAAAAGTTGCTCAGTAAAAATCCGGTCACGCCCCAGATTATTTCTTCCCCAAAATAATAATAATGCAGAACCCACGGCACGTCGCTTTTTTCCACGACTTTCATTTCAAAATTTTTATCGTCCAGCAGATGAAGCAAAGGAACCTCAATCAGATAATCGATTTCAGCCCGATTGATCTTTAAGGGATAGGGATAAGGGAACACGCCTACAAAGGGCGTGATCAGATAATTCGTATTGCTCAAAAAACGATCGGTTTGACCGAGAATTTGCACATCCGCCGGTTTTAAACCGATTTCCTCTTCCGATTCGCGCAGGGCGGTTTGCAGCAAATTTTGGTCTTCTTCGTCCTTGCGACCGCCGGGCAAAGAAATCTGATTCTTGTGATGTTCCACCTGATCGGTACGCCTGGTAAACAATAAGTAGGGTTCGCTGCCTTTAAAGTACAGGGGGAATAAGACCGCGGCGGGCACAAAGTTCACATCCCGACGATACAGATGATCCTGAGGTTTGCGGGCGTTTAGTTTTTGCTTTATATGATCCGTCAAAAGTTTGGGATCGGAACAGATTTTCCTGATATGTTCTTGCTTCATGAAAACTCACACGTTTTGGTTGTTCGTTCGGAAATAAAAGCGGAAATTATGAGATTGACGGAGAATTGTACTCATCTTCCTTAATTTTATATTCCTCGATTTTGTTGTAAAGCGATTTGCGACTGATTCCCAGCAGGGAGGCAGCCTTCATTTTATTGCCGCCGACCATGCGCAACGTTTTGACGATGGACAATCGTTCGATTTCCGGCAGCGGAGTTCCGGCTTTAAGACGAATCTCTTCCGGCGCCTGCTTTAACACAAAAGGCGGCAAATCTTTTATCTGAATCTTTTCTTTTGCCTGAATCATGGCGTTTAACACCACATTGCGCAATTCCCGCACGTTTCCGGGCCAGTTGTAATGCATAAGAATTTCCAGCGCCTTTTCGTCGATCTTTTCAACGTGGGTATGGTACTGGCTGTTGAATTGCTCCATAAAGTAGTCAACCAGCAGAGGAATATCGCTCACGTGTTCGCGCAAGGGCGGCAAATCGATGCGGTAAACATTGAGCCGGTAGAACAAATCTTCGCGGAAGCGATTATTTTCGATCAACGGTTTTAAATCCGAATTTGTGGCGGCGACAATTCGCACGTCCACCTTAAAGGAGCGGGAGCTGCCGACCCTTTCGATCTGTTTGTTTTCCAGAACCCGCAAGAGAGCGATTTGCGTATCCTCGCTCATGCTGCTTATTTCATCCAAAAACAGTGTGCCGCCGTCCGCCTCTTCAAATTTTCCCTTACGCTGCTCGGTGGCTCCGGTAAACGATCCTTTTTCGTGCCCGAAGAGTTCGGAAATAATCAAATCTTTGGGTATGGCGCCGGTGTTGATGGCGATAAAGGGTTTGTCTTTTCGCTGGGAGGCGCTGTGTATGGCGCGGGCGACCAGTTCCTTACCCGTACCGCTTTCGCCGGAAATCAACACCGGCACATCGACGTTGGCGATTTTCCTGATTTGCTGCACCACCCGTTTAATGGCGCGCGACTGACCCACTATTTCGCCGAAATAAAGCGGAATGGCTGCCCTGGCGGGATGCTTCCAGCCCTGACTCTCTAACGCCCGGCTCACCACTTCCTTTAGCTTCACCGGATCGATGGGTTTGGGCATATAGTCAAAGGCGCCAAGATGCAGCGCCTGAACCGCGTGTTCAATGGAGCCGTAGCCGGTAACCATAATCACCTTCAAAAGCGGGTCGTAATCGTTAATGATCTTCAAAAGTTCCATGCCGTCAATTTTTTGCATCTTGTAATCGGTAATAACCAGATCGTATTGATATCGGCGAATCAATTCCATTGCCGTTTCCGCGCCTTCCGCCTGATCGACAAGATAATCCTCGTCTTCCAATAACAACGCCATCCCTTCGCGATGGGCTTCGTCGTCGTCAATCACAAGAATACGTGGCTGTGTGTTCATCGGGTTTGTATCTCCGTTTCTGAATTAAGGCTTAAAATATGACAAAGATTTGGCGGATGCAATGATCTTGTTAACAACCGCTTTTTACGAATAATAAATCACAAAATTATTTATCCGGATCGTCTTGCCTGTTTGAACCACCGGAACAATCGTGTTTTTGAACCTGAAGCCGCAGTCATGCAGGGATCGAAAAAAATTTTTAGCCACCGCTCTGTTGGGTTCGGCAATAATTATTTTCCCGCCCGATGCGAGACTGTTTTTAAACAGACGAATCAAAGGATCGAAGAAGCGCTCCTCGTACAAAATGTCTGAAGCCACAATCCGCTCAAACCTTTCCGTAAAATCCGGCGACCTCCAGTCCGTTAATTGAACCGCCGGTTCCGGCAATCGGTTCAGAATGAAATTTTCTTTGACCAGATTCAGCGCCTCCATTTCGTAATCGGTAAGCAGCAATTCGGACGGATTGAGCTTTTGAAGAACCATCGAAGTAAGTCCCAGTCCCACGCCCAATTCCAGCGTTCTTTTGCCTTCGATAAGATCGGGGTTGCGGATTAAAAAATGGCTCAATCCGATAGCCGAGGGCCATAATTCCCCCCAATAGGGCAAACGTTCGTCGCGATTGAACAATTCGTCCGTTATCCGGTCGATTAGATCATCAAGATTCTGCACGCGTTTCAGCCGGAAATTCCATTGCCCTAACCGATGCTCCTCGATGACGTATTTAATCGGTTTTTCGGTCATTGGTCTCTTTTTTATTTTTTAAAGAAGTTAAATTTATCCCATTAATCCGTTTCCGCCCGTTTCAGCCGAAAGTTTTTTACGTCGATTCATTTAAAAATCGATGAATTTGTCGGGCTGCGCGCGCGGAAGCCCCGGGTTCGCCCAATTTATCGCGCACGATTAGCATTTGTCGGCGAATCCGTTGATTAACAGCCGGGTCGAGCATCGGAGAAAGAAGCTCGGCTGCGCGCTGCGCGGAAAAGTCGTTTTGAATCAATTCCGGCGCAATCTCTTTTTCCGCCACGATGTTCGCCAATCCGATATGATTCACTTTGATCAGTAAACGTCCCAGCCAATAGGTTAACGGAGTAACATGATAGACAATAACCATGGGCACCGCAAAGTAAGCCGTCTCCAGAGTGGCGGTTCCCGAGGCGACCAGAGCGGCGTCCAGCTCCGGCAAAATTTCTTCCATGGGACGTTCGACAAGTTCAAACGCGGATTCCGTCCCTTCCAGAAACGGTCGATAGAATTCTTTGCTTAAATGCCGAACCTTTAAGATGCGCGCCTTTTGAATTTTCCGCTCCTTTAATAAAATTTGAGCGGTTTGCACCATACGCGGCAAAAGGGTTTTAACTTCGTTTTTACGGCTCCCCGGAAGCAAGCCCAGAACGGCTTTCCCTTCCCGCACCTCTTTAAACCGTTCCGGCAAATGCGCGAAATGTTTGTCCACCAAAGGATGACCCACGTATTCCGCCTCAATCCCGTGCCGGCGGTAAAATTCTTTTTCAAAAGGGAACAGAACGAGCATCTTATCCACGTGTTTTCTGATCTTTTCCACCCGGCGATGTCCCCACGCCCACAATTGCGGACTGATGTAATAAACAACCGGAACGCCGATTTTTTTCAATTTTGCAGCCATCCGTATGTTAAAGCCCGGATAATCGATCAGAATGGCGCAGTCGGGTTTCTCTTCTTTAGCGCGCTGCAAAACGGTCTTCATTACTTTAAGAATAAAAGGCAGGTGGCGAACCACCTCGCCCACGCCCAAAAATGCCATCCGTTCCAGATGAAACATTATTTCCATGCCCGTATTCGCCAATTCATTTCCGCCGATTCCCCAGACCCGCACATCGGGACGAAAGGTTTTCAGCGCGGATATGAGCTCCGCTCCGTGCTGGTCGCCGGAAACCTCGCCTGCAATGAGTAATATTTTCTTTTGAGCCATGCGCCTTCCTTTAATCTTCGATACAAAAAGCAAACCTAAAAAATTGTGGATTCAAAAACAAAGGATTTTCAATAAGAAATCCGCGCGGCAGGAGACGGGAAGGTTAAATTGGCGAAATTAAGCCGTAACGGCTTAAACGGACAAGACAGTACCGTTCAGGGGAAAAGCTGTTAATGGTTAAGGGTTAAGAGTTAAGGGTTAAGGGTTAAGACGGGCTCCCTTCGACAAGCTCAGGGAGCGTAACAAGTAACCGGTTCCGCTTATACGCTTAACCCTTAATAGCAAGAATTTCGGTTTTAATAGTTAAAATAGTAGGATATTCTACAACGCTTCTACAATATTCTACTACTTTTTATTCCGTCCGACAAACGCCAAAAACAAAAGCTTACTAATCAACCTTTTAAGGAACAATGCGTTAACCGCCTTTTTGCTTAAGTGGCATAATATTTGAGGATTACCGGAAGATATCACCTTCTAACATTCAGGAGAACAGATCATGAAGAAACTCAGTTTATTAACCCTCGCTTTAATTTCGTTTGCTTTTTTGTCGGTATTCGTCAATTCGCCGGTAAATGCTCAGGAGATAAAAGAAACTCCCAAGTACAAAACTCAGGGATTACACAGCGTTAAGCGCATGAATGCCGATACCAAGGAAGAACAGAGCGTTAAAAACAAGGATCAAATGCAGAACGACGCGGAGAATATTTCCTTGCGGATAAATAAATTAATGAAAAAACGCCCCACAAATACGACAATGATGACCCTGGGCAAATCCATGGATAATATGACCGCAAATCTGAAAAGCATGATGAAACAGATGAACGCGTTGAACAGCGACAAAATTTTTATGAACGATCCCAAGATGGGCAAAAGCATGGAATCAATGCAAAAAAACATGTCTGATATGATAAAATCGATGGACGGCATGATGACCGGATTTAAAGGTTTTCAGGAAAACGCTATTTTTAAAGCGAAAAAAGACTAAGAGTTTTCACGTCTTTAAACGCCCCCGATTTCTTTTTGAGTTTTCCGGGGCGTTTTTTACAGGTAAACCCTGTTTTGTTTTTAATAAATATCTGATTCTGTAAATGTAATCATTCATTTCCACACGAAAATTGAAAGGGGATACCTATGCAATTAATCCCTGACTGGGCGCCCAACATTCACCCTTTAATCATACACTTCCCCATTGCTCTGCTGTTTTTGGCGGTTCTGGCGGATGTATTGGGTTTGGTGTTCAAAAAGTATCGCTGGTTTAATAAAGCCGCCATCGGTTTGTTTTTTACAGGCTGGTTGGGAGCCGTGGCTGCCTATTTAAGCGGCAGGGAGGCGGCGGAAATCGTTAAAATTCCGTCGGTCGCCTTTCCCGTTATCAGCAGGCACGCCGATTTGGCGTTAATAGTTGTCTGGTTCTTCGGTATTTACGCTCTTTTGCGCATTGTTCTGTCATGGAAAGGTTGGGATCGCAAAATAGCGGTATCGGTTATTCTGTTTTTGATCGGAGCGGGCGGCTTGATTTTAGTGCAGCAAACCGCAGAACGAGGCGGCGAACTGGTTTATCGTTACGGACTGGGGGTGGCTGCCGTCGAAGCTCAGGAGAATCAGGCAACCGAGATTTCGGAAGAAGAAGAGATACCCGAACTCATGATTTCGGAGGACGGGTCATGGATTTTAAACGGCGGGGACGAGGTCGATAAAATCTTCGCCAAGAGTTTCAGTCTGTTGTCCGGGAATATTGAGAACCTTCAGATCGGCATTGAACATGACGCATTGACTCTCACTACAAAACAGAAAAGTTCTTTTATCTTTACCGTGGGCGCTCCCGCCGGAGACGTTGTTTTTACGGCGGAAGTGAATTTGCGGGATTTTGACGGTCGCTTTTTATTGGTCCATCATGTGCAGGACAGCAGCACGTACGACTTTTTTGCCGTCGATAAAGGACAGGCAAGGCTCGGACGAAAACAAAACGGGATCGTAAAAATATGGGACACCGGCGCCATTCAGGCTCCCGGCTGGCTGACATTGAAAGCGGTCGGCACTAAAAAGCATTTCCGAGGGTACATCAATGAAAAACTAATCGCCCACGGTCACGGTATGGACCTGCCGCCAGGAAAAACCGGATTTGCTTTTACGGGCAGCGGTAAGGTGATTGTAAAGCGGATGGAAGTTCAATCGCTCGATTCCGAATAAGGAAGAATGAAAAAGAGTTAACCCGAATCGGCGCACTTCATCCGCACGGCGGTTTTATTGTTAAGGCGGAGCTTCGTTAATTCCGGAGTCCGTCTTTTTTTTAAATGAACCGAAAACGGCGGCGTGATTCGGGAATCAGCCGAAATTTTTAAGCGATTCCACCAGGTTAAGATACGACTCATAACGCAGAGAACTGATTATTCCCTTTTTCAACGCCTCTTTGACTGCGCACCGGTCTTCGGTAATGTGCTGGCAATTGTTGAATTTGCAATGCGGCGCGAATTCATCGAACTCTTTGAAGAATAGGCGCGCCTCGCTGTAATGAATGTCGATAAAATCAAGCACTTTAATTCCCGGCAGATCGATTATTCTGGTGTTTTTATCGAGCTCGTAAACGCGGATTTTGGTTGTGGTGTGGCGTCCTTTTTTAGTGGAGGGACTCACCTCGTTTACCCGCAGTTTTAAATCGGGAACCATAACGTTGAGCAGGCTGCTTTTTCCTACGCCGGAATGTCCGGCTAAAGCGGAATCGTGATTTTTGACGGCTTCAAAAAGCAGGTCAACGCCTTCGCCCGTTGTCGCGGAAGTGAGCAGGACTTTGTATCCGATATCGCTGTAAATCCGGACGATGTTTTCCGCTTCTTTTCGGTCTTCAAGCAGATCGATTTTATTAAAGCAGATAAGCGCGTCGAGTTGTTCCAATTCCGCCAGAACCAGAAAACGGTCGATCAGACCCGTTTTTACGGGCGGTTCGACAAAAGAAGAGATGATTAGCAACTGATCGATATTTTTCGCCAGCCGCCTGATAAAGGGGACATGTTTGGCAATATATTTGGGAGCGTTTCCGCTGTGAATAATATCTTTTTTTTGTCCGATTGCAGATTTGGCTTTTAAAAAGTAACGGATGCGCTGCCTCTGTTTGCGAGTTAAATGTCCCATAGCGCTTTTTCTACGCCTTGCTCGTGTCCAGGAATTCAAAAATCAGGGATTCCGGAATCGGCTGGGTTTCGGAATAGTCTATCGCATCCTGCAGACGCTTTAACGCTTCGGGGATAATTTGTTTGTTATCGGTGTAAAGAGTCATAATAACTTCGTCTTTTTCGACCTTCTGAGGAGCCTTTTTATGAATAATTATTCCGGCTTTGGGATCGATCTCGTCTTCGGATCGGGTTCTTCCGGCTCCCAACAGGACCGCTGCCAATCCGACCTTCAGAGCGTCTATCTGTTTTAAATATCCCGCGGTCGAGGCTTTGACTTCCGTTTCGTACCTGGCTTTGGGATACTGATCGGGATGAAACAGGAAATGCGTGTCTCCGTTTTGAGCGACCACAATTTCCAGAAATTTATCCATGGCTGCGCCCGATCTGAGAATTTCGCGCGCCTTGTCAATTCCGTCTTCAATGCCGTCGGCTTTTTCACCGAGAAAAATCATCGTTCCCGCCAGAGTCAGGGTGACTTCAACCAAATCCTCCGCTCCGTTTCCGTTAAGGGTGTCGAGGCATTCTTTTATTTCCAGCCAGTTTCCCACCGCGTTGCCCAGAGGTTGATTCATATTTGTAATATAAGCCATGGTGCGCTTATTGAATTGTTCGCCGATTCCGATGAGTTGTCTGGCGAGTTCTTTCGACTGTTCGTATTCTTTCATAAAAGCGCCGCTGCCGGTCTTGATGTCAAGGACCAGGGCGTCGATACCTTCGGCAATCTTTTTGCTCATAATGCTTCCGCAAATCAAAGGGATGGACTCGATCGTAGCGGTGACATCGCGCAAGGCGTAAATCTTTTTGTCGGCAGGAACGATCTCTTCGGTCTGCCCGATTAAACAGGCGCCGACTTTTTGCAGGCGCTCTTTAAATTCGGGAATGGTCAGATTAACCCTAAAGCCGGGAATGCTTTCCAATTTATCCAGTGTGCCTCCTGTGTGTCCCAATCCCCTTCCGGAGATCATGGGCACGGGCACTCCCGCTGCGGCAACGATGGGAGCTAAAATAATAGACACCTTATCGCCCACTCCGCCCGTACTGTGTTTATCGACCTTAATGCCCGGAATATCGCTCAGATCGATGATTTGTCCCGAATTAAGCATGGCGTCGGTATAAACCCGCGACTCATTTTCGTCCAGTCCGCGGATGAACATCGCCATCAATAAGGAAGCCATTTGATAATCCGGAACGCGTCCTTTGGTGTAGCCTTTAATGACAAAACGGATTTCTTCTTCGGTTAATCGCAGTCCGTCTCGTTTTTTCCTGATAATTTCGTACATGCTTAGCATAGAATAATCCCTGTATTCTTTAATTTTAAAGCTTTAAAATTAGTAATCAAATAGCACAAATAAAAATTTTTTCTTTCTGAATTGAAATCGATTTTTCTCAAACTCTGTATTCGTTTTTTATTATATTGGTTTTTCGCGTTATTGAACGGTTAATCCGGGCGGAAAAAACAACCGTAAGGATGAAACTTTTTCCTTTAGTTCCGAGATATTCGGTAAGCGGTTTTTTAGCGGAATAACGAGGATTTGATCTTTTTGCCGGCTCGGGACGTTACAGCAGGAGGTCCTGATGAGAGACCCGGACGACGGAGCGGATTGCGTCAACACGGAAAAAAACAAAACGCCGTAAGTATGATTACGGTGAACAACTCAAAAGAAGGAAATTTAAAATTCTATTTTTCGGGAAAATTAAAACAATCCCCTGAAATGCAACCATGACACGATAATTACGGAGCGCGGTAACTCATTCATTCTATTGACTATGAGCCGTAAAAAGATCGTTTGCAATAAAAAGTTTTAGAGAATAACGTAATTTTGTAGTAATTTTACGATAGACAATTCAATTTAAGGTTTGACATAATTTTAATAATTAGATATATTTTTAATTTTACGGAGATGGAGTAAAGATGAAATTATACGATTATTTGCCTGAAGAGCATATTGAGCCCAATCTGAAAGGGCAGACGAAATTTCAGATTATCGAAGAATTACTGGATTTGCTTTACAAGAACAATCGTTTGCTGGATCGCGAAGTGGCGTTGCAGGATGTTCTTGCCCGCGAGGGGTATCTGAGCACGGGATTGGAGAACGGTCTTGCCATACCTCACGCCAAAACCGACGGAGTGGAACGGCTGGAAATAGCCTTTGGGGTAAAAAAAGACGGCGTGGATTTTGAATCGCTGGACGGTAAGCCGGCAAACCTGATCTTTTTGGTTCTTTCCCCGCGCGACACCTCGGGTCCGCACATTCAAACCCTGGCTATTATTTCGCGTAATTTAAAAAACAAAGAGATTCGCGAAATGCTTTTAAACGCTTCTACGCGCGAAGAAATCATGGATATTATTATAAATCGGTTCGAATATTAATGTCGGAAAAACAGAAAATTTTTTTTGCCGAGTTGCAACCCTACCTTAATCGGCTTCAACAACATCTGGCAGAGTTCGGAAACGAAGAGCGCATTCCCCTTTTTTACGATCCGATTCACTACATTCTTAAACTTCCGGGCAAACGCATCCGACCGTTACTGGTCATTTTGTCCGCTCTTACCTGCGGGGGCAAATTAGAGAGCGCATTGTATCCGGCTGCCGCCGTGGAATTGCTTCACAACTTTACGCTCGTTCACGACGATATAATGGACAACGACGACCTGCGGCGCGGGCAGCCCACGGTTCACAAAAAATGGGACATCGGAACAGCCATTCTTGCCGGCGACGGCTTGATGGGTCTGGCTTTTAAAAAATTATTGGAATGCCCCGAGGGCGACGTGCTTACAATGGTGCGGCGCTTTACCGAAGTAATGCTGATTATTTGCGAAGGTCAGGGAATGGACAAGATGTTCGAGATGGAAGCGGACGTTTCCGAGGAGAAGTATCTGGAGATGATCCGTCGTAAGACGGCTGTTTTAATCGAGCTCTCCTGTGAATTGGGCGCCATTACCGCCGGTACGGATCAGGCGAATATTCGGCTGTTCCGGCGATTCGGTCACGCGCTGGGCATGGGCTTTCAGATTCAGGATGATTTTCTGGATATTATGGCTGACGAACAGGCGCTCGGAAAAAAGGTGGGCAGCGACTGGATGATGCACAAACAAACCATTTTAACCATTAAATTACGCCAAAGAACGCAGGGCAACATTAACGATCTGTCGTTTGAAGAATTCCGCGAGCTGCTAAAAGATCAACGCATTGTGAAAGAGGTGGAAGAGCTCTATCAGGCGTATTTTCGGGATGCCTTCGACGCCCTGAACACGCTTCCGCAAAATTCCTATAATCGGTCGCTGAAAGAACTCACCTCATTAATCCAAAACCGCCGCTGGTGACGGCATGAGCGGGTTTAACGCCAAAAGCGCCGCGGCGATAATGCTGTCGTTGTGGTTACTCTTTTCCTGCTCCGCCCGATTTACTCAACAAGCCCCCGAAAGAATCACCCTGAAAGAAGACGCCTTAAGAATCGCCGCCGAACATTGGCTCGGAACGCCCTATCAATACGGCGGGGACAGCCGCCGCGGAATCGATTGTTCGGCTTTGGTCCGCCGCCTGTACAAAGAAGCGTTCGGGATCGAACTGCCGCGGCAATCCGCAGCTCAACGGCAACTGGGCTATTCGGTTCACGCGCCCTATTTAAAACCGGGCGATCTTTTGTTCTTTCGTTTTTCCGGCGAGGAAGGCATTGAACACGTTGGAGTGTACCTCGGAAATCAGCAATTTGTTCATGCCTCTTCCAAACGAGGGGTGGTCATCGACCGCCTGGACGATCCCTATTACAAAAAACATTTAGTTGTGGTAAAACGAGTCTATCGCTAATCCCTGCTCAGCGTTTTGATCAAAGTGATAACTGCCTGCCTTGTTTCTTCGGGCAATCGGGAAATTTTACGCGCCAGAGTCAGATCGGTATCGTAAACGGCGTCTTCTTCGCGCACCTGCTCCGCCCCGCTGCCGTACCAATACGTCTTTTTGCCCGTTAAAATCCACTCCACGGTGGTTTGCCCCAGCACGGCTAAGCGGTAGAGCACATCGGCGGGAGGCAGGCGGTTATTTAAATATTTACTGATCGCCGACTGGCTGATCCGCAAAGCCGCGGCTAACTCCTGCTGAGTAAGCCCCAACTGAAGGCGGATGGTATCGATGCGTTTTCCGATATTTTTTTTGTCGATCATGTCCGTTCGGAAATTAATATTATATTTGGAATATTACAATCGTTATATTATATTACCGACGGAATATAAAAGAAGTTTCAGCAAAATGCAAGAATACCGGCTATATACGCTTTGGAAGTCATTAAGCCGAACGCATCGCGTGCTCGAATTCAACGGACGCCGTTTGCGCGTATTGCATCCCGGACAGTTAAACCTGTCCCGCGGTCCCGACTTCACCTCCGCCTGCTTTGAGCTCGATAACGTGCGCATAACCGGAGACGTCGAAATGCACGTCCGCCTGAACGACTGGTATCTGCACCGTCATCACCTTGACCCCTTCTACAAAAACGTAGCGCTGCACGTGGTTCTAAAAACTCCTTCCGACGACGCCGATCGGGTCTTTTCCGATGTGAGCCGCCGGAATATTCCCACGTTTTTCATCGACCGCGAAGAGTTCAACCACTCCCCCGAACATCCGGCGATGCGCTGCACTCCTCCGTCAACAATCCGAATCGACGAATTACAAAAGCTGTCGTTACAACGTCTCAATACAAAAATCAGATATTTTCAACACTCTCTGCAGGCGCAGGCGTTCGAACAGGTTTTTTACGAACATTTTTTCCGGGTGCTGGGTTATCCGCGTAATCAGGCGTCTTTTCGGCTGCTGGCGCAACATTTAAACTGGGGCTGGCTGGAGCGGAACTGGTCGCAGCTCTGGATCGGCGAAGAATTGCTGTACGGCTTGTACGCCGGGCAGGCGGGGTTTTTGCCCCAAAGCTCCGCCGACGCTTACGTGAACAGGTTAATCTTTTTTTACCGGGAATTTCGCAATCTTCTTCCCTCCTCCGGATTAACTCCCGAGCACTGGCAATTCAGCGGGGTTCGCCCCTGCAATCATCCGCATTTTCGGCTGGCTGCATGGGTGGCGCTTATTCTGCAACACAAACAGCTTCCCGCAAACGCCCTTTGGGAAACGCTCTCCCGCAGAGAGCCGGAACAAGAGTTGTACAAAAAGCTTCTGCGCTTTTTTTCGATTCCCGCTCGGGGTTACTGGGCAACCCATTATATTCTGCAGAAAAGCAACCGCAAGAACAAGCGGAAAATGTATTTCGGGACAGCCCGAATTCACGAATTGCTCGTCAACCTGATTATTCCGCTTTTTTCGGCTCAGGCGCTTTTGCAGGGTTCGCTCGGTTTTGCCGATTACTTGCGCGAAGTTTATTTGTGGATTCCGGCATGCGATATTTACCGGAGTTTCAGGAAATTTTTTCCGTGGCTGGTTCGTTATCAGACACACTGGAAAAAGCAAGCGTTGCTGCAGGGGTTTATTCAACTTGACGCCGGGTATTGTCAGGTCGGCGCCTGCTACCACTGTCCCCTGCAACATATTGTTGACAAAATTTCCTAAATTTGTTAAACTTGTCGGCTATTTATCCGATAAATAAGACAAACTTTTAACTAAAAAAGAACTATTTGCTCCGATATAATTTCAGAATAAAGCGCAATAGGCTTTGAAAGGAGTTTTCATGGAATTTACCTGGTTGGACCCCATAATGATTCGCAATTTCATTTACGCGGTGATAGGCGTTCTGGTGGGTATGGTCTCTTCGATAATTACTTACAAGCTGGTAAACAAAAGCACGAATTTTGACATACCGAAAGAATTGGAAAAAGGGAACCTTGCGGTTGGAATGGTTGTTGCAGGAATATTCATCATGATTGGGTTGATAGTAGGATTAATCATAGGGATGAGTTTAAATTGAAGATACGATTGTTATTTATTGTCGGGACATTTCTGATTCTCAACTTTGTCGGTTGCGCACGTTCGCCGCGGACTCCCGTTACGATGAACAAAGCGGACAGCGCCTTATTCCGAATGGTGGAAAATCGTATTCAGGAAAAGCAGCAATTACAAAAATTGCTTCTGCAACTGGAACGTTCCAATTCCCTGCAATTGATCAGCCGGTATAGACCGCTTATTAAAAAGTATTCCAAGCGGTACGGATTTGATTATCGTTTGATTATCGCTCAGATCATTCAGGAATCCGGTTTTAAAATGCACGCCCGCAGCCGCGTGGGCGCAAGAGGCTTGATGCAAATTATGCCCGGCACAGCCCGCGAGCTCAGCCGTGAACTGGATATTGAATATATTATGCTGCGTCCGAGGGAAAACATCGCGGCGGGAATTTACCATCTGTACAAGCAATACCGGTATTTTCCGGACGCGCCCAGAGAAGACCGCCTGAAACTGGCTCTTGCCAGTTACAACTCCGGAGCCGGAAGAGTTTTTGACGCTCAGGATATCGCCCGTTATTATAAACAGCCCGCCAATAAATGGGAAACGGTTAAACCCTATCTGGCGATGCTTAAAAAATCGGACTGGCAGTTGCACCTGCAGGTTTGGCCCACGGGCAGACCGCCGCACGGTTATTTTTACGGATACGAAGAGACCATCGGCTATGTGGAAAATATCTGGTCGATGTTCAAAATATACCGCAAAATATTGTAATTATATTCACCTTGTTAAATTTTAAGTCCCTCTTTACGCCCGGCATTCCCCTCCGGCAAGCGCCAATCCTTCCCCTGCGAAACATTGCATCCGGGCTGTCAAAATCATTTTTTTAGAAAAACCTCTTGATTAATCCGTAATTTAATTTAAATTCTCTTTGAAATCGGAAAAGATGATTTAAAGCACGAGTTATTTTAAAGATAAATCAAACTAAAGCCGATAACCCCGATAGCTCCACCAATCAGGAGATTTTACAATCATGTATAAAATAAGTACCGTAATAGCCGTCATCGTTTTTTTAATCCTTGTCTCATTTGCCAATCAGGCTTCAAAATCGTCGGCGAAAGTAAAATTTTTACTGGGCGACGTGCAACTGATGCGCCAGGGGAAAACGCAATGGCAGAAGATTCGTTTCAATCAAAACATTTACGAAGGCGACCGCATACGCACCTCTTTGAATGCCCGCGTGGAACTGGCGATGCCGGACGGTTCGGTTATCAAGATCAACGAGAATACCATGTTTGACGTAAAAGAGATAAAAACGCCGGAGAACGATCGTTCCGATCGTATGAGTTTTACCCTTTGGGTGGGAAGTATTTTCGCCAAATTTCAGAAGATTGTGGAACAGCGTCAGAGCCGCACCGTGGAAAGTCCCAGCGCTGTTGTGGCTGTTCGGGGCACGGAATTTGACATGACTGTCGATCAAAAGCAGACGACCACGGTCCGCGTTTACGAAGGTCGGGTAGCGATCCGCTCCAAGCAGGTAGCCGGAGAGGTGTTGGTGGGCACGAACCAACAGTCCAAAGTCGAACCCGGAAAGCCGCCCACTCCGCCCGCTCCTTTTAAATCCGAAGAAGAGAAAAAAACTGAAGAAGCGGCGCAGGGCGTTTTATTAAAAATCGATCTGAAAAAATTCCAGTTTACGGATAAGGCGCTGTTGGCAGCCGGATTGCCTTTAAGGGGCAAAACAATTCCCGGCGCGCGAATTATTGTCAACGGCATTCCTTTAACCGTGGCTCAAAACGGACTTTTCAGAGGAAGAATCCCTGTTCAGGAAGGCATAAACGAATTGCAGGTTGTGGCGGAATTTAAGGGGCGGCGCAAAGAACAAACCGTGCGCATTCTTGTGAACACCAAAAAACCGAAGATTAAATTAGCGCGACCCTTGACCTCCGCGTTTACCAATCGGCGTGATTACAGCCTGAGCGGAGCGGTTTTTGATCAGACGCCGGGCGATCGGGTAAAAGTGTTTATCAACGACGAAATGGTAACCGAGGCTGTGGGGCAGGGCAGCTTTAACCGCACTATCATTTTAAACGAAGGCAAAAACACGATCCGCGTTATCGCCGAAGACGTTTCGGGAAATCGCACCGAACATATCGAACAAATCTTTTTGGACACGGTAAAGCCGGTTTTAACCATTACCGAACCCGCCCAGCCGGTTTTTATCCGCTTTGAACCACCGCGTCCGCCGGATGAAAAGGTAAAATTCGGAAAGGAAAAATTTACGCAGATCATAAGAGGTATTGTCATCGATCCGGAGCCCTCATCCGGTATTAAACGGATTCTTGTGAACGGACAGGAAATCAAGCCCAATAACGACGGCACCTTCGAAGCCAAAGTTTTACTAAAGCGGGCTGTTCCCGGACGCAGGGCGGAAAATCGTCTTTCCTTTACCGTCGAAGATTTAGCTGGCAATATTTTAAGAGATAACAGTCGGGTGATCATCATCCAATAATTAAGGAGGGGGGATGAGAGTATCATTATTGATTCTTCTGATTACATTACCGGTTCTGCTCGGGGCGCAAAGCGGATTTAATTTGACTGGCAGAATTTCATTGCAAACCCTTAATGTTAGTTATGACGAACAATCGCAGTTAAAACCGGATTCAATTCCCGATGATCAATATGCCAAATCCCCGTTAATACCCGGACTCCAGCAGCGGTTGAATATCGCGCTTTTCGGTCGCGCGCGGAATTTTGATATTACGCTTTTGGGCGATCTGAAAAACGACTCATGGAATCAACTGAACTCCATTAAACGCGTGGACCGCTTAACGCTGAATATTCGTTCGGGATTGAACGAATTTGTACTGGGCGATTTTTTCGAAAGCGGATCGGAACTCTTTGTGCAAAGCAGAGAGGTGCGCGGCGCCAAACTCTACCTGGAAAGCGGCAGCAACCTTTATTATCAGACAAATATCATAGCCGGAGAAGTGCAGCGGGCTTTTGACATGGGCGACCGACTGCCGGACATGTATCATCAATACGAAAATTCCGGACAATACCGGCGCTACATGGCTGCCGGTCTTTTTCGGCTGGGAAAACGGGATCGATTTCAATTCGGACTGAAATATTTGTGGGCAAAGGACGACGAAAAATCCATCGGGCAATCCATTAGCGAACCTTTGACCAATCAAAATGTGGGACTGGACGGATTTCTCTATGTCTGGAAGCAGCATCTAAAGCTCTTTTTCGAAGGCAACCTCAGCCGCAAAGATACCCTGTCCGCAAAAAATGTGACCGACAACGCCTATCGCTCGGGAATCGATTTTCGCTACGGACACTTTAAATTCGTCGGTTTTAAACAACGTCTGGGTTACGATTATTTCTCGGCGGGATACCCCTATCTGCAAAACGACCGCGACGGATTTGTCGTTAATTCGGCTTACAATTTTCCGCAAAAGTTCATACTTACCTTCGAGGGCGAGCATTATCGCGACAATTTGAATGACCTGAAAAATCAACCGCGCACAAAAACCCGCATCGCAGCCGTGGGCATAACCACAACAATCAAAAATTTTCCGGAAATTGCCCTCAAGTACCGCTATCGCGACGACCGCAGCAACACGGTTCTCGATTCGGTAAAGACCGATAAATTGTACAACGGAATCGAGGGAAGAATTACTTTCGGTTCTGTCAATAACCGTTTTTCGTTGTCGGCAATGTATCTGGACCTGGATGATAAAAGCGTTTTGCAGGCGGGTTCTCCTCTGGGCACGGGACAATTGATCGCCAGCACTAATTTTTACACCCGACCCTCCAACCTGCTCTTTCTTTCCGGCGGCGTCGTGTTCAGCCGTTTAACCCTTAGCAACAAACAGTCGAATACCAATATTTACACCTACGGATCGGGACGCTGGGATATTATCCCCGCCAGGCTCAAACTGGAATCGACCATAAGTTTTATTTACAACGACGCGGCTAACGGCGGATATCAGGATATGCTCAGCGATTACGCCCAGATCAATTCCATGTTTTCTCTGGAATACTTCTTCAATTCCCAAATTTCGCTTAAAGCGATTGCGGGCAATGACTACCGCGACATGCGTTACGGTCTTGACGTCGCCAGAGAAGTGATTTCAAACCCGGACTACGGTCCCACCTACTTTAACGGCTTTGAATCGTACAACGGCTTAAAATACGGGCTGGAGCTGAACTGGATTTTTTGAATTCGCGTAACCGGCGACGCCTGAACGGTTGTTTAGGGAAACCGAGAAAGCGAAGGTCGTCCAAGCCTATCAGCCGCACGGGAAAAACCTTCAAAAGAAAAACATCAAAAATGCCGGTCCGACAGCCCGTAAAAAATAATCGGTCTTCGGGCGTTAACCTTTTCCGAACCTTGAGATCGGACCCGCTTTAATTGCGCCATACCGACGTTGAATCCCGCCGATTTATTTTTCCTCTTTTTGAATACGATCGTTTTGTTTTTCGGAAATCGGAGTAATATGACAAATTATTTTAAATTGTTAACGGTTTTGATTAATTTTAAAAATAAACAAACAAAAAATCGATTAAAGCGAACGGAAGAATTCAGACCATGAAACCGATCTACCTTGACTACAACGCCACCACGCCGGTCGATCCCCTGGTGGTTGAAGCCATGATTCCGTATTTAAAAGAACACTTCGGCAATCCCTCCAGCGGTCATTTTTTCGGGCACATCACGCGGCGCGCGGTGGAAGAGGCGCGGCGCAAAGTCGCCAAAATGCTGCGTTGCGACGCGGAAGAGGTTATCTTCACCAGCGGCGGCTCGGAATCCAATAATTATGCCATTAAAGGCGTCGCTTACGCTTACCGCCACAAAGGAAATCACATCATCACCTCGCAAATCGAACATCCGGCGGTGCTGGAGGTCTGCCGCTTTCTGGAAACACAGGGCTTTGCGGTCACCTATCTTCCGGTTGATCGGTATGGTCTGGTCGATCCCGACGATGTGCGCAAAGCGATCGGTCCGAGGACAATTCTGATTTCCGTTATGCACGCCAATAACGAAGTGGGGACGATTCAGCCCATTGCCGAAATCAGCGCCCTTGCTCACGAACACGGGGTTTTGATGCACAGCGATTGCGCCCAGTCCGTGGGAAAAATTCCGGTGCATGTCGATAGTCTGGGCGTTGATCTGCTTTCGGTTGCCGGACACAAATTGTACGCCCCCAAAGGAATAGGCGCGCTTTACGTTAAGAACGGCGTAAAACTTGAAAAGCAGATTCACGGCGCCGATCACGAGCGCAACCTGCGGGCGGGAACGGAAAATGTGCCGGAAATTGTCGGTCTGGGCAAAGCCTGCGAACTTGCGGAAGAAGAGACGGAAACAGCCGCCGGACGTTTGGAAAAATTAAGGGATTATTTTGAGCAGGCAATGGTCGAAGCGTTTCCCGACTGCAAAATTAACGGACATCCCACCCTGCGCCTGCCGAACACTTCTAATATCAGTTTTAAAAATATTGAAGCCAACACCATTGTTTCCGAGTTGAGCGACACGATTGCCGTTTCTGCCGGAGCAGCCTGTCACAGCGACAGCGTGGACGTTTCGTATGTTCTGAAGGCGATGAACGTGCCGCTTGAATTTGCCATGGGAACCATCCGTTTTTCTCTGGGACGTTTTACCACCGAAGAAGAAATCGACCGGGCGATCGATGCGGTCAAAGAAGTGATAGCAAAACTGCAGCCCGAAAAAGAAGACGTCCCCCAATTTGCCGAAGGCGAAGAAATTAAACTGACCCGTTTTACACACGGATTGGGCTGCGCCTGCAAATTGCGTCCGCAAATGCTGGAAGCGGTATTGCGAAAATTGCCCGTACCTACCGGAAAAAACATTCTGGTGGATGCCGGCACCGCAGACGATGCCGCGGTTTACAAATTGAGAGACGATCTGGCGATTGTGCAGAGCGTCGATTTTTTTACGCCCATTGTGGACGATCCGCGCGATTTCGGAAGAATTGCCGCCGCTAATTCGTTAAGCGATATCTACGCCATGGGCGCCGAACCCTTGATGGCGCTCAATATTGTCGGCTTTCCAAGTAACCGTTTGCCGATGGACGTGCTGGAAGCCATTCTCTCCGGCGCGTACGAAGTCGCCGAACAGGCGGGAATTTCCATTATCGGCGGACACACGGTGGACGACACCGAACCGAAGTTCGGTCTGGCTGTAACAGGAATAGTGCATCCGGAAAAAATTTTACGAAACAAGGGCGCCAAACCCGGCGACGCCTTGATTTTAACCAAACCCATCGGCACGGGCATTCTTTCCACCGCCTTAAAGCGCGGACTGCTGAACAAAGAACAGAAAGATCAACTGATCAATACCATGGTGCGGCTCAACAAAGACGCGGCTGACGCCATGAAAGAATTTACCGTTCACGCCTGCACCGACGTTACCGGATTCGGATTGCTGGGACATCTTCTGGAAATGTTAAAGGCTTCGGAGGTCGGCGCAATTTTAAAGGTTAACAGCATCGCCGCCCTGCCCGGGGCTTTAAGCTTAATTCAGGAAGGCGTTGTACCCGGAGGAACCAAAAACAATTTCAGCTACACCTATCCTTTTGTGCGCTACGAAAATTTAACCGCGAGTCAAAAATTTTTGCTGAACGACGCACAGACTTCGGGGGGATTGCTAATTTCGCTTCCGGCGGAACAGGCGGACGATTACTGCCGGATATTTAACAGCCGCTCCGGGCAGGAAGCGCGGATAATCGGCGGCATCGTTGAATCGGGAGAGCAGTTGGTCCGGGTACAGGGCGGAGAGCAGGTTTAATTTTTTCCGAGAAAAACCGGCAAAAAAACAAAAGGTTGGCAAACGCGCTAAGAACATCGTTCCCGAAACGAGGGCTCGGAATCAGTGTTTAAAATTATCGAAGCAAAAGAGAAAAAACATTTAAACCGGGTGCGCATTCTCTTCAGAGAATACGAGTTATTTCTCGGCGTTGATCTTTGTTTTCAGAATTTTGAACAGGAGCTGGCAAATCTTCCCGGTCAATACGCTCCTCCCAAAGGTTGTATTCTTTTGGGAACGGAAGACGACAGATTAGTCGGCTGCGTCGCCCTCAAACCGCTAAAGCAGGATATTTGCGAAATGAAAAGGCTGTTTGTGCGACCCGAATTTCGCGGACTCGGTTACGGCAAAAAGCTTGCGGAAGAAATAATTAAAAAAGCCCGTACCATCGGGTATCGCTACATGCGTCTTGATACGTTGAGTTCTCTTAAACAGGCTATGAATTTGTACCAATCTTTGGGATTTAAAAAAATCAAACCTTACTATTTTAATCCCCTGCCGAACGTTATTTTCCTGGAATTGAAACTGGACAAAACTTAGTCGTGCAAAAGCGCCGTTAACGACATGGTGAATAAAAAAGCCGCTTTGCGGTTGTACAAGGCGGCTTTTCGGGAAAATAATTATCAAACCATAGCCCGGCGCAATTTATTCTTTAGTTTTTTAATTTGCCTGCGCGCGCTTTTGAGCGCTTTGTAGTCTTTTGCCTCGATGGCTTTGTCGCGTTCGATCTTTAGAGCGCGAATTCTTCTTTTAATTTCGCTTTTGTTGGCAATCTTGGCGACATGATGCTCGTGCATGTCGATGTTAAGAACCTTACAAAGCAACTCTAACAGATGCTCTTTATTTAGCTGGGTGTAACCTTTCACGGCTTCCTTATCGAGTCCCGCCGCAATTTCCCGAAGCTCCGCTACGGTTTTGTGCTTTAGTTCCTTGAATGTGTACTCCATTCAGCACCCTCCTTATTGGTTTATGCTAAATTCTGCCTCTTGCGTTAAATATAAGATTCTAATTTTATAATTTCCAGTTGACGGAAATAAAAATCCGAACCCCGAACTAATTTAAAAATCTCCTAAAAAAATTGAACGCGCTATTGATATGTGAAAGTTTTCTCTTTATATTTGCTTATGTGAAATGATTCACAGGGTAAAAAGAATAACGGCATGGGAAAAAACGCAATTTACGCTAAGTCAATCGAGCTTTTGATTCTTTACAAAAAACTGCCGGAAAACCTGCGCGCTACCGGACGTATCGTTACAAGCGGAAAAATTAGCGTTTTTTACCCGAGACAATTAAGACTACGGAGTCGAAGAGATGAAACAGTTTGAACAACTCGATGAAATTTTAAATCGCTTTAAAGAGCCAAAAAGAGATCAATTAATCCCCATTCTGCAGGAAGTTCAGGAAAAAGAGGGTTACATTTCAAGAGAGGCGGTGCGGTTGATCGGACAGCGTTTAAGAATTCCCGCCGGCAAAATTTACGGCGTGGCTACTTTTTACAACCAGTTCCGCTTTAAACCCATCGGCAAGTACCACATTCAGGTTTGCCGCGGAACAGCCTGCCATGTTAAGGGCTCCTCCCGTGTAATGGATACGCTGACGCAGGAATTAAAAATCAAACCCGGCGAAACCACGCGCGACGGCTTGTTCAGCGTAGAGGTCGTTGCCTGCTTGGGGGCGTGCGGACTGGCGCCTGTGGTCAGCATCAACGGAGAATTTTACGCAAATATGACGGGACGCAAATTAAGCAAATTGTTAAGAGAGTATCGTCGCAAAGAAAATCAAAAGCAATGAGGGAGCAATGGAAGCAATGAAGCAGCCCGCGGATTCGGTTAAAGAAAATTTGAGAAGATTACTCGCCTCGGAATGGGTTCAAATCCAAAAAAATAATTTTAACGATGAAAAATTAAACGAGCAATTATCGATTCTGAAAAACGAAAAAACCGACAAACCCGTTTTTTACGTGGGCGCCGGAACCTGCGGACTCGGGGCGGGCGCGGACAAAACTATTACGACGTTGAACGATTACCTGCGGAAAAACAAGATCGACGCCCGGGTAATCGAAGTCGGATGCATCGGATTATGTTCCGAGGAACCCTTGCTTGACGTCCTGTTGCCCGGTAAAGCGCGTCTTGTTTTTAAACAGGTCACGGCGGACAAAGTAGTTCAGATTGTCGAGAAAACATTACAGGGAAAAATTCCGTTTGAAAATTTGCTGGGGCAGCATCGAAGTCCGGTACTCAAAGGCTGGGCGGACATCCCTTACCTCGATGAACATCCCTTTTTTGCTCCGCAAACCCGTTGGGTCTTAAAAAACTGCGGTGTAATTGATCCGACGAGCATAGAGGAGTATATGGCTTACGGAGGGTATCGTGCTTTTGCCCGCGCCCTCCGTACCATGACTCCGCAGGAAGTTTGCGATGTGGTTGAACAAAGCGGTTTAAGGGGTCGGGGCGGCGGCGGTTTTCCGACCGGCAAAAAATGGAAGTTCGCTTTAAATACGCCGGCGGAACAAAAATTTATGATCTGCAACGCGGACGAAGGCGATCCCGGAGCCTTCATGGATCGCGCCGTCATAGAAGGCGATCCGCATCGGGTTCTTGAGGGATTGATGATAGCCTCCTACGCCGTGGGCGCGAGCAAGGCTTACATCTATATTCGCGCCGAATACCCGTTAGCCATTGCCCGCCTGAACATCGCCATTGAGCAGGCAAAAGAATACGGCTTAATCGGCGAAAATATATTGGACAGCGGTTTTGATTTTGACGTGGTCATAAAAAAAGGAGCCGGAGCGTTTGTCTGCGGAGAAGAGACAGCCTTGATTCACAGCATCGAAGGCAAACGCGGAATGCCCCGTCCCCGACCTCCGTACCCGGCTGTCAGCGGTTTATTCGGCAAACCCACGATCATCAACAATGTGGAAACATTAGCCAATATTCCGGTAATCATCGCCAACGGAGCGGAATGGTTCAATCGATTAGGGACCGAAAAAAGCAAGGGCACCAAGGTTTTTGCCCTGTCGGGAAAAATTCGCCGTACGGGACTGGTTGAAATTGCCATGGGCACAAGTTTACGTGAATTGGTTTTTACCATCGGCGGCGGGGTCGAAAACGGTCGCGCCTTCAAAGCCGTACAAATCGGAGGTCCCTCGGGCGGTTGTATTCCCGAACAATATCTGAACATCCCCATTGATTACGAATCGCTTAAAGAGGTCGGAGCCATGATGGGTTCGGGCGGGCTGGTGGTTGTTGACGATAAGACCTGCATGGTGGATCTGGCTAAATTTTTTATGGATTTCATCCGGCGTGAAAGCTGCGGAAAGTGCATTCCCTGCCGCGAAGGCACCCGGCAGATGCTGGAAATATTAAACTCGGTTTCCCGCGGTCGGCGTTCGGAGCATGGACAAGATGCTTTGGAGCGTTTTAAAAGCGTCATGTATTTAAACAGATTAGCGGAGGTAATAAAAGACACCAGTCTGTGCGGATTGGGTCAGTCGGCGCCCAATCCCGTGTTAAGCACCCTGCGCTGGTTTCGCGAAGAATACGAAATCCATATTTACGAACGAAAGTGTCCGGCGGGAGTTTGCGCTGAATTATTATCGTTTCGGATTGATTCGGAAAAGTGCGAGGGTTGTACCTTATGCGCTTTAAAATGTCCGGTGCAGGCGATTGTGGGCGATAAGCGATCGCCCCATTACATTATTAAGGATAAGTGCATCGGCTGCGGTACCTGTGTTGACGTGTGCAATTTTAACGCCATTATTGTAAAATGACGAAAAGGGAGCGCCCATGTTTGAGATAGAAGTCAACGGAAGAAAATTGGAAGCAAGTCCGGGAGAAACCATTTTGGACGTTTTAAAACGCGCCGGAATTTACGTGCCAACGTTATGCCATATTAAGGATTTGTTTCCCAGCGGCGCCTGCCGGATCTGCTCGGTGGAAGCAGAGGGATTTTCCGCGCTGCTTCCCTCCTGCGCCTATCCGGTTCGGGAAGGAATGAAGATTAAAACCAATTCGCCGCGAGCAGTTCGCGCCCGCAAAACGATTATTGAATTGTTGTTAGCCAACCATGTTCAGGATTGTTTGTACTGCGTGCGCAGCGGCGATTGCGACTTGCAGAAATTAGCCGCCTTATACGGCGTGCGGGAACGGCGTTTTCCGGCTGAACCCGAAAAGCGTCCGGTTGACGTGTCGTCTCCTTCCGTTATCCGGGATCAGAACAAGTGTATTTTGTGCGGAAAGTGTGTGCGCGTCTGCGAAGAGATTATGGGCGTGGCGGCAATCGATTTTGTCCGTCGCGGCAGTAAAACCGTGATCGCGCCCGCTTTTGAAGAGAGCATAAATATTTCAAGCTGCATCAATTGCGGGCAATGCGTTTTGGTTTGTCCCACCGGCGCTTTGCGGGAAAGAAGCTCGTTAAAAGAAGTAACCGACGCTCTGGAAGATCCCGATAAATTTGTCGTTGTTCAGCACGCTCCGGCTGTCTCGGTGACGCTGGCGGAAGAATTCGGATTAAAACCCGGGCGGGATGTGGATCGGCTGCTGGTAAACGCGCTGCGTCGTCTCGGATTTGATCGTGTATTCGACACTTCGTTTTCCGCGGATCTGACCATTATGGAAGAAGCCTCCGAATTAGCGGAACGTCTTCAAAACGGTGGTCGTATTCCCATGATGACCAGTTGTTCGCCCGGCTGGATAAAATTTGTGGAGCAGTTTTATCCCGAATTTATTCCCAATCTATCGACCTGT
>JAADIP010000115.1 GCA_013151275.1 Calditrichota bacterium | reverse complement strand
TAACGCCGCGGGATTAAAACTGCTCAAAGAGCAACTGCCCAAAAATTGCAAACGCGGATTTTCAACCAGCCGCACCTGTGAAATCGGATTAAGCGAGCAAAGCGGCTTGACTTACGAATCGATTCTTTATCTGGTTGATGAAGCGACTCGGCAGATAGAGTCGTGATGGGTGATGGGTGATGCGTAACGAGTGACAAAGTGACAAAGTAACAGAGTAACAGAGTGACGAGTTTAGTTGTTTAATTTAGAGCGGAAGATGAGTGCAGAAAGAGGAAATAAGAAAGCAGAGAGCAGAAAGCAGTAGTAGGTAGAAGATAGTAAAATGTTTGTTGCTAAGAAGTAAATACTTTTTTATTCTCTAAAAAATAATTTTGTGAATTATCTAAATTTTTAAGCGATGGCGGAGATAACTCATTACGCATTACAATGACTGGAAAAGCCGCTTATATACTTAACGCTTAACAAATAACGCAAAAAAACAAAGTAAAATGAAGAGGAAATTCATAAATCATAAATCCGTGTATCGTTTATCTTAGTAATAAAAGCTTTTTAAACAGGGAAAAGCTTTCGGATTGCACGCCGTAAAAATAAACGCCGGAGCTTGCCGATCGATTAAACCGGCTGGTTCCGTCCCACTGAAAACGGTGAATACCGCCTTCCAAAAAACCGTCAAACAAAGTCTTAACCATTTTACCGCGGGCGTCGTAAATAACAATTTTTGTTTTAACCGAACTTTGTTTTTTAGGAACACCTATCTCAAAGCGGGTTTGACCGTTAAAGGGATTTGGATAGTTCTGAGACAGATAAAATGTTTCCGGTAAATATTTTTCAATCTTAATCCGAACGGGTCCGTGTTTTGTTTTGGAGCCGTTGATCGAAACATCTTCCAACAGGTAATAATATGTGTTTCCCGCTTTCACGGTTTTATCGATAAAACGGTATTCTTTTCCGGCGGAAGAGGTGCCGAGTCCGCGTAAAGTTGAATCGCTTAAAAACGAAGCAATAGTCCGAAAATCGTCATTAGCGGAATTTGAGCGCAGAATATTGAAACCCAGATTGTCGATTTCGGATTCGGTACGCCACGAAAGAAGTGCCACGTTTGAAGCCTGTGAAACCTGAAAAGCGGTTAAAGTTACGGGCAGTGATTGATCGGACATCTGGGCGGCGGTGTAGGCGTTTACCCTGCCTGCGCCCAATTTCCCCGTGTAACTGGGATTTAAGGCGTCAATATCATCCGCGCTGTCAAAAAGCATCTGCGCAACTTCCGGCGCGGTTAAATTGGGATTGTGCGACCAGATAAGGGCGGTAACCGAAGCGGCGATGGGTGTCGCCATCGATGTGCCGCTAATTGTGGCATAGGCGTCCGTGCTCGGATTGTTACTGTCATGGTACGTACTATAAATATTATTGCCGGGCGCGGAAATATCAACCCAGGTTCCGTAATTTGAAAAACTGGCTTTCAAATCGTTTTCGTCGCTGGCTGCAACGGCAATGATATCCGGTCGGTTTGCCATGTAATCTGCCGTTTCCACATTGTCGTTCCCGGCGGATTTGAAAATCAATCGTACCCTGTCTGCGGGAGTAAGGCTGTCGGTCGTGTTAAAAAGAAAGTAATTGATGGCATTCGAAAGAGATAGCAAATATGAACTTCCCCAACTGCATGATGCAATTTTGGCTCCGTTATCCGCGGCATAAGTAAAAGCCGAAGCCGCGAATTCCAGTGAAACGTAACCTGAGGGAAAGTCATCCCATCCGATTCTCAGCGCCATGATCTTAACGCCGTTTCCGACGCCGCCGCTTTCTCCCCAACCGCCCGCCGCAGAGCAAACGCCAACTCCGTTATTATTAATGGCTGACACATTACCCGCGCAATGTGTTCCGTGTCCGTTAAAATCACGAGGATCATTGTCTTCCTGATAGTAATCATCTCCCGTATCAAATACATTCGGACCTCCGGTGACAAAATCCCACCCGATCCAGTCATCGATTTTACCGTTGCCGTCGTCATCAACATTCGATGTGCCGTTTAATTCGGTCTGATTAATCCACATATTGCCGCGTGAATTTTCGGGATACGTGTAAGAGGCATTTGCGCCGCCAAGGTCTTTGTGAAAATAGCGGACTCCCGTATCCATAACGCCGACCACAATATTGACGCTGCCGGTGGCAATATCCCAGGCGGAGTAGGCGTCAATATCGTGATCGTTGCTTTGCTCAATGTGCCATTGAGTACCGACGCCGGGGTCGTCGGGCGTTTTATCAACGGGCATGAGGTACGAGGGCTCGGCGTGATCGATTTCCGAAAGTTTTCGGTAAATTTGCGCCACCGCCGGAATATCCTGCGATTCTTTAAAACTTAAAACAAACCAGGCGTCCAGAGTAACCGGTCGCTCCGGCGTGCCCTTATTTCGGAAGAAAGGAAATAAGCGCCTGACGTTTACCGCTCCGAATTGCTTACTCAACGAATCGATGCCCGCAATTCCGGTTTGACCCGAATTAAATTGCCGCGGATTTATTTGAGCCAATTCGTTCCTGGTGATTTTGATTAATAGTCGATTTTTAACGTAATCAAGAGCCTGTAAATGCAGGCTAAAGATTAAAATGAAGGCGATTAAAAACATTTGGAAGTGTTTCATTCTCCCTCCCAAAAAATGATTAAAAAAATCAAAGCGCGTTGATCTACGGGAAAACAGAAAATTCAGACGCCTGCGGTTTCAGGATTATTGATTAAACAATTTTTTCAGGATCATAGTTCAAAGTCTATCACAGGAAATCAGATTGAAACCCATTATATTTAATGTGTGCTTTTATTTTGATTTAATAGTGATTTAAATCCCATTTTTGTTTATTATTTATAATGGGAAAAAAATATTAAGGAGCAGACCAATGGCTCGCTTATTTTATTTTGTTTGTTTTTTCTTCCTTTTCGTCTTCGGAAGCACGATTAAGGCTCAGAATATTGAGCTTAGTTCTTTCCCCGCCCATCTGCAGCTTTATCCGCGGGACGC
>JAADIP010000116.1 GCA_013151275.1 Calditrichota bacterium | reverse complement strand
TGGGAGTAAACCGTTCAATTTCGCGAATCCAGTTAAAAACGATCGATGTGGGCGCCACGATCAGATTGGTCTTTTTAGGATGTTGGTTAATTTCGTTAAGTAAAAGACACAAAGCCTGCACCGTTTTTCCGAGACCCATATCGTCCGCCAGAATTCCGCCGAAAGAGAATTCCTGCAAAAAATTCATCCAGTCGTATCCGGCTTTTTGATAGTCGCGCAATACGCCTTTAAAGTTTTCGGGCAGGGGATAATTTTTTATTTTATCGAATTGACCCAGACGTTTAATCTTTTCTTCGCTCAAAACATCCAGTTGCTTCGAATCGGCTTCAGCCAGCAGACGATCGACAAATGTGAGATGGTGATTGGCAAAGCGCAGCGAGTCTCCCACCATTTGCCCGAAATTAAGCATATAGTTCAATTTCTCGATCAATTTTTGCGGCAATTTGGCGATGCTGCCGTCGCGTAATTTAACGAATTTTTTCTGAGAACGGAGCGCTTTTTTGAGTTCTTCCAGCGAAACATCGATGCCGTTAAACGACAATGTAAGCTCAATATCAAACCAGTCGGTTTCGGAAGAGATGTTCACGCCGAAATTAGCGTTGGCGCGCTTAACACGGAAACGGACTAATTTTTCTTCTCCCATTACTTCAAAACCGTCTTCCGCCAGCCCAGGGAGTCCGTCAAAAAGCCATTCCAACGCGTCCTCCAACGGAGCGTAAAACAAACCCGGCGTATCTTCGATGATGTTTGTGTTTAAAACTTTTTCGCGAATCTGGGCTTCCGCTTCCCTGTCGCGCCGCACTCTGATAATCTTTTTTGTCTTCATATTGTAATGCAGATAGTGATCGTTGGGATGACTGTACGAAATCTCGATGTCGCCGTAAAAGACGGAAAGCGAAACTATTAATTGATCGTCCATCTCCTCCAAATAAAGACGCTTGCCCGTTATGGTGTCTATTTCCGTAACTTCAATGCCCGGAGGAAATTCAACAAAAGGGAAAATCGGCAATTTTGCAAGATACTCCGATATAAAGCTCTGGTATTCGTCTTTGCTTACCTTAATCTCCGCATCTTCGTCAATAAACGACTTAATATAGGCATAGCTGAACGGGAATTCGCAAGAGTGCAGTTTGTTGTTCATGAAAAACCATATCGGATTCACGGTCAGTATCTTGGCGTCTTTGTTTATCGGTATTTCAACATCGTCTCTCACAAAATAGGGTCGGAACTGATAATTGTCGTTTTCATCGATTGTCAGTTTAAAAACAAGGCGCCACGGCTTTCTTCCGAAGCGGATACGTGTTCCGATGGACCCGTCTTCGTTTTTGATATGCATTTCGCTGTTTCTCAGCAGATAAAAAAGCTGCCCGGCATCCAGACCGAAATCGAGATAACTGGTTTCCAGACGTCCGCGATAGTAAACGGACGGCTGCTGCGTTTGCAGACGTTCGAGATATGAAATGGCAATCAGGTCGCCGGAGGTACGAAAAACATTCTGCCCGGAAAGCTCGCTGAACGACGGCTCCTGAATGCGTCCGTAAGTGCCGTCTTTTTTCATGTAAACTTTCACTGGCTTAATATTCCAGTAATTTTCGGCAATGTGGATGATGTAAATCAGCTTCCAGCGCACTTCCTGAGAAAATTCATTATCAACCTTTTGAATGGTGATCAGCTTTTCAAAATATTCGCGCCAGTTATCAGCGGTTTTCTCGGTCTTCACTTCGCTTGTGCTTTGTTCGTCAATAATTTTAAGCGCAACAGCCACAACGTGCTTACATGTGTAGTTGTAAGGACAGGTGCAAGTTGACTCAAAAGATTGATCGTTAACGGTTAAGCGGACTATATAAGGATAGGTTCCCTGAACCGTGGCGAGCACCGAAATATTATCCCATTGTTTTATTTTAACTCGACCTTCTTTGAAATATTCTAATCCCTGTTTAAAGATGATGTCAGGTACGCGATCCTTTAAATCCTTAATACTTATCTTCAATTTCCGACCTCACGCTTTGTTCGATTTTCGGTTATTAAAAAAATTTTAAAATTATACAAAACTATCTATTAATATACTAATAATATTTTTTTATTTCAAAATGAATTTTAAATTTTCGTATATTTATTTTTCGATCGATAAAATGGGAATAACTTTATGAAAAATAATATATTAAAAAATTTTGCCGTCGGATTTTTACCGATTTTTGTGTTTATTATTGTCGATTCCCTCTATGGAATCACCGCGGGATTGATCACGGCGATCGTAAGCGGGGTCGCATATTTCATTTACTATTATGTGCGGTACAGGCAGGTGGAAAAGATGATTCTTCTGGATACGGCGTTAATCGTGATTACCGGCGGCGTTTCCATTATTCTTAAAAATGCAATATTTTTTAAACTAAAACCCGCCATTATCGAAGCAATGATGATTGTGCTGGTGGGCGTTCATGCCTTTTCCGACAAACCTGTGCTGCTCAACATGAGCAAACGCTACATGGCGGACATTCCGATCAACGAACAACAAATTACATTGATGAAACAATTAAGCCGTTTGTTATTCGTCGTGCTTTTTATTCACACGGTATTGATTGTTTATTCGGCATTTTATTGGTCCGAAGAAGCCTGGGCATTTGTTTCGGGCGGTCTTTTTTACATTTTAATGGGCATAATTCTGGTCGGACAATTTGTGTATTTAAAGTTCATCAAACGTCCTTTGCCCGGCATCAGCGCCGCGGCTGGCGACGAAGAGGAATTTGATGTGGTTGACGAAGAGGGAAAGATACTTGGCGTTGCTTCGCGCAGCGCCGTTCACGGAAATCCCAATCTGATACATCCCACGGTTCATTTACATGTTTTGAACAAAAAGGGTCAGTTGTACCTGCAAAAGCGTTCGGCAAATAAAGACCTTTATCCGGGAAAATGGGACACAGCCGTGGGAGGTCATGTGCAAAAGGGCGAGTTAATCGAAGAGGCGCTCAAACGTGAGGCAATGGAAGAACTGGGAATAGACCCCAAGAATGCGCGTCCTTTGTTTCGTTACGTTATGCGGAATCCTTACGAAAGCGAGTTGGTTCATGTTTTCAGGATGGTTTATGATGGACCGTTTAAGATCAACAGGGATGAAATTGAGATCGGGAGATTCTGGTCGATGTTTGAGATCAGGAAAATGATGGGGCAAGGGGTATTCACGCCAAATTTTGAGCAGGAATTTCAAATTCTGGAAAAGCACAAGTTGTTGTGAGGAAAAGTGACAAAGTGACGAGTGAGGAGTGACAAGTAAGAAAAATGACAAATGAAAAATGAAAAAAGAGAAAGCAGAGAGCAGAAAGCCGTAATGCGTGACGCGTAATGCGTAATGAGTGACCAGCAACTAGAGACAAGCAACCAGTAACCGGATAACCCGCTTAACCCTTAACCCTTAACCCTTAACCCTTAACCCTTAACCCTTAACCCTTAACCCTTAACCCTTAACCAATACTCGATGGCTTATGACAAGGAAGAAAAAATTCATCAATCATCAATCGTAAATCATAAATCATAAATCATAAATTCAAACCCAGCCGCGGAGCTTGCACGCTTCCGCCACCCGGGCAACGCCCACCACCATGGCGCCGAGTCTGGGATGAATCTTTTTGTCGCGAATGGCGTCATAAACCGCTTTGAACGCCGTGGAAATTTTTTTATCTAATTTTTGGTGAACCGTCGCCTCATCCCAAAAATCGCCGCCGCTGTCCTGTAACATTTCAAAGTAAGAAACTGTTACTCCTCCGGCGCTGGCAAGAATATCGGGGATAACGAATATTCCGTTCTCGTGCAGAATCAAATCCGCGTCGGGAGTAGTGGGTCCGTTGGCTAATTCGCAGATGATTCTGGCTTTAATATTAAGCGCGTTATGTGCGGAAATGGCGTTTTCCAGAGCCGCGGGATAGAGCACATCGACATTTAGTTCGAGAACGGAATCTCTGGGAATTTGTTTGGCGCCCGGAAAATTAAGCACCGTGCCTGTTTTAAGTTTGTGAATGACCAGTTCTTCGGGATCGAGTCCGCTGGGATTGTAGATGCCGCCGCGCGAGTCGCATACGGCGATTAATTTGCCCCCTTCAAGAATTTCCTGATGGAGCAGCGCCGCCCTTTGTCCCGCGTTGCCGAATCCCTGAATGGCGTACGTACCGGTCGGATCGATGCCAAGATATTTGCACGCTTCGCGAACTGCAATCACTCCCCCGCGCGAAGTGGCGTCCCGCCTTCCTTCCGTGCCGCCGATGGGAATCGGTTTGTCCGTAAAAACGCCCGGTTGATGACGACGCACAATTGTTTCGTATTCATCCATCATCCATGCCATGGTTTGCGGATTGGTGTAAACGTCGGGCGCGGGCACATCCCTATCCGCGCCCAAAATATCGGCTGCCGCCCGAACATAAGCTCGCGCTATGTTCTCCAGTTCGTTCTGAGAAAGCGTTCGCGGATCGCAAACCACGCCGCCTTTGGCGCCGCCCAACGGAATATCGACAACCGCGGTCTTCCAGGTCATCCAGGCGGCAAGAGCGCGAATCGTATCCACCGTTTCGTCGGGATGAAAACGGATTCCGCCTTTGGCGGGTCCTCTGGCAAAATTGTATTGAATTCGATAAGCGTGAAAAATCTCTGTTCTTCCGTCGTCCATCCTCACGGGAATCGTAAACTTGAACTCTCTTTGCGGCCATTTAAGAAATTCGATTGTCGCCTTATCCAGATTTAACAGTCTGGCGCTCTCTTCGACCTGCTGCTGAGCTACACTGAATGAGTTGTACGATTTCATCTCGCTTCCTCGTCTTTGTTGCCTGAAGATCGGACACTGCCCTTTAACGCGTCCAGCACAATTCGATACCAGCAATTCCGGCAAATTAACATCCGATCCACACTCAGTAAAACCTGTTCCCACAACGTAAGCTCCTGTCCGCAATGCGGGCATTGATTGGGAACATCATCGGATAATTTGGAATCGTTTTTTGAATTCAAGATTATGCTCATGGCTTGGTAATAATACCCTGATTTTTTCTGCCGTTCATTAGAATTTTTATCGGTTTATCCAGCCGGATGTGGAAGGTATAATCGAAACTGGTAACAAGCGGCTGCTTTTTCAACCAGTTCCAGTCCACAAACCCCTGTGATTTAAACTGGTTTACCGTGAAATAACCCACCATAAACGAGGTCAGGTTCTGAAAGAAATGCGATCCCTGTGAGGGCGCAACCATAAAGTCCTTAAAACTTGTTTCCACAATCGCCTTCGCGCCGGATATCTGCTCCCAGTTAACGGGTATTCCCAACCACGGGTCCAAAGAGCCCCAGCGTCCGACTCCGATAAGCAAATAGGGTTTGTTTTCCTTGACAAGCAGGGCGTTTAATCGGTTGACCTCATCGGCGACCTGGCGTGATTTGGCGCGGTTAAATTTATGATAGTCAACGTAAACAATATCGTAAATGTCTTTAATCACGCCGTGTCCCAACACGCTCGGGCTGTAACAGATCAGGTTTTCTTTATGGTAATCTTCGATATTGATCTGTTCCAATTCGCGTTTCAGCACCAGGGGACGCATCTGTAAAACGCCGAATTCTTTTAAGCCGTCGGTGTTCGTCGCGGTCATATCCACGGCAAATTCAATTTCCACCGGAGTGCCCATGCCCCACGAACCCATTTCCAGAAGAAGAATTGAAATTTGGCTGAGCGGGAAAACTTTGTGCTTTAAAATGGGAGCAAAATTGATTACCCGCCCGCCGCTTCGCGATAAACCGTCAACAACGCGGTCTTCCTGAGGCAGGTAGGTTGAGCCGACGTAATATAATGTGCCGTCTTCTTCGGCGTCTTTTAAGGAAAACAGACGAACCGCTTCGTCAAACGGGCGCAGATCTTCGCTTTGATGCTTGGTGAAATCGAGAGCGTAAAATTTGTGCTGACTGGTTCTTAAAAATTCCTTGGTGGAAAAGAGCTGGGCAATGTGGTTCGGATATTTGGGAGAAAACTTCAGGGTGTTTCCTCCGTCAACAATCATTTTACCCAAACCCAGAGCAACCGAAACAATGCCGTCTTCGGGCTTTTGCGGCGGAGTGGGGTAAAAGTTGTAAGACTTGGCGACTCCGGAAAATGTGGGATAGAAACGGTTTTTATGCTTGGAACCTACCATCTTCTGGATGATCACCGCCATCTTTTCTTCTTCTAACCGATACGACGTCACGTTAATGTATTGCTTTGCGGCTTTGTAAAACGTAGAGGCGTAAACGCGTTTAATGGCATTCAGCAGCTCGTTTAAGCGGATGAGAGGATTTTCGTGGTTGTTGGCAATCATGTACGTTTGGTAAACCCCGGCAAAGGGATGGTATTGAGAGTCTTCCAGCAGACTCGAAGAACGCACGGCAAGCGGGGTTTTAATCAGATCGAGGAACGAAACAAGCTCGGCGATGATATCCGAAGGGAACCTGGTGGCGGCTAAAAAACGACGGGTGATTTCCACATCGTCATCGGAGCTAAGGGCAAACTGACGCAGATTGTTTTCGTCCAGAAAAGTGTCAAAAACATCGGTGCCCAGAACAACCGCTGGAGGAACCATAATGCGGGTGCCCGGAAATCTGTTGATAATGTTGTAATTCGTAATGAGCGTGTTCACAAAACTCAAACCGCGCGCCTTACCGCCTAACGATCCTCCGCCCAGACGCGCAAACCCGCTTTGAATATCAAAGGATTCTTTTTTAAAGTCGGTGATGATCCCCTGCTGGCGAATTTTACGATATTCTCTCAACGACTTAATCAGATGCTGGCGCAAGGCTTCCAGCGAAGGATAATCGGCTACTTTTCGCGGACGAAGTTTGTGCGCCAGCCAGAATTCGGTGCGCGCCTTAAGCCAGGTGGAAAAATGGTTGCGTTCGGCATGAAAGCGAATACTGTCTTCCGGAATACGCTTTAATTGCTCCTCAAGAGAAATTAAATCGGTGGCTCGCGCAACCTCAACGCCGTCCGGCGTTCTGAAAATAAAATCACCGAACCCGAACTGAGAAATGGTAAATTGTCTTAATTCCTGCAGCAGTGTGGGAGAATCTTTTAAAACAAAATGCGCGCCGATCTTCCGGGCTTCTTTCTCAAAATCGGACCTGTTGGACTGGAGTAAAATGGGAATATCGTCGTGACGCTTTTTTACTTCTCTGGCAAATTTAATACCCGCCCGCGGATCGTGTTTACCGCCTTTTTTGAAGTCGATATCCGAAATAACACCCAAAATGGTGTCCTGATATTTTTCGAAGTAACTCCAGGCTTCTTCGTAATTGGTGCAAAGCAAAATTTTGGGTCGCGCCCGCATGCGCAGATATTTGTGCGTTAAATTTATTCCTTCCAAAATCAGTCTTTGCGACTGCTTTAATATTTCGGTGTAAAGCAAGGGAAGAAAAGAAGAGTAAAAACGTACATTATCTTCTATTAAAATGATGGACTGAACGCCGACCAGCCGGGTGTCCTGTTCCACATTCATGATGTCTTCCAGATGCTTAACAATGGCAACGATGATGCGGAAATTTCCCGTCCAGATAAAAATTCGATCGAATACTTTGGAATCGGCGTGGTTCAACAGCTCGGCTAATTCGCGATTGTCATAAGCCAAAAGAACGACGGGGATTTTTAACCCGGATTCCCGTATCTGTCTGGCTAATTCGGTGGAATCCATGTCCTCAATATGAGGCGTGGTGATGATTAAATCAAAGCGTTTTTCCTCATTAGCCAGCGCCAGCGCGACTTCCCCGCGGGAGACCCGCGTAATTTCGGGTACATGGCTTAAATTTAAACCCTGGTACTCATCGCGGATCAATTCGTACAAACGACCGTCTTCTTCAAACACGTACAAATCGTACAAACTCGACACCAAAAGAATATCCCGGATGCGATGGCGCATTAAATGCTGAAATCCCTGAAAACGTTTACCGTACCCGTGTTCAACCAACGGCGAATCGAAAGGATCGAGTTTTATCTTTTGCTCTGACATCATTTCTCCAAAAACAACAATTCATTAATTCTTCTGATCAATTATAAAATATAAACAAATTAAACGGCAGACAAAATTAAAATAGCGGCAAAACATTTTGCAGGATAAAAATCAAAAAAATGCAGACCCTTGGTTAACGACAAAAAATTCAATAACATCCCGAAATACCGACAATAATAATTCGCCGCGCCTGACGTTTATTAAAAATTCTTACCCGATCAACCAATTTGAGTTTGGAAAAATTGCGCGGGAAGTTTAATTTAGCAAATTCAATGAATTTGAAATTTAGAGAATAATTTATTTGAGGGGATCAGAATGCAGATTTCTAAAGAACTGGAAAAACTTTGTATTAATACAATCCGCACGCTTTCCATCGACGCCATTCAAAAAGCCAATTCCGGACATCCGGGCGCGCCCATGGGACTGGCTCCGGTTGCCTTTACCCTGTACAATCAATTTATCCGGCACAACCCCAAAAACCCCGATCTGCCCAACCGCGACCGCTTTGTACTTTCCAACGGTCACGCTTCCATGCTGCTTTATTCCACACTGTACATCATGGGCTATGATCTTACTTTGAATGATATCAAACAATTCCGTCAGTTAAACAGCATTTGCGCGGGACACCCGGAGTACGGCGAAGCGCCCGGAGTAGAAGTAACCAGCGGACCTCTGGGACAGGGCGTCGGGATGAGCGTGGGCATGGCTATCGCTCAAAAATGGCTGGCTGCAAAATTCAATAAACCCGATTTTGAATTGTTAAATTACAATATTTTTGCCCTTTGCGGCGACGGCGATTTAATGGAGGGAGTTTCGTCCGAAGCGGCGTCCGTTGCCGGTCATTTGAAACTGAATAATCTTATCTGGCTTTACGACAATAATAAAATTACCATCGAAGGAAAAACCGACCTGACCTTTTCGGAAGACGTCAAAAAACGCTTCGAGGCGTATCACTGGGACGTTTTGCGGGTAAACGACGCCAACGACACCCACTCTTTGAGCGAACAGATTAGAGCAGCTTTAAAAAACGACAGACCTACCCTGATCATCGTCAACAGTCACATCGGATTTGGCAGTCCGCATTTACAGGATACCGCCAAGGTGCACGGTTCTCCGCTGGGCGAGGAAGAGATCAGATTAACCAAAGAAAATTACGGCTGGAATCCCGATTGGAATTTCCACGTTCCGCAAGAGGTTCTTGAATATCAGAAGCAAAACATCGAACGCGGAAGAAAAGCGCAGGAAAAATGGGACGCTCTTTTTAAGGAATACCAAAAAGCGCATCCCGAGCTTGCCGACGAATTTTTAGCGATGCAATCCGGAAAATTGCCTGAATCGTGGCAGCGGGGATTGCCGGTTTTTCCTCCGGATCAAAAAGGACTTGCCACGCGATCTTCCGGCGGAAAAACGTTAAACGCGCTGGCAAAAAATATTCCCTGGTTAATCGGAGGCTCCGCCGATCTGGCGCCTTCCACAAAGACCTACATTGAATCTTCCGATTCGTTCAGCGCAGCAAATCGTTCCGGACGCAACCTTCATTTCGGAATTCGCGAACATGCCATGGGAGCGATCGCCAACGGAATGGTTCTGAGTAAACTGCGCGCCTTTGCTTCGACCTTTTTTGTCTTTTCCGATTACATGAAGCCCGCTATCCGTATGGCTGCGTTGATGAAGTTGCCGGTTATTTACGTGTTCACGCACGACAGCATCGGCGTGGGCGAAGACGGTCCCACCCATCAACCCGTTGAACATCTTGCCGCGCTGCGCGCCATTCCCAACGTAGATGTTTTTCGTCCGGCTGACGCCAATGAAACAACGTTTGGCTGGCGCTTTGCTTTAAGTCAGACCAATCGTCCCACGGCTTTGGTTTTAACCCGGCAAAATCTGCCGACAATCGACCGCACGATATTTGCCTCAGCCGAAGGAGCTTTAAAGGGCGGTTATATTTTAGCGGATTCCGACAACGAACCCGAAATAATTTTAATAGGCACCGGTTCCGAAACGCACCTGTGTTTGCAGGCATATCAGCAATTAAAGCGGGAAGGTGTGCAGGTAAGGGTGGTTAGTATGCCCTGTACTTCTTTATTTGATCGTCAATCCGATGAATACAAAGAAAAGGTATTGCCTTCATCGATTAAGAACCGGATTGCGGTGGAGGCTGGCAGCTCGTTTGGCTGGGAACGGTATGTCGGCTCGGAAGGAAAGATCATCGCCATCGACACGTTTGGCAAAAGCGCGCCGCAAAAACAACTGATGGAATTTTTCGGTTTTAGCAGTCAGAATATTGTTCACTCGGCAAAGGAATTGTTGGTAGTTGGTTAAGGGGGTAAGAGTTAAGGGTTAAGGGTTAAGCGGGCTTCTCTGGTTGCTGGTCACTGGATTCTGGTTACTCGTCGCTTGTCACATTTTCGTTGAGCGTTAAGGGTGTAAGCGTATAAGCGGCTTCTCCAATGATCGTAATGCGTAATGCGTAATGCGTAATGCGTAATGCGTAATGCGTAATGCGTAATGCGTAATGAGTTATCTCCACCATTACTTAAAAGCTTAAATGATCCGACCAAATTACTTTTTTGAAGATAGAAAGCATTTTCCCTATTAAAACATACATTCCACTATTTTTTACCTACTACCTACTAACTACTAACTACTACTGCTTTCTGCTTTCTGCTCTCTGTTTTCTGACAATCCTTTTTTATTTTGTGTTTTTTATTACTCGTCACGCATCACGACCTTGTAACTTTGTTACCTTGTCACTCGTTACTCGTTACTTGACTCATCACGCATCACGCATCACGTCTTTGTCGCTTCTTCCCCCCGATCCGGATCAAAAAAAATCCGGGAAAAATTCCCGGATTTCCGTTTCAAATCTCTTTATAAAAATCAAATTCAATTAGCTGCGTCTTAATAATGCCCAAATTCCCAGACCGATCAGCGCCACCGGAAGCAAAGGTCCGATCAGGGCAAACGGAATCATCAATATTCCGGCTAATCCGGCTAAAATTCCCAGCGGCACCAAAATTAAGGGCAGTAACAAAACGGCAATAATTATCCCTAAAATTTTAAAGGGCAATGTGAGCATAAAAATACCGACATGGAAAACAAGTCCGAATATTTTTAATACGATCCATGCCAGCACAATAAACATTAAGATCGATATCAAAGTTCCCATGATTCTTCCTTTCTCATCAGACGATTGTCATAAATATCTACGAACAAAGCATCTGAAAGATTCATTTCTGCGCGATTAAAATCAAAAAGCCCTTAGCCGGTATTTCCAATTCGTAGTAACCGTTCGCGGGCGTAACCTTCCGCTGGTCAACCGCGTTAATAAACGAAACGTCATTTAAATCGGCGGACTTTATTTTAACCTTCTTCGTCTTTGAATCGCGATTAAAAAGCAACAACGCGCTGTCGTCTTTAAGCGTTCGGGTCAATACCGCTAAATTATCGGTGGTGTAGGAACTCAGAAATGCGAAATCTCCCTTTTGCAATACCGGATAACGGTGACGAATGCTGATCATCTGTTGATAGAATCGGAAAAGGTTTTGGTCGAATTTGTTGATATCCGCCGGTCTCGTTTTGCCGGGCAGGGGATGATGGGTTTCCGGGTCGAATTTCATATCGCTCCAGAGCATGGGTTTACGATCGTCGGGATCGTCGGCTCCCCACATTCCCGCCTCATCGCCGTAATAAACGATAGGAGCGCCCGCAAAGGTCATCTGAAAGGCGACGATCTGTTTTTGAATCTGACGTTCCGCATCATTGGGTTTGCGCACCACGTAATCGGGATTATCCCTTGGACCCGCCAGCCGGTCATATTCGCGATCGGGATTTAAAATCATGGATGCCAGGCGGTCCGTATCGTGCGAATCCAGCATACTCCAAAGAAGATTCAGATTTTTAATTCCGTACCTGGTTTTCAATTCTTCCAGACGTTTGGCAAATTCCTGCGCGGAAATCGCTTTTTTATGATCGACAAAAAAAGCTATGACAGCTCTGGAAAACATGTAATTCATTGTGGCGTCGGTAAGATGTTCGTTAATCCATCCGGAGGCGTCGTGCCAGATTTCGGTGACCGTGAGCGCGCCCGGGTTAATGGATTTGACAAGCGCGTTCCATTCTTTCCAAAAGGGTTTTGCCACTTCTTCCGCCACATCCAACCGCCAGCCGTCAATCCCGTCAGAAGGATCGCCGTCGCCGTTGGGATCCATCCAGCGACGGGTGGCGTCAAAAATGTACTTTCTGGGACCGCTCACGATTCCGTTTTCATCTTCTTTTAATTCGGGCAACGATTTTACTCCCCACCATCCTTTATAATCAAATTCGTTTTGCGGCGTTTCGGGATCGTCCCAGCGAACTATGCTGTACCAATTGGCGTAGCGCGAGTTCTGCTGTTTTTTTAGAATATCCTTAAAGGCAAAAAATTCGCGTCCCGTATGGTTAAATACTCCGTCGATAACGACTCGAATGCCGCGGGCGTGAGCTTCGCGGATTAGCTCCAAAAATACGGAATCGGCTTTTGTCCAGATCCAGGTTGACGGATCTTCGGTCTCATTGGCGGCGGCTAAACGAGCCCGATCGCCTTCGGAATCGGGTCCAAAGTTATTATCAATATGATGGTAACTCGAACCGTCATATTTGTGCAGACTCGGCGCTTCAAAAACGGGATTGAAGTAGATGGCGTCAATGCCTAATTCTTTCAGATAATCCAGTTTCTTAATCACGCCGATCAGATCTCCGCCGTAGCGTCTTGTAAAAACGACGTCATAAAATTTATCCGACTGCTTTTTTTCCCAGGGCTGCATCTTGTACCAATCGGACGTCCACGGATGAATTTGCCAGCCGGGTTGTAAATCGGCGCCCGGGACTTCCTCAGGCGTGGGATCGTCTGCGGGATCTCCGTTGTAAAAACGCTCGGGAAAAATCTGATACCAGACAATCCCGCTTGCCCAATCGGTTGTTTGCTGAGCTTTGAGCGGCTGCGATTTTGTTCGGGTTTGTCCGCAGGCTAAAAATACGATTAAAAAAAACGGAAGGATTGATTTTAAAAGGCGCATACGTTCTCCTTATTTTGGTCACTCAACTTTTAGCAACTAAAGTACGATTTACGCGATAAATAAGCAACAATTCCTGTTTTTCACGGGCTAAGATGAGTGAGAAGGTCGTGACGCGTAATGCGTGATGAGTAACATAGTGACAAAGTAACAAAGTTACATAGTTAAGAGTTTAGGAGTTTAGAGCGAAAGTTAGGGGAAGAAAGCAGAGAGCAGAAAGCAGTGATACGTAGATGGAGAAGCCGCTTATACGCTTACACCCTTAACCCTTAACCCTTACACCCATAACAGATTATTCCCCAAAAAGCAAGAATTCAGGTGTTAATCTGATAAATTAAACAGGGGCGCGAATCAGCTAATCAACCCGGTTTTCCGCAATTCTCAAACGCATTTCGCGGCGGCTCGCCCCCATGACGGATCGCAGGCTGCTACAATCCCAGCTCCGGATCGATCAGGGCTTTTGTCACCGAAAGAATTTCCGCGGTGCTTACGCGTTCCAGTTTCAGAAATAATTCAAGATGACTGTTTTTGCTGAACAAATTGCCGATCACCACCATATCGGCTCCGAGGATTTTTCCGACCTGCGCCGCGGTATCGGGATTGACCAGACCCGATAATTGAAGTTTCAATTCTTCGGCAATCTGCTGCAGGTCTTTTCGCTCCACCGTCTCAAAAGTGCTGTTTTTGACAGCCGAAAGAATCAATTGTTCGGTAAAATATTCGGCGGTAGCGCTCAATCCGGAATCTTTGGCGGCGACAGGCAGAATGCTTAAACGCGTGCCTTTGGGAATGGCTATTGTTGAATAATCGATCAATTCGTTCAACGTTTGATTAAATAATTTCCGTAAGGTTTCTTCTTTTTGCTCTTCGGAAATTTTATCAGCCTTAAAGTAAGATTCAGCCTCTGCAATGGGTTTTTCGCTTTGATAGGAAAGTTCCTGTTTGGCAAAGCGAATAATAACCGCTTCCAGTTTATCGGTGCGGAAGTTAGCTCCGGTATGGTGGCTGACGCTTCCTGGATGTCCTCCTTCGCTTTCGCCCTTTTCGCCGTAAGTCAAAAAGATGTATTTTCCGTAGGTGAACTGAGAAATCTGCCTTAAAATATACTCGCCGCTAATATCCAAGCCGCCCGTGCCCACTGTAAAAATTTTAATCCCCATTTTTTTGGCGTCCTTAGCCGCATCCGCATAACTGTACTTTTGACCGTAATCGAGATGAGTCGAGGCGTCGGTAATGACAAATGCCAGACGAACGGCGTCGTTTCTCCATTCCATCTGTTTAACGGCTGCTTTAAGAGCGGCTTGCAAATCTTCCGGCGTATCCCCTCCCCCGTCGGCGGTTACGGATTGCAAAACCTCCCGAAACCCCTGCAGATTACTCGTAAAAGGAATGTATTTTGTATCGTACTCGTCGTCTTTATCGCGATAGAGCACCATGCCGAAGCGGATATCGGGTTTGGGCTTTAAATTAACAAGATTGGCGTTAATGATCTCAATCGTATTTTTAAGCCGATCTATCTCTTCGCCCATGCTGCCTGTGGTGTCCAGAATAAAAAGCAAATCCAGCGGAATCTGCTGATACGCTTGGCGGGAATCGTTCAGCGTCAGGCGCGCCTTTCGTTTTCCGTAGCGCTCCAGATCGGTTTGAATGCGTTGACCGTTGTACTCGACTTCCACACGAATTTTATCGCCCTTTACGCCGATAACCAGGGGATAAATAAAAAACGAGCCGTCGGGATATGTTCTGCCCTTTTCCAATAATCGATCGCCTTCAAAAACCAAAACCGCGGCGTTGTTAACCGGACGCTGATTAACATCCAAAACACGCAGCCAAATACGTTCTTCGACGGGCAGCGGATAATGGGGCGCCTGTTTTTGGTATTTCTTCAGGAAGTTCAGAAAATAGTTAAATTGTTTGTTATCGTCCGCGTATCCGGCTTTTAGACCGGATTGCCCGTGAGACCGAGACGCAGTTCCGCTTGTTCCCGCCGCAACTTTATCCAGAAGGACGGGAGATTCTTCTTCCGACTCGAGCATTTCCCTTGCTTTTACGGAGTGCTTTTTGGCTCCTTCGGGGTGATGTTTTTTTACGGAAAAAAACTCGTAATAGATTTTTTCTTTCTTTTTCTTCAGGCGTATTTTTAAGCGTGTTATTTCACCGGATAAAACTTTCACTTCAGGAAGTTTTACCGTAGCATACCCTTTTTTGGAAACAACCAGTTTGTAGGTTCCCTGGGGTATCTCTTTAAATCTGAAAATTCCGGAGTCGTTGGTTGTCGTCTGAATTTTTAATTCTACGATTTCCACATCCGCGCCAAAAACCGGCGTTTTTTTGTCGGTTAATACTTTGCCTTCAATACTTCCGTTTTCGGCAAACACAAAACTCGAAAAAAACAAAAGAAAAACGATTAAGGAGAGGGCTTTCATCGGGCGCTCCTTTTTAAAGTAATGCCACAGGAATATATGGACTTATCGCTAAAGAAATCAAATAGCCGGAGATTTTTGCACAAGAAAATGCGGTTATAGTTTTACTGCACGGAGTGAGAAATCCGTTCATTTTTCAAAACCGCCGCTTAGCTCAACACTTCCCGGTCGGTCTATTTCAACAAAATCATCTTACGGCTGAATCTGAATCGCTCGGTCTGCAAAACCAGAAAATAGATTCCGCTGGAAAGCCTTAATCTGTCGGCGTCGATCGTCAGGCGGTGAACGCCCGGCTTTTGCGTTTCATCGATCAGCGCGGCAATTTTTCTGCCCCGAACATCGAACAGGACAATTTTTACGCGCTGGGCAACGGGCAAGCCATAGCGCAATGTGGTCGCAGGATTAAAAGGATTCGGAAAATTCTGCGACAGGAAAAAACGGGAAGGAATCTTTTCATCCCGATTTTGATTAAACCCGGTAACGGCTTCAATTTGCAACAGAATCGAATCGCTCAACGCGGCTCCGCTGTCGTCTTCGACACGAATAAAAAATTTAGCCTCGCCCGAAAAATGCGGATCGGCGGATAATTCGAGGAGTCCTTGGGAGGTGTCGTATTGCCAAAAAAGCGAATCGTTGTTTGCCCGGAATGTGTAATCAAGCAGCGAATCCGGAGTTTCAACATCCGCGTAATACTGCCAGATATTCAAAACAATTGTCGAATCGCTTTTCATCTTCAGAGTATCCGGAACATCCTGAGAGCGGTAAGGGGGATCGTTAATCTGCGTAATAAGGACAAAGAACGTATCCCGCGCCGTCAGATTCAGAATATCTTTGGCGGTCAAAATCAATCGCGCATTGCCGGAAAAGTTGCTGTCGCCTTTAACAAAGAGCGAATCTTTTTGTAAACGCGTCCGAACGCCCTTTAAATCGCTTTTTACGGAATAGCTTAAATCCGCGGTTGTGTCTTGCTGACAAAAAACCGAATCCAAAGAGCGGATAAAATGCCAGC
>JAADIP010000179.1 GCA_013151275.1 Calditrichota bacterium | reverse complement strand
TTTTTCTGCTAATTATAAAATTTTAATGCTAAGTTTTTAATCAGGTAAAAATGGCAAACAATTAAAAAATTATGAATTTCTTCTTCAAATCTCCATTCTAATCGCTCCTGCTAAAAGTTAGCTTTGCTTTTCGGGGCGGATAAAATCATTTTAAAAAAACGAATTGGTGACAGGGTAAAAAAGTAACGAGTAACAAGCGGTTAATCACCGATTTAGCGTGTTAGCGATTTAGTGGAGTCCGCTTATACGCTTAACCCTTAACCGTTTAACGAATATGTTACAAAGCGGACTGAAGTAAAAATCATAATTAATAAATCATAAATCATAAATCAAATGTTCGTGTCGGCAGTGACGGAGAAGGACGCATCACGCATTATGCATCACGCTTCACGTCCCCGTTCTTCTTCCCTTCCTGCGCGCTTCTTTGGGATCAATCCCTTCAATCCAGCCGTCTTTGCTGGTTAACCGACTGTCTAATTCTTTGGTGTAAGGTTTAATGTCCAACAGCGGCGTGCCGTCCAAAATATCAAGATCATTGACATAAACACGGCTGCCCTCAATTTTTTCCAAACGTACAAGGCTTAACCCAATGGCATTGGGACGATGCGGAGAGCGGGTGGCAAAAACACCTTTTTCCTTGTCGTGCAGATAGGGCTTTACAATCAATTTAACCTCTTTCCGAAGATGCAGATGGAAAATAAGAAAGATATGCGAAAAATCCTCAAGCCCCCGTAAGCCCTCGGCATATTGAGGAAAAATTTCGACAAAACCGCGGCATCCGTCGGCGTAGATGGGCTGGATGGGCGTTTTGCTTCCTTCTTTATGCGGACTCCGGATGATTCCGATCGGATGGTAAACAACGGAATTTATTGACCCGTCTTTTTGAGCGTTCATGATTTTTACTCCGCTAAAAATTCGGAAATGACTTTGCTGACTTTTTGCAATTCACAACCTATGGCTAAATGTCCGCAGGGATCGTCCAGAACCATGGTCTCGGCTCCCAGAAATTCGGCAAATTTCAGAGCGTACGAAGGATTAACTATATGATCTGTTTTTGACACAATAATCAGTATTTTTGCCTTTACGCGTTCGGCGGCTTTTTTAAGATCGCCTCCAAAGGGGCGGGAAACATCGTGCCGCAGCATTGCTCGGATTTGAGCGGCGTAATTGGCGTTGGTGAATATTTCCGGTTCGCCGCTGAAAAATTTTTCAAATATTCCGGGCATCTGTTCGGGTTTGTAGTGTTCCGTAATCCATTCGGGAGTACGAATCTGCATATTGATCAGAGCGTTCAGCATGCCGCGGATCGAATCGCCGGGCGCGCCGTATCGTTCGCCGATTTCGATAATGTTTAACGCCTGCCGCCACAAAAGAATATCATACGAGCCGAATTTGGGCGTTCCGACGTAGGGAACGGCTTTGTCCGCAAAATCGGGATAACGAACCATCCATTCAAAAGTTTGCATGCCTCCCATGGATCCGCCGATAACGGTAAAAAGATGGTTGATCTTAAGATGTTCGTTTAAAAGAACATACTGGGCGCGAACCATATCGCTTATGGCGAATATGGGGAATTGTTTGCCGGGCTGGAGTTTGCTATTGGAAGGCGAAGAAGAGATTCCGTTGCCGAAGGCGTCCACGGCAATGATAAAGTATTTGGTGCTGTCGATCAGCTTGTCGCCGCCGATTAAATTTCCGATCTCTTCGCTGGTACCGCCGAACCAGGTGGGGAAGAGCACGGCGTTGCTGCGTGAGGAGTTTAACTTGCCGAAGGTGCGATACCCGAGCCGGCACTCTTTAATAACCTGTCCGTTCTCCAAGCGAAAATCGCCCAAATCGGCAAATTGCTGATTTCCGGCAAAACTCGGCGTGGTCAGAAAAATTAACAAAAGGACGATAAAAAAAACGTATTTTTCGCGGAACGTTCTCATCTGCTTAGCCTTTATTTTGTTGCACAATAAATATCTTTCTTAAAAAGAATGTTTTTAGTAAGGGCGGAGAAGCTCTAACCGCTTCTCGGTTCAAGCCGCAGTTTGGATACAAAAACTTCCTGAAATTCGGGGAGATTCGCCAATTCCACAAACCGAACGCGTTTAGCCAGTTCCTTTATCAGTTCAAAATTCCGTCGATTCAAAATCAATTGCCGGACGCCTTCCAGCGAAGCGTTGCCCGCAAAGCGAATTTTCTCTTTGGCTATCGATGGGATGGTTCCCAAAGCGATCATGGCTTCGGGACGGATGTAATTTCCGAAAGCTCCGGCAACAAAAATCCGGTCAATATCTGCCGGCTCGATTTCCATCTGTTTGCACAATAAACACCAGGCGCTGCCGATGGCTCCGTTGGCAAGCTGAAATTCGCGGATGTCCTTTTGAGTAAGATAAACGGATGTTTCCGCGCCCTCTTCTTCGGACACCAGTAAAATTCGAAGCACATCGTTATTATCGGAATCGATGCGGGTTTTCCAGAAGGAGTCGGAGGGATTTTCGTTGATTGAGCCGTCGGGATTAATGACGCCCTCGTCTCTTAAAAAACGGATAATATGAAAAAGTCCGCTTCCGCAGATTCCGACGGGCGCTTTGTCGTCGATGGTAATCCATTTCAGTTTTTTGTTTTCTATTGTCAAATCGCTGATAGCGCCGGGGATCGCCCGCATTCCCTGAGAGATTTTAGCTCCTTCCAGGGCGGGACCAGCCGGAGCCGAGGCAGCCAGAAGTTTATTCCCCTTAGCCAAAACCACTTCGCAATTGGTTCCGATATCAATGAGCAGACGGGACTCGTCTTCCGGAATCCGGTGAAATTCGGTTGTTAAAAGGTCGGAAACCGTGTCGCCTCCGACAAATCCTCCGATTACGGGAAAGCTCAGCACGGCAGTATGTTTGGAAATCGGCGCGGGAAAATCGACGGCTTTTTGAACGAGCAAATGTTGAACCGTGGGTCTGAACGGAGATAGTCCGACATATTTGGGATTAATGCCCCAGAAAATCTGCGTCATTACCGTGTTGCCTGCTATGGCGATCAGGTAAAGATGGGAGGGAGAGATTTGATGCTGCAGACAAAGATGTTCGATGATCTCAACAAGCGCTTCGGATACGGCTTTTTTTAATTGAATGAGTTCTTGCTGCCCTTTTCCGGCGTGACTGATTCGGGAAATTAAATCGGCGCCGAAGGAAATTTGCGGATTGGGCAGAACGGCGTAATCGATGGTTTCTCCGGTGGGAAGGTGGATTAGCAACAGACCGATGGTTGTGGTTCCCAGATCGACGGCAAGGGCGTAACTGTGATACGAAGTATCCCCGGCTTCGATATCGATTATTTCGGAATTAAACAGAGTGATTGTAGTAATGCCGCTTTGATCCCGCAGAGCTGAGGGCAGTTTTTGAAGAGCTTCCGGAGAAAACGAAAAGGAATCCGGCGGAAGAATATCCGTTAAAGCGCGGGTTAAAAGATCAAGATCGCTAAAATATTTTTCGAGCCGATCAATTTCAACATTAAGCGTGAGTTTTTGAACTAAAGGTCGAAGGGCAATTTCTTCGTGCAATATTTTTTCGCGCGCCACGTATGTCGGCAAACGAAGCTCATCGGGAATTTCAACGGCGCAGTCGTTATTCAGAGGCGATAAACAGGCGAGGCGGATTCCCTGTTCCAGTTCGCGCGTCGAAAGGAGTATCTTTTCCTGATAACCCGCATCCGGAGCGCCTTTTAAAAATTTGATTTTGCATTTTCCGCAAACGCCCGCTCCGCCGCAGGGATAATTCAAAGCGATTTTCAGTTGCCTTAACGCCTGTTGAATAGTGACGCCTTTGGGCAGAATAATATCCGCTTGTTCGGGAATAAGGGTTAATTGAATTGTGTCGCGGGTCTTCCTTGTCATAAGCCTTCGGGTATTGGTTAAGGGTTAAGAGTTAAGGGTTAAGGGTGTAAGCGGCTGCTTCGATCATCGTAATGAATAATGAATAATGAGTTATCTCCACTGTTACTTAAGTGTTTAAATAATTCAGGCAAATTATTTTTTAGAGAAGAAAAAAGTATTTCCCTTTTAAAACAAACATTCCACTATTTTCTACCTACTACCTACTGCTCTCTGCTTTCCGACACCCATTTCTTGCTCTAAATTGAACACCTAAACCTCTAAACACCTAAACTTCTAAACTTCTAAACTTCTAAACTTGTCACTTTGTTACTTTGTCACTTTGTCACTTTGTTACTTTTCCCTTTAATCTTTCTTATCACGTCCAAATTACAACTCAAAAACCCGTGTCGCTTTTGTCTTTATCAAGCACCGAGCGGATCTTTTTTACAAGCTCGTTCAATTTGAACGGCTTCTGGATGAGATCCACATTTTGCAAATCTTCAAAATTGAGAATAGAGTTATCCGTGTAACCGGACATAAAAATGAACCGGCAGTCCGGATCGCCTTTCATTATCCTCTTTTTGAATTCTTTGCCGTCCATTCTCGGCATTACTATATCCGATATTATCAGGTCGATTTGATCGGAGCTAAGGGCGTAAATTTCCAGAGCTTCCGAACCGTCCATGGCTTCCAGCACTCTGTACCCGTAATTATTGAGAGTCTCCACCATTACCTGCCGTACAGTCTCATCGTCTTCCACAACCAGGATGGTTTCATTTCCTCTAAGGTCTTCTATTAACTTCACGGTTTCTTTTTCCAGGACTTCTTCGGTTTCTTCCGAAGATTTCGGAAAATAGATGAAGAATGTCGTTCCCTGACCTTTTTGACTTCGAACCGTGATGTGTCCGTGCGCCTGCTTGATAATTCCGTAAACAGTGGCAAGTCCCAATCCCGTGCCCACGCCCTTTTCTTTAGTTGTAAAAAAAGGTTCAAAAATATGTTGAATCACATCTTCGCTGATTCCGTATCCCGTGTCCGAAATGGTCAATTGAACGTATTCGCCGATTTGCGCCTCGGGATGCGTTGTGCAATAATCATCGTCCAGATAAACGTTTCTTGTTTCCATAAACAGCTTACCGCCGTTCGGCATGGCGTCTTTGGCATTAACCACCATGTTCATAATGATTTGTTCGATTTTGCTTTCGTCAAATTTAATGGGTTTAAGATTGGTCAAAAGACGCGTAACAATCTCAATATTTTCACCGATGATTCGTTGAATCATGGAAATCATGCCCGTGATAATGGTGTTAAGATTCAGGATTCGGGTCTGGAATACCTGACGCCGACTGAAGGAAAGCAGTTGACCCGTTAAATGGGAGGCGCGTTCTCCGGCTTTGCGAATATGGATGATGTATTTGTACAGCGGATCATCGGGATTGATTTTACGGGTCAAGATGTCGCTGTATCCGTTGATCACCGTAAGAATATTGTTAAAATCGTGGGCAATTCCGCCCGCCAACATACCGACGGCTTCCATTTTTTGCGATTGCAGAAACTGTTCTTCCAGTTCCTTTTGTTGAGTCACATCGATCTGCAAGCCCCACATCCATACCAGCTTTCCGTTTTCTATTTGACCGATATAAGAATTGTTAAAGAAGCGGCGTTTTCCGTTCATATCTTTTTCGATTGTTTCAACCACGTCGGCGCGGAAATTATTTTGTACGAATTGTTCCAGACGGTCGAGACTCTTTTTATGATCGATGCTGAAAATCGACGGATTTTGACCTAAAATCTCCTTTTCATTGCTTCTGCCGTACATTCTCAGAAAAGCCTGGTTACACTCCGTACACACTCCCTCATAAAAAATCTTGCGCGCAATTTCCCGCGGAGAGAGAGAGGTGGAAATGGGAGTGGGAAATTCAAGACGCCATATCCCCACCAGTGTATTTTGGAAGAAGTTTTTGTACAAAAGATTTTTTTCTTTAAGCTTTTTCTCCGTTTGTCGTATTTTAGTTATGTCACGGATGATCGCCTGCACGAATATTTGCTTGTTCAATTGCAAAGAGTCAAAACAGACTTCGGCATCGACCAACGACCCGTCCGATTTCCGGAATTGACATTCGAAGTATTTTTTTTGCCCCGTGAGTACGATTTGAAGAATATCTTTTATCTGACCTTCCTGGTCTCTTCTCTTTCCGTCCGGGATGATGCGATGGCAGAGTTCATGGAATTCTCTTCCGATTATTTTTTCTTTATCCGTGTTCAGCAATATTGTCGTGGAATGATTGCAATCGATTATTTTGGTTTTATTCAGTAATAAAACCGCATCTTTGGCATTCTCGAAAAGCGCCCTGTATTTTATGTTGGAATTTTCAAGTTCCTGCTCAAAGCGCTTCCGTTCGGAAATATCTCTGGTGACTGAAAGGACGACCCGTTCGCCGTCAATATAAAAGGCGTGCGCATTAATACCCACCGGAATTTGTTTGCCGTCTTTGGTCCGGTTTACGGTTTCAATGTAAAGCTGACCCTTGTCCGTCAGCTCTTTTATCAGTTTGGATATTTGTTCTCTGTATTGCGGCGGTTTAATATCGAGAAAAGTCATTTTTCTTAGCTCGGCAAGCGAGTAGCCTGTCAGCTCCAGGGCAGCCCTGTTCGCTTCGATGCAATATCCGGGGGTAAGATCGGGATTAAGCGCCCAAAGAAAGATGGCGTCGTTAGCCTTGTTAAAAATTTCGTAGAAAAGACAGGAGTGTTCTTCGGGAGATAATTTCTGAACAGCGCTTTCGGTTTTTTCGGGAATATATAAGCGCAAAGAAGACGTTTCCCGTTGATTTTTATTTCCATTCGACGAAACGTTTCCGACGGCGGCGGAATCGGAAGAAACATTATCGCTGTTGACGGTTTTCGCGATCTTCATCCGTTCATATTTAATCTGTTGGAACACCTCGTTCAAAGAATCAATAATATCAGGAATGAGCTCTTTTATGGTTCGCAGGTAAACCTTGTGACTTCCGTTCAGAATAATGTCTTTGCCCTGATAGATTGTGCGCATCTTATTTTTTTGAATGGAAACGCAGGCTACGAAATTTGTTTCAAAATCCCGCTCAATAAGTAATTCACGATCATCCAGTTCGATATTAAGCAAGCCGGTAAACGTTTTGTTCTTTTTGGGGTCTCCGCGGAAAATTTCTTTTTGCCAGGTGTTAAAGCCGAACACAATGCCATGGATCGTTTTGTACAGAAAAAGAGAGTCGTCGGCTAACGATAAATCGGAGATGTTCCGCGGCAGGGGAGACAAGTAATAGCGTACGGATGCATCAACCCCTTTAAATCCGGAGATTTCGATATACCGAATTTTCATACCAAATTGCTCCCTGAATTAAAGGGGGTTAAATAAGCTGTAAGATGCAGCCGAATTAAAAGCGCTGGCGTAAACGTTCCTTCGTTCATTGATTAAAAGAGTAATCTTTCTCTAATTCCATTATAATATCGTTAAATTTTGGAATAATATAAGGATTTTGACAAAAAATTTCTAATTTATATTTTGCTTAAATCAATGTTTTAAATATTTTTGCCTTATAATATTTTATCTGTTATTTTCTATCCTTCGTAAATCAGAGCCAAAGGTTTGTTATGCGAATAGAGTCAAGACAATTTTTTTATCCGTCTAATCTCTTAAGTTTTTTGCGATTACTTTTGATTATTCCCATTGCTTACCTGATAAAAATTAACACTCCCGCGGCAAACGTGTGGGTAATCGTGCTTGCCGTGCTTGCCGCTTCCACGGATTTTCTCGACGGATACATCAGCCGGCGAAGAGGAGAAGTCACCGATCTCGGGAAGATTATTGATCCCTTAGCCGATAAAATATGTCTCGGAGTGGGTCTGATTGTCTTGGTGCTTTATCGCGGTTTTCCCGTTCCGTTAGCGTTATTGTTGATTTACAGAGACATAATGATCATCCTGCTGGGGTGGTTCAGCTTCAAAAAAATCGGGCATCCCACTCCCGCTAATTTCTGGGGAAAATTAAATACAACCGTAATAGCCGTAACAGCCATATTATTTCTTATGAATTCGCCCGAATGGCTTAATAGAATATTTTTATCTCTGAGTTATTTTACCATATTTGCATCCGGTCTTTCTTATGCTATCTTAGGTCAAAAAATACTTTGCCCGGAATGGAAGCAAAAAACGCTTTATTGGACAGTTTTAGGGCTGTTGACAATTTTGGTTGTTGTATTTACCATTAATTTTAGATTTATTTAAAAAATGATTCCACAGCATCCGTTAATCATAGCGCATCGCGGAGCCAGCAATTTGGCTCCAGAAAACACCATCGCCGCATGCCGATTGGCTCTGGAAAACGGAGCTTCGGCGCTGGAAGTGGATGTACGCTTATGCGCCAGCGGCGAAGCCATTCTTTTCCATGACAATTTTCTCTGGCATCATTTCCGCGTTCCCAAGGCTGTGATTTACACTTCGTGGGATGAAATCAATAAGCTGGAATTCAACGGCAGGGTCTATCAGTACAAAGACCGGGTTTGCACGCTCGACAAATTTTTGAACACGTTTAAGAATACCGTGCCTCTGAATTTGGATGTAAAAAATTTTATGACCAATAACAAGAAGTTGGTTCATGTTTTGGTCGAACAAATTCGGCTCCACGGAGTCGAAGATCAGGTGTGGATTTCCTCTTTTAGTCCCATTTTTTTGCGCACCTTAAAAAAAGAGTATCCGTTCATCCGTACAGGCTATCTCTTTCGGAATTTTTCCTTTATTCACCGTTACATCGACGTTTTCCTTAAGTCGGACGCCTGGCATCCCCATTACCATCTGGTTACCAAACGATTTCTGGAGCTTTCCAAAAGATTGAAAAAAGAGGTTTATGTTTGGACCATTAAGGAAGAAATATTGTTTAAAGAGATGATGAGGTATCAGTTTAACGGAATTATAACGGATGTGTTGATAAAGTGATGAATTCTGTTCGGACTGAGATAAACCGAAAAGAATTGATTTTAATTTAAGTAAGATGAAGTCGTAAAAAGTGAAATGACGCGCGTTTTTATTGATTTTGAAAATTCGGAGCCCGCTCCGCGATCCCCGCTCAGAATCGCTTAGTTAGAATGGGGAGAGTCGGGACAATGCGTAATTATCCGGCAGGCTGAATAAAAATAGGCGTAGCTCGATCTTTTACGAATTCATCGGGTAAATTTTAAAAGTGTCGTAAATAATTCAAATGGCTCGCATAAAATGGAATTATTACAAAAGATTAGAGATTAGTTTAATAGTAACGCTTGCGTTTTTTATTTTACTCTTTTGGGCGTTGCCGCGCATAGGTCGTTTACCCGGCAAATTACCCGAAATCACTTTTCCTCAGATCGAGGTTTTGGAAATCCCGAGAACCGTCCAAAAAATGCGGCGCGCTTCGCCTCCGCCCGTAAGACCTTCAATTCCCGTAGCCGGAGACGAGATTGAAATATTGGATGAAATTCCCCTTGAGGCGTTGTCGAATACTTCCCCCGAAGGAGAGGTTACATCGGGAGTTCCGCTTTCCGAAGACGACCTTCCGTTTATTCCGCGCCAGACTATTGAAGTTCTGCCGAGAATCGAAGACCTGAACGTTAAGGGAGAAGTAGTGTTAAAATTGCTGATCGACACCACCGGCAAAATGAAAAACTATCGTCTGATTTCCAATACCACAAAAAATCCCCTTGTGGAAAAAAGAGTTTTGGACGCGGCGCGGAAATCGCGCTGGGAAGTCATTCATCTTAATAATAACAAAGTGGAATACTGGATTACCAAAACCTACAGTTTCCGGTAAAGGCAACGCTAAGGCGCGGAGGCGAGGTTCTTAAATCAATCGCCGCTGATCAGATTGCCGAAAATTCCGAATCCGCCGACGCCTTTTTGTTCGCCTTTTTGCTGGAAGCGAGCCGCGGCGTAAATGCGGTCGGCTAAGCGCGAGAAGGGCAGACTTTGAAGATAGACCTTTCCGGGACCGCGCAGCACCGCCAGGAACATTCCTTCGCCGCCAAAGAGCGCATTTCTGAATCCCCCCACAAATTGAATATCATAATCCACTGTCGGAGCCATTGCCACCAGACAGCCGGTATCGACGCGCAGCCGCTCGCCCGGTTTCAGGTCTTTTTCCAGAATATTGCCGCCGGCGTGAATAAACGCCATTCCGTCGCCTTCCAGACGCTGAAGAATAAATCCTTCGCCGCCGAACAAACCTGCGCCCAGCCGCTTGGTAAAAGAAACCTCGATTTCGATTCCCGCGGCGGCGCAAAGAAAGGCGTCCTTTTGGCAGATGATGCTTCCGCCGAATTTGGTGAGATTAACGGGAATGATTTTGCCGGGGTAGGGCGCTGCAAAACTAACGTGACCCTTACCGGCTCCGCGATAGATGAAGGTGGTAATAAAAAAGCTTTCGCCGGTAATCATGCGTTTAAAGCCTTTAAAAATTCCGCCGCCCGTGGAGGTCTGCATTTCAATTCCGTCTTCCATGTACAACATGGCGCCCGCCTCGGCGCGCACACCCTCGTGCGGATCCAATTCGATTTCAACGGTCTGCATGTCGTCACCGTAAATTCTGTAATCAATCAAGTCAGCCATAGCGACTTCCTTTCGGTTTCTTGTTTTTTGCTTTACGAATTCAAATCTACGGGATTGAAATAATCTTTCAAAAAATTTATCACGGATATGACCGCAGATGACCACAGATTACGCTGATTCCGGACCACAGATTAATCTGATTACACTGATTCCGCTGATTAAGTTGAAGTTTTCCTTTGGGATTTTTAGTTCCTGAATAAGAGAAGTTGATTCCGTTTCAATTACAATTTTAGATTCATTTTATTCTCTGAGCGCTTTGTGAATTCTTGGTGAGCTTTGTGGTTATTACCCTCAGATTGCGCAGATAATTATTGATATGTCCAATTAAAAAAGGTCTGTAATTGTCATTTCGAAGAGCGAAGCGATGAGAAATCTTTTGTTTTTGTCGGAGTTAAAAGATTTCTCTCTGCGTTCGAAATGACAGAAAAAGGTTTTTAGGGCGAAATCATCGATATTTATTGAAATAATAAGAGATTAATCGAAAGAAAATCTTACAGGAAAAACCGGCGATTTAATCCGATTATTCTTTTAATTGAATTTTCTGATGAGTAACTTTGATTTGTTTTATCTCAATTTTTATGGATCGGTGGTAAATGATTTGCTTTTTCCCGAAGGCGGGCTTTAAATTGTTTGCTGCTGATTTTCAAGGATAGGCGCGATGGCTAAAAAAGATCACATCTATTATGTCTGCTCGGAATGCGGTTACCGAACAGAAGGCTGGCTGGGAAGATGCCCGCAGTGTTCAAGCTGGAATACGCTGGAAGAGCACGTCCGTAAAACTTCCGCCCAAAAACGAAAAGAGACTTCCAAAGCAAAGCTTGTCCCGTTGTTGGAAGGCGAAGACGAAGAGGAAGAAGAGCGCTTTTCAACCGGAATCGGCGAGCTGGACCTTGTGCTGGGCGGCGGAAATGTGACAGGTTCGGTAACCCTGGTGGGCGGCGATCCGGGCATCGGTAAATCCACTCTCCTTTTGCAGATGCTCGATTCCTATAAAACTCCGCAAAAAAAGCTGTACATCTCGGGCGAGGAATCGTTGCATCAAATCAGGAATCGCGCGCGCAGGCTCGGAGTGCGGGGGGAGAATCTGTTTTATTTGAATGTTACTAATCTCGAGCAGATTGAACAGTTTTTAAACGAGCATCAGCCGGGCGTTGTGGTGATCGATTCCATTCAAACCATTCTCAGCGAAATGATCGACGGGCTGCCCGGCAACATCAGTCAGTTGCGATACACGACGGCTAAACTGGTAAGAATTTCCAAAGAGTTGAACAGCGCTTTGTTCATCATCGGACACGTGAATAAAGAGGGCGGATTGGCGGGTCCCAAAGTTCTGGAGCATCTGGTTGACACGGTGCTCTATTTCGAAGGAGACAATAAAGCCGATTTTCGGATATTGCGCAGTATTAAAAATCGTTACGGACCTGTAAACGAGATTGCCCTGTTTAGAATGGAATCCCGCGGCTTAATTCCGGTTGCCAATCCTTCCGAACTGTTTTTGAATTTGGATGTCGAAGATCGCATGGGTACGGCTGTGGTGGCGATAATGGAAGGAAATCGTCCGGTATTGATTGAAGTTCAGGCGCTGGTCAGCAAAACGCAGTTTGGAATGCCGCAGCGCACGGCAAGCGGGATCGATCACCGCAGGATGAATTTATTGTTAGCCGTGCTGGAAAAAAAGTGCGGTAAGCCTTTTAGCTTTTATGATGTCTTTATCAAAACGGCAGGGGGCATTCGTCTGACGGATCCGGCTGCGGATTTGGGTATTTGCATGGCTCTGGTTTCTTCTTTGGAAGAAAATCCTCTGCCCCGCGACGCCGTGTTTGTCGGCGAGGTGGGACTCAACGCCGAAATCCGCCCCGTGAACCAAATCGTGGAACGCATCAGAGAAGCCGATAAACTGGGATTTAAACGCGTGGTCATTCCCGATTCCCGTCAAAATGTCCGTTTAAACGCAAAGTGCAAAATCGAAAAACGCAGAAAGTTGCCGGATTTATTGTAAACTCCGCTTTTAATTTTTGGATTTGGCGTGTAATGATTCTAAATTAATTCCCGCGGGAATAAAGCGGAAACATTATCAGAAAGAGGTAAAAAAATGAACTTTGGTTTACCTGAAATTTTGATCATTGCTTTTATCGTCGTTCTTTTGTTCGGTGCAAAACGTCTGCCCCTCCTGGCGAAGGGTCTGGGATCGAGCCTTAAATCCTTTAAAAAAGGACTGCAGGACGGCGAGCATGATGCAAAGAATGATGACAAAATGAATTAAAATAAGACATTTTGACGCAGCGTCGTAAACTCTTCATAGTTATTATCCCTTATTTAAAGGTTATTCCCTTTAAGTTTAGCTACCATTCAATTTGGCATCCGTTTTGCATTTCCTCACGGCAAAAAATAATCTGAAAGGAGGAAATGATGAATCTTGAAAAATTTACCATAAAAGCACAGGAAGCGCTGGCGGAAGCCAACCGTTTTGTGATGGAATACGGTCAGCAGCAAATCGAACCCGAGCACATTCTTAAGGCTTTGCTTTCCGATTCGGAAGGCGTGGTTCAAGCAATAGTGAAAAAATACGGCATTCCGCTGGCTCAACTGGAACAGCGCATTGAAGACGTAATTAAAAAGTTTCCGAAAGTTTACGGAGGCGGAGCCGGACAAGTTTATCTGAGTCCGAGAGCCAATAAAATTTTAAACAACGCCTTTAACGAGGCTAAAAATCTGAAAGACGAATTTGTCAGCACCGAGCATCTTTTAATTTCAATCAGCGAGGAAAAAGAAGGCGAGGCTGGCAAAATTCTGCATGCTTTCGGATTAACACGTGAAATGATTCTGCGCGCCCTGATGGAAATTCGCGGAAATCAAAGGGTAACCGATCAGAATCCCGAAGCAAAATATCAGGCTCTTGAACGGTATGCCCGCGATTTGACCGATCTGGCGCGCAAGGGAAAATTAGACCCGGTGATCGGTCGTGACGAAGAGATTCGCCGCGTGCTGCAAGTGCTGTCACGACGGACAAAAAACAATCCCGTACTGATAGGCGAGCCGGGAGTCGGTAAAACGGCGATTGTCGAAGGCATTGCGCATCGAATTGTGAACGGCGATGTTCCCGAAAATCTGAAAGATAAGCGGATTGTCGCTCTGGATTTGGGTGCATTGATCGCCGGCGCGAAATTCCGAGGCGAGTTCGAAGAGCGTTTAAAGGCTGTTTTAAAAGAGGTTACGGAATCCGAAGGTAAAATCATACTTTTTATCGACGAGCTGCACACGCTGGTCGGCGCGGGAGCAGCCGAAGGCGCAATGGACGCTTCTAACATGATTAAACCGGCGCTCGCGCGCGGAGAATTGCACGCGGTCGGCGCAACCACGCTGGACGAGTATCGGAAATACATCGAAAAAGACGCCGCTTTGGAAAGACGTTTCCAGCCCGTTTTAGTCGATGAGCCGTCTTTGGAAGATACCGTCTCCATTTTGCGCGGGTTAAAGGAGAAATACGAAGTGCACCATGGCGTGCGCATTCAGGATTCCGCTCTGGTCGCCGCCGCGGTTTTGTCCAAACGGTACATCAACGACCGCTTTTTGCCGGACAAGGCGATCGACTTGATCGATGAAGCCGCTTCCAAACTGCGAATCGAAATCGATTCCATGCCCGAAGAGCTGGATGATGTGGAGCGGCGCATTAAGCAATTGGAAATCGAAATGATGGCGCTTAAAAAGGAAAAAGACCAGGCTTCGAAAAAGCGTCTGGAAACGATAAAAGAAGAAAAAGCCAACTTGGAAGAAAAAGCAAAACAGTTGCGGACGCAGTGGAGAGCGGAAAAAGAAACCATTCAGAGAATCCGCGAACTCAAATCGAAAATGGAAGAGTACAAAACACAGATGGAAATTGCCGAGCGCGAAGGAAAACTGGATCGCGTGGCAGAAATTCGCTACAGCTTAATTCCCGAAGCGGAAAAAGAAGTGGAGCAGTTGAATAAAAAGCTGAACGAAATCCAAAAAGGCAAACCGATGCTTAAAGAAGAAGTGGAAGAAGAAGACATCGCCGAAATCGTATCCCGCTGGACCGGAATTCCCGTCAGCCGCATGCTGGAAAGTGAAAAAGAAAAATTACTTAAAATGGAAGAAAGGATCAGTCAACGCGTAATCGGGCAGGAAGAAGCCATTCGCGCCGTTTCCGATGCCGTGCGCAGGTCCCGAGCCGGACTAAGCGATCAGAACAAACCCATCGGTTCGTTCATCTTTCTCGGCTCCACCGGCGTCGGTAAAACCGAGCTGGCAAAGGCTTTGGCTGAATTCCTGTTTGACGATGAAAACGCCATGATCCGAATCGATATGTCCGAATACATGGAACGGCATTCGGTGTCGCGGTTGATCGGTTCGCCTCCGGGTTATGTCGGCTACGAAGAGGGCGGACAGCTCACCGAACAGGTGCGCCGCAAACCTTACTCGGTCGTTCTGCTCGATGAAATCGAAAAAGCGCATCCGGAGGTTTTCAACATTCTGCTGCAGGTTCTGGACGACGGGCGACTGACGGATAATAAGGGTCGGACAGTGGATTTCAAAAACACCATAATCATAATGACATCGAACCTGGGCGCAACTTACATCCGCGAACGATCCGAGAATTTAACCCAGGAGCAGTTGGAAGAGGCTTACGAAGATATTCGCAAGAATGTGGTCGAATTCCTGAAACAGAGCCTGCGACCGGAATTCCTGAACCGAATCGACGATATCATTGTGTTCAGACCGTTGAACAAAGAGGATATGAAACAGATTGTGAGATTACAATTCAAACGATTACAAAAGATGCTCGAAAATCAGAATCTCTTTGCGGAATTGGACGATTCGGCGGTCGATTATCTGGTCGAAAAAGGCTACGATCCGGCTTTCGGAGCGCGACCGTTGAAACGGCTGATACAGAAAGAGTTGGTTAATGAACTGGCGAAAGAAGTGATTGCCGGTAATTTTGTTTCCGGAGACACGGTCATGATTTCAGCCAACGCTCACGGATTGCAGTTCAGCAAAAAACGTCAGGCTGCTTAATAAGAACTCTCCCCGAGTGTATTTCCTCCTCTCTTCTTCGAAGAGAGGAGGCACAGGGGGGTGAGTCAAAACCAAATCACCCTGCTATATCTGCAACTCTCGTAACAAAGACAATCCCAGTATAATCACTTTAAGGAAAGGTTTTTAGGAAGTGAATATCCACGAAGTCGGAATAGCATCCAATTGTTTTGAGAATGGCAGATAATGTTCCGTTAAATAAATGACATCACCTTTCCTGATGTGAAGTTTAATTCTTGCAAAACGGAAAAACTTTTTACTATGCGTTTATGCGTAGCGTAAGACTTTTTGATCTCAAGAGGATAAATAATACCGTTTTCGATGATCAATAAATAGATCTTTTTTTTATTCTTGTTACGGAAATAATGAACGGGTGGCTTCCGTCCATTGTGTAAATAGTTTCTCACTATTTCATTAACTACTCATGTTTCTAAAATCATACCAGACATGGCGCCGACCTCAGGAGTTTGCGGACTGGACCACTCAGTTAAATAGGCACATAATCCTGTATCCGTAAAATAGAGTTTGGGAGTTTTGATCAGTCGTTTGGTTATGTTAGTAAAGAATGGTTCCAACAAAAATTCCATACCAGACGCTCGTAAAATGGCGGGGTTAGTCAGATGTTAACTGAGTCCGGGTCTTCATATATTGAATCTTAACAGGGCTGTCGTCCTGCGCCAATTTTGACTAACTCTGTCGACGAGGCGATCATCGCAACACTCATTAAGGCTTCGGGATGGGGAGTGCGGGAGAGACATACCACTCGTGGGGTATTATCCTCACACTCTTCGGACTGAAGTCCGGAAGGAGGATATTGGATGTTCCTGTCTAGTCAGATGTTAACTGAGTCCGGGTCTTCATATATTGAATCTTAACAGGGCTGTCGTCCTGCGCTAATTTTGACTAACTCTGTCGACGAGGCGATCATCGCAACACTCATTAAGGATTCGGGATGGGGAGTGCGGGAGAGACACACCACTAATGGGGCATTATCCTC
>JAADIP010000078.1 GCA_013151275.1 Calditrichota bacterium | reverse complement strand
CAGCAGGAAGTTATCGTGGCTCTGATAGGAGGCATGGGGAAAAATAACAGAGACGGCATTACGGAAATAAAGTCGATTAACAAAAAACTAAAATATATCCATCGTAATCTGTTTAAAGATGTCGGTAAACCGCCGTCAACCCCGGACTTAAAAATTTCATCTCTTGGCGATCGGGCGATACTCAACTGGGGATGGAATGAAGACAGAGTTCGCAATACGGAAGAAAAGGTATTAAACGGTTTTCGTTTTGAAGGTTACAATGTTTACCAACTGCCCGATTCGGAAGCTTCGCTAAATGATCCGAAGACAGTTAAATTAGCTACCTTTGACGTCAAAAACGGTGTGACGGTTATTGACGGTTGGAAGTTCCTGAAGGAATATGGAAAAAAAATCTTTGTGCCTATTCAAAAGGGAAGCGATAGCGGAGTAAAACATTATTTCATCGTCGATGCAGATTCCGTCAAAAAGACGCCTTTGTACAGGGGATCGACATATTATTTTGCCGTAACAGCTTACAGTTACAATCCGGATATGCCGGATTATCCTTCGTTGGAGTCAAAGCCAAATATTAAGGCAATTACAATTGAAAGCGAAAAACCGGGAACACGATATTTCTCGGAGCCGGAGACTTATTTAAAAGTTGATACAGTGGAAAGTAGCAATCTCATGTGTCAGGTGAAAGTGATCGATCCGTCCGCAGTTACAGGGCATGAATATGAAGTGTATTTTACCCAAAATCCGGATACTACCGCTTCGTGGCTGTTAGGATGGGTTTGGAATTTAAAAGATATTACTCTCAATCAAGATATATTAAAAAATCAACCAATTCAATTTCAATCTGAAGTTGAATCGGTAGCCTGGAATGCTGATAATGATCCGTTGATTGTAGATGGTCTGATGATAAAAGTTTTCTATGAAACTACACCGGATAAGTTCAAAGCCATTGTTCAGGTGGCAGATGCGGACGGACCTCTTACTTCTGATGAATTTGACTATAAGGGCAGACCGTATCAGGGCAATAATGTCTGGCAGAGCTTAAGTTCCCCAAATGATGCCAATCGTTTTTACCTAAGCTCATCAGACGGTAAGTTGAGCAGCCTGACGCGAAATTGGGTCAATTTAGAAGGTCACGATTTAGAATTACGTTTTACGGATCAGACAAGCTTATTCCTCTGGTACTATGATTCCGTTCGGGTTCATGCACAAGTTCCGTTCGAACTCTGGGATATTGGTTCCGATACTTATGATGATACATCAGATGATGTGAGATTGATAGGATTGGGATATTCGGGCGGCGTTACTCCCGGTGTTTTTGATTTCGGATATAAAGACCCGCACTATGGTTTTCCGGCTTCGGATTGGATTTTTGCCCGCAAGCCTTTGAACGAAAAGGGCAGCTATCAGGCTTTTGTAAATGACATTACCGGCGGCGAACCTAATTACTCATGGTTCGAAAACAGCGCAGAGGTGCTGTCGAACCTGATTATTTGTGATTATGCCGGAGCCGAAATGTTACCGCCGACGGGCACAATCGTTCGTTTTATTTCCGCAAAAATGGCAGATGAGAATTTACGATTTACCTTTACCGCTCCCTTAAAAATTGAAAATGACAACGAATTGATAAAAAAGGATGTGGAAAAGATCAATGTATTTCCGAATCCATATTACGGCGTAAACTCGCAGGAATCGAGCCGCTTTACCCATTTTGTGACATTTAATCATCTGCCAAAACATGCCGTTATTCGCATTTTTACTTTGAACGGCTCGTTGGTCAGAAAACTGGAAAAATATGACAATACGCAGTTTTTTCGCTGGGATTTGAAAAACGAAAAAGGCTGGGGCGTGGCAAGCGGTCTGTACATTGTGCACATTGAAATGCCGGAACTCAAAAAACAAAAAATATTAAAACTGATGGTAATTATGACCGAAGAAGTGCTGGAGCATTTCTGAACCCTACAAAAAATATTGAATTATCGGGTTGTCAGCTCCGCCGAAAAACCTCCTCCCTTAATTGTCGGGAGGAGGTGCGGAGAGCCGGGGGAAATTAGGCTGAACTTAATTTATTTCTAATGATATTTGATCCATTTGACAAGTTCGGGCAAGGTCGGTCTTTTTCCGTACATTAAAATTCCCACCCTGAAAATTTTTGCCACAAGCCAGATTAATCCGATAATAGTAATTATCAACAAAACAATGGAAAGCAGAATTTCTAAAATGGGCGGATTTGCCAGATTTATTCGGGCAAACATTACTATCGGCGAAAAGAAAGGAATTAATGAAAAAACCGTGGTTACGGTAGAATCGGGATTTTTAACAATGAAACCAATAAGCATTAACGGGATAACAAGTAAAAGCACAACCGGCGTTACCAGACTTTGCGCTTCCTGCTCTGAGTTTGTGATCGCTCCGATAGCCGCGTAAATTGTTGAGAATAAAAAGTATCCGAGAATAAAAAAGACCACAAAATAGAAAAAGATTATGGGACTAAAACTAAAATACTGGGAAGATACGGGCAAAAAATTTCCGCTGAAAAAAAGAAGGGTAAGCCCAAAAACAACCCAGATTATATATTGCGTAAATCCCACCGCGCCCTGTCCTAAAATTTTTCCAGCCATAAACTGAAAAGAATTAGCGCCGGAAAGGATGGTCTCAACAATGCGCGAGGTCTTTTCCTGAATAATACTTCGCATTATGGCTGTGGCGTATAAAATGATCGTCAAGTAGATGATAAAAATAAAAATGAAGGTGCTGAAATACTCCTGCAAAAAACCGCCTTCTTTTTCTTTTCTGCCCTTAATCACTTTAATGGTCTTTAACTTTACGGGTTTAATAAGCTTGTTGATGAGTTCGGGTTGAATGCCGGATTCCCTTAACCGGTGGTTGGAAACCAGTTTGGAAAATGTGTCCTTAATGCGGGATGTTAAGCTGAAATCGCCGACATTCCTGGCGTAAAACTGAACAACGCCCACGGAATCGATGTCCTTGGGTACAACCAGAAGCACGGCTAATTTTTCCTGTTCTATTAACAACTTTTCTTCAGCCAAAACCGATTCAAAGTCATTTTCGGAAAATGAAACCTTGCTGACCACAAACTTTGGGATGCCGTTTTTCAAAGTGTCTTTTAAACTTTGAGAAAAATTTTCAAACAACCAATCCGTTTGATCCATAACATGAATGGTGGTCTGTTTTTTGGTCTCTATCATCATCAACAGCGTGGGCAATACCGAAAGGGCGATCATTAAAACGGGCATGAGCAAGGTAATAATAATAAAACTTTTTTTGAAAACCGCTTCTTTGTATTCGCGTTTGATAATACTCCAGATTTTACGCATCGTTCGACCCTCCCGTAACAAGATTAATGAAGATTTCGTTCAATGTCGATTTTCGCGATTCCACTCTGAAAATTTCAACACGATCCACAATCGCTTTAAGAAGTTCGTTAACGCTGTGACCGTCCTTTAATTGCACTTCGATATAATTTCCGAAGTCATTGATCGTTTCCACAAAGGGCAAATCTTTAATAACATCGCCGTTCCCTTTGTATTCAAGCTGAACGGCGTTGTGTCCGTATCTTTGCTGTATTTCGTTTAATTCGCCGTCAAGCACCTTTACGCCTTTGTCGATCATGTAAACATGGTCGCAAATTTTTTCGGCGGCGTCCATCATGTGCGTGGAAAGGATGATCGCCTTGTCCTGCTTTTTGAATTCAAGAATAATTTCTTTAACCAGGTTCACGTTAACCGGATCCAAACCGGAAAACGGTTCGTCAAGAATTACAAGCTCGGGATCGTGAAGGAAAGAACCTATTAACTGTACCTTTTGCTGATTTCCTTTGGAGAGTTCCTGAACTTTAAAGGACGCCGCGTCGGCAAGCTCGAACCGTTTCAGCCAGTACGAAATTTTGGAATCGATGTGCGCGGACGGCATATCGTGCAGCTCGCCAATAAATCTTAAAAAATCATGCAGTTTCATCTTCGGGTAAATTCCGCGTTCCTCAGGCAAATAACCGATGCGCGCCTTAAGTCGATCATTCATCGTCTGACCAAAAAGAGTTATCTTACCGGAATCGGGCACAATGATGTTCATGATCATGCGAATGGTGGTTGTCTTGCCGGCGCCGTTTGGTCCTAACAGACCGTAAATTTTCCCTTTTGAAATAGTAAAATCGACATTTTTAACGGCATGAACTTCGCCAAAAGATTTGCTGATGTTTTCTGCCTGCAATATTTCCATAAGCTGTCTCCTGTGCTTAAGTGATCGAATTGTAGTAAAGTACAGATAAAATTTGATTATATTCAACAAAGAAAATTATTTTTATTGATTGATCTTCCAGAGATAAACCTTTCGGAATATCTGCCGTACCGAACCGATATCGACGTCGAAATTTTGGGCTGTGTTTAAAAAAACGGCGTCGGGAATGGAATCGAGAGACAGGCACTCCTTAAAGGTCTGCTGCAAAATGTAGTTGTAAACCTTTTTTTCAAAAAGGGTTGGCTCCTCGGGAACGGGAACGGATTTCCACTTTTTGAATTGGATTAAAAATCGTCCTCCATTTTCATATTTGGCAATGATAAATGGCTGCTGAAGAACGGAAACAAATAGGGGATAAATAAGCAGTGTTTCCGTGCAGCGATCTTCGTTTTTTTCTATTGAAAGAAAATAATACAGAATGTTCTCAATTACCCGAGTTCGCGTTAAAGTTTGCGGAATTCGGATTTTAGTAAAGACTTCGGTTTCGGAAGCGTGATAAGCGACAATGGCATAATCGGGTTCAAGGCGCGGAAGATTGCTTAGAACCCCGGCTATCCATTCCCGTGAAAGAGTGAGGGTGGTGTCGTTGGTGATAATTTGAATCGATTGCGGAAATTTAATTTGAACATTAGAAATTAAAAAACAAAAGAGCAGCAATTTGGGAATTAACGGAAACATGGTTCAATGGTAATCCTGAAAAATCTGTATCGAGAATATACGAACGGAATTGCAGAAAAAACAAGAGGGGAATAGCCGACAAAGAGTACAAAGTAAAAAGTAAGGATAATTTCCGCCCTTGAGTTCAGTCCCGTAACGCTCCTGAACGACGCCCGTCAGGTGCTCCAATTGTTACTGGCGATTAAAGCTAAGATAGATTCCGACAGGAAGCCGGGTTTGTTTTATTTCCGCACCGCCTCGGGTAAAGAAGTGGATTTTATCCTGGAATCCCGGGACGGAAAATTAACGGGAATTGAAGTGAAATTTTCGGAGAGCGTTCAAAATAAAGATTTTGAAGGATTGCGCGAACTTTCCAAATTGACGGGAAAACGTTTTAAATCAGGATATGTTCTTTACACGGGTAACAGGGTTGTTCCTTTCGGTGAAAATCTTTTTACCCTTCCTTTAAGCGCTTTTCCGGGAATTAAATAATCGTAAAAATTAAGAGAAAAAAAGGGGCTGATTTTAGCCCCTTTTTGTTTATGGCAGTAAAATTTCATCAGCGTGGTAAAGATCGGAGAATTGTTCGTTTTTGATGGCTGTGCCGTTCCTGCGGCAGTTAGCCATGGCGCTTAAAATGTAGCGCTTGGCGATAAATATTTTTCGTGAATTCTTTTCGGCTTCGTCAAGTAAAAGGTAACCCACATAAATATAACCGTACATCTCCACCAGTTCTTTAGCCGCCACGTCCTGGAAATACTTATCATCTTTATCGATCACGTAGGTAAGAGCATCGAGAAACATTTCGCGCATCTCTTTGAGGTGGTCGGCAAGCTGCACAAGAATTCCCTTGTATTGTTTTTTGGCTTTTTCTTCGAAGAAATCTTTTAAGATATCGTTCAGAACCCCGCCGATAGCGGCGACGATTTGCAACTGCGAAGTGCCTTCGTAAATATTGGTAATTCGGGCGTCGCGCGCCAGCCGTTCGACGCTGAATTCGCGCATATAACCGGTGCCGCCGTGAATTTGCAAGGCGTCGTAAGTGATTTTGTTTGCGTCTTCGGTCAAAAAGTATTTGGTCATTGGCGTAAGCAGATCGGAAATTTTGATTGTCTCTTTTAAGCGGGCGCGGGTTTCGGAAGTGTCTTTGCCTTCCGCTTTCAGTTTGGCGACCTTTTCTTCCAGACGATCGCGTAAATCCACCCATTGAGAAGTTGCGTAAAGCAGCGAACGATCGCTTTCCAGACGCACGCGCATGTCGATCAGCATGTTGGTAACAGCCGGAATGTTGTAAATGGCTTTGCCGAACTGTTCACGGGCTTTGGCATAGTTTAAGGCTTCGTCGTAAGCCGCCTGTGAAATTCCCAAAGCCTGAGCCGAAACGGCTAAACGTGCGCCGTTCATCAAGTCCATAACGTATTTGATAAGCCCGAAGCGGCGTTTTCCCACCAGTTGAGCGGGCGCGTCGTTGAATTGCAGTTCGCAGGTCGGAGAGCCGTGAATACCGAGTTTGTTTTCAATCCGCCGCACCTTAACGTGCTCGTCTCCGTAACAAACGAACATGCTCAGTCCGCGACCGTCGCGGGTTCCGGCTTCCGAGCGCGCAAGCACCAGAAGAATTTTTCCGTTGCCGTTGGTGATAAACCGTTTAACTCCGCGCAAACGCCATTGTCCGTTTTTATCCTGATAAGCCTGTAATTTAACCGACTGCAAATCGGATCCGGCGTCCGGTTCGGTAAGCGCCATTGCCCCGGTCGCCTCGCCCGAAGCAAATTGCGGTAAAAATTCCTGACGCTGTTCTTCGTTGCCGTATTTGTAAATGGTTTCCGAGATGTCCTGCAAACCAAAGATGTTCATCAGCGAAGCGTCGGCGCGGGAGATCATTTCAATAGCCATCATGTAGAGCGTTTTGGGAATGTTTAATCCACCGTATTTTCGCGGAAGCGTAAAGCCCATTAATTCGGCTCTCGAAAGATAATCGAGAGCGAGTTGCGTTCCTTTGGCGTAAGTAACTTTTCCGTTTTCAAAGCGGGCGCCTTCCTCGTCCACCGCAGAAGCGTTTGGCGCAACGATGTTTGCGGCGATATCCCCAACGATTTCCAGGACTTTCCGATAGTTGTCAACGGCGTCCTGGTAATCCTGAGGCGCAAAATTATATTCATCTTTTTCTTTATAGTTGTTCTCGGCAATATCGACGACTTCCTGCAAATTTAGTTGCTCAAACTGAAAAAGAAGATCCTTGTTGTCAGTGAAAAAATTTGCCATGGTATCCTCAAATGTTTGTTTTTATTTTAACTTGTGTTTATAGGTTTCGATGAATTTGGGAATAACGTCCATTGCATCGCCGACGATTCCGTAATGGCAAATATCGAAGATAGGCGCCTCGGGATCGGTGTTGATGGCGATGATTTTTTTGGATTCCTGCATGCCCGCCCGGTGTTGAATGGCGCCGGAAATACCGCAGGCAATGTAAAGGCGCGGTCGAACGGTTACGCCGGTTTGACCGACCTGTCTGGAATGATCGATAAATCCCGCATCAACGGCTGCGCGGCTGCCGGCAACTTCGCCGCCAAGCAGATCTGCCAACTCGAAAAGAAGTTGGAAGTTCTCTTTGGAACCCATCCCGTAACCGCCGGCAACAATTATCGGCGCTGCTTTAAGGTTTACGCGATTTTCTTCTCTATGATGTTCGATGATTTTGACCAGTTCGTCAACCGGATCGGGCGTAAAAGGAATTTCGGTGATTTTTCCGTTGACGGGTTTATTTAGCTTGTGCATCTCCATTACGCCTTCGCGCACCGTCGCCATTTGCACGCGTGTTTCGGGCGTAATAATCGTGGCAATAATGTTTCCGCCAAAAGCGGGTCGAATTTGCAAAAGCAACTGTTTGTAGTCTTTTCTCAAATAAGTGACGTCGGAAATTTGCAGATCGGTACAATCGGCTGTAAGTCCGCTGCGGGTGTGCGATGCAACGCGCGGCGCAAGGTCGCGTCCGATAAAGGTTGCGCCGAATAATACAATCCGCGGTTGATGTTCATCGATTAGTTGACTTACAATTCGGCTGTACGGGAGCGTGTTGTATTCTTTTAAAGAAGGATGATCCACCAATAACGCCTCATCGGCGCCAAATTCAAAGGTGCGCTTCGCAACCTCTTTCATTTGGTGACCAATTACAACTGCCTTCAAAGTTCCCTTTAATTCATTGGCTAATTTTCGACCCTTTGAAAGCAATTCAAAACTCACATCTGCCGGTGTGCCTGAGCGCTGTTCCACAAAAACCCAGACCTGAGGCTTACCCTGTGCCATGAATTTCCTTTCCCATTTTGTGTTATTCAGATTTGAATCGCTCTGTTATTTTGACCGATTTTCAGAAATAATCAATTGATCTTCCAAAATCCGACCGTTAACCGAGCGTATGATCTTCCAGTAATTTGTCGATTAATAAGCTTAATCCTTCTTTGTTCGGTTCAATCCTAATATGCTCGTTACTGGCAAGAACAACGGATTCTACTTTGTGAACCTTGGTCGGCGATCCGGCTAATCCGCAACGCGCCGGATCAACATCCAAATCGTCCATGGTCAAAGTGGGGATAAAAAGTCCCTTTGATTCATATTCTTCTTTTAATGTATCGACGTAAAGCAGAGAATTGCTTTCTACCATCTTTTCCAGTTCCAGTAAGGTACAGGCATTTTTATATGCCATTACCCGTTTGGCTCTGAACGGTCGGGGAATGGCAGCGTCTTTAATAACCGTCAGCAGCAAAGGTAATTTGCCCTGAACAATTTCATGTCCCCCGTCGATCTTCCGCTTTACGGAAATGGTGTTGCCGCTTAAATTCAGAATCTGTTCGGCGTAGGTGATTTGCGGAATGCCCAGTTTTTCCGCCGTTTGCGGACCAACCTGCGCCGTGTCGCCGTCAATTGCCTGACGCCCCGCAAAAACCAGATCGAATTTTCCCAGTTTTTTAAGAGCTTCGCTGAGAACATAAGAGGTCGCTAAAGTGTCGGCTCCGGCAAATTTACGATCGCTGATTAAAACGGTTTCATCCGCGCCCATGTAAAGACATTCTCTTAACACTTCCGAAGCTTTGGGCGGTCCCATGGTAATAGCTTTAACGGTGGCGCCGTAGCGGTCTTTAACCTGTAAAGCCAGTTCAAGAGCAACCCGATCTTCCGGGTTAAATATTGCGGGCAGCATCGCGCGGTTTACGGTGCCGTCGGGTTTCATTACTTCGCCGGAAATATTGGCGGTATCCGGCACTTGCTTAACAAGAACAACAATTTTGTAACTCATAAGCCATCCTTAGTTGAGTTTTGTTCAAATTATATTTAAGGAAATTGTAATATAAAAAAACAAAATTTATAACGCAACAATGTGAATTTTATTGACGGTTATTTTACCGTAAAAACGGGATTTTTGTTTAAATTAAACCGAATGGGAAAATACAGTGAAGAAAATTTGTAATTTAAAATAAATGTAACTAAATATTGGTACGCAATTTCAGGTAATGCCGAAATGATTTCGCGCGGTCTCACGGTTAAAGAATTACCGGAAGATTATTGCGTTTTTAATTATCGCATTATTCCCAAAAAATTCAACCGCAAATTAAAAGAGAATAATTATGAACGGAAAAAAATTCAAAGGATTTTATCCCGAAACCGTGGAATTTTTTAAAGACCTGAAACTCCACAATCAAAGGCTTTGGTTTAAACAACATAAAACGGATTTTGAGAGTTTTGTTCTGAATCCCGCCAAAGAATTTGTAATGGATATGGGTGAGCAATTGCGGCAGATCCGACCGAACATTGTCGCGGAGCCAAGGGTGGACAAATCGATTTTCAGAATCCATCGCGACACGCGTTTTAGCGCGAGCAAAGCCCCGTACAAAACACATCTCGGCATCTATTTTTGGGAGGGTCCTTTTAAAAAAGTGCAGAATCCGGGTTTTTATTTTCAATTGGATGAAAGCGAAATACTGATCGGCGCCGGAATTTATATTTTTCCACCTCAACATTTAAAAGCATATCGGGACAGGGTGATTTCCGAACCGGCGGGCGCAGAATTGAAAAAAATAGTTTCCGCAATTTTACAAAAACATCCGCAGTACCAGATCGGAGAAAAATCCGGTAAACGTATTCCGCGCGGTTATCCGAAAGAACATCCCAACGCAGAGTTTTTGCTTTTTAAAGGATTGACTTTGGTTTACCGGGAACCGGTTTCCGCAAAAGTTTTTTCCGAAGAAATTCTGAATTTTTGTTTTGAAGTTTTTTGGGAAATGGCTCCGCTCCAGGAATGGCTGGTTGAAATGGTTTTAAATATGAACGACGGTTCTCAAATTATTTAACTATAGGGAAGAATGAAGCCCTGGCGGCGGTATTAAGGCTGATTCCGAAAGGCATGTAAGCGGTTTACTCTTTTCACCGAAAGCTCGCTTTTCTCTCATCAATCAGGCAGCAAACGGAAGCCGTCAATTTTACCTGTTTTGTTGAAATAAAATTTGCCCCTATTCTTGACGAAATTGGTTTTTTTGTTTACCAATCGTGTTTATATTACAAACAATAATTTCCCCTCATTCCTTTACTACAAAATAGGAGCTAAAAAATGAAAATGTTTCTTGTTTTGTTTTTTTCTTTTTTTGGCGCGGTTTTATTTGCCAGAGATTATCAGATCACCTATGAAAAACAGGATGCCGGTTCTCACGAAATAACGCTTGATTTACTGAACTATCAGGTTGATATCGTGGAAAAAGCCGGTTCGGTTTATTCTAAAATTCGATTTAGCAGCAGCGTATTTTTACAAAAAAAAGGATTTGCGGAACTGCCTTTTGTTCATGCAACCATTCAATTGCCTCCGTTGCGCAATGTGGATTTGCTGATTGAAGGCGTGAATTACGAGGATGTGGATTTACGCTATCCGTTGCTTCCCTCGCGCGGCGTTATTTATCGAAATCAAAATCCCGATACCATTCCGTACAAAATTGCGCCGGAGTCCGTCGTCGATTCATGGTATCCCGATTCTGTGGTTAGCAAAACACGCCCGTTTATTCTGAAGGATGTGCGCGGCATTACCGTTTACTTTTATCCGTTTCAGTACAACGCCGCTGAGAAAAAGCTGCGGGTCTATCAGCAGATCAAGATAACTCTTAAAGAGAACGATTCGAGACCGATCAATCCCTTAGTGCGCAATCCGCAGTTTAAAATACTGCCCGAAATGGACGGCATTTATCAATCGACTTTCCTGAACTACACCCGTTCGCAGCAGGATCTGGATTACGGACAGCACGGAGATATTCTGGTGATCACCACGGACAGGGATACTTCCGCAATTGCGCCGTACATTAACTGGAAGCGGGAAAAAGGGTTTAAGGTTTCCCGGGAAATCGTTCCCGCCGGCACGAATGTAAAGGATTTGATTCAGCAAAAATATGATGAGAACAATAATCTGCTTTACGTCCAATTGGTGGGCGACTGGAATGAAATTCAATCGGATAAGGGAACAAGCGAGAACGGACCGATGGATCCGCAGTTGGGATGTGTGGCGGGCGATGATAATTATGCCGATATCAGTGTCGGGCGCTTTTCCGCGGGCTCTTCCTCCGAAGTGACGGTTCAGGTAAATAAGATTATCAATTACGAAAAATCTCCCGAAGCGGGCGCAGACTGGTACAAAACAGCCACCGGAATCGGTTCCGCCGAAGGCTCCGGAAGCGGCGACGACGGCGAAGTGGACAAGGATCATATTCAAATAATCTGGGGCGACAAGTTAGACCCTTTTACCTATGATTATTATCACGACGTTTATGATCCGGGAGCGACTTCCGCCATGGTGAGCGATGCGGTTAATTCCGGGACCGGGATTATTAATTACTGCGGGCACGGATCGATGACATCGTGGGGCACTTCGGGCTTTAGTAACAGCGATGTTCAGAATCTTACCAACGGTTCCATGCTGCCGTTTATCTTTTCCGTGGCTTGCGTTAACGGCGCGTTTGACGACGGAGAATGTTTTGCCGAAGCCTGGCTGCACAAAGAAAACGGCGGAGCGGTGATGTTTTTGGGAAGCACCATCAATCAGCCGTGGCAGCCGCCGATGCGCGGGCAGGATTATTTTAACGATATTTTGATCGGCGGATATAATTATGACGAGCATTCCGGACAAAACGGTATTAACACCCACGAACAGCGCACGTTTATCGGTTCCATTGTGATCAACGGTTTTGCTTTGATGTTAAACGAATCAAATTCGTCGTCCGATCTGGAAACGGTTGAAACATGGTGCATCTTCGGCGATCCGTCGATGCAGGTTCGAACAGACCTTCCGGCAAATCTTGAAATCTCCAACACTACAATCACCGCGGGCTCTCCGTATTCTACCAAGGTAACGAGTAACGGACAAGCCGTGGAAGACGCCATGGTTTGTATTTCGCAGAACGGTCGGTACTTTAGCGGGCTTACCGACTCCAACGGAGAAGTAACCATTAACCACGACTTTGAAAACGGAACGGCTTTGCTGGTGGTTACCGCTTTTAATAAAGAAACCGTTTACAGCGATGTCGAAGTTTCCGGCGGGGACGGACCGCACGTTGTGGTTTATTCTTACACGGTTAACGACACCGGGGTGGGCAACGGCAACGGTGAAATTGAATATCAGGAACAGTTCTATTTGAATGTAAGCGCCCAGAATATCGGAAACCAGATTGCAGTTGACGTCGAATCGCAGATTTCGACCGATGATTCTTACATCGGGCTGGTGGACAGTCTCCATTTTTACGGAACAATAGACACGTCGGAAATCATTTCCGGACCTCAGGCGTTTTTGCTTAAAGCAAAGGACGGCGTTCCCGATCAGCATTCCGCCGCATGCGAGGTGACTTTTTCGGACACTTCGGCGAAAAAATGGACTTCGACTATCACGTTAACGGTTAATGCGCCCGATTTGGATAACGGCGGTTTGACCATTGACGATAGCGAGCAGGGCGACGGAAACAATGTGCTGGATGCGGGCGAAACGGCGGCTTTTATTATTCCCGCTTTTAACCAGGGACACGCCACCGCCGTTAACGGAACGGCGACTTTGACAACAACCAATCCCTATTTAACCGTTCAGGAAGGGAGCTTCGGCGCGGGCGATCTGGCTGCCGGTGACACGACCGATTGCACGTTTCAGGTATCCGCCAGTTCCGATGCTCCGGACGGCGAGCGAGCCGAACTCTATTTCGACTTTGTAGCGGGCGCCTATTCCTGCCAGGATACGTTTACTATCAATATCGGCGGAAAAGTTGTCTATTTAATGCAGAACGGCACCTATTACGTAACCGACGGCTTGTTTTACGATAGCGGAGGCAAAGACGCCAATTACAGTACAAATGAAGAATACACCATGACCTTTTACCCGGCTGACCGTTCTCCGGCGGTTAAGGCGGTTTTTAATTCGTTCCAAACCACAGCCAATTACGACCGCTTGTATATTTACGACGGTCCGGATAAAACCTATCCGCAGGTTTCCGGAAGCCCGTTTTCCGGCGATAATTCGCCGGGCGAAATTGTGGCGACCAATTCGGCGGGAGCGTTAACCTTTTATTTTACCTCTAATCCTGTTTTAGCGGACGCCGGTTGGGATGCGGATATTTTTAGCACGGGAATTTCGGAAATTGCCGATTCGCGCCAAAGGTCGGTGACGTCTTTTAAATTTTTCTCCGCTTACCCTAATCCTTTCAATCCCCAAACGCATATTCGTTATCAATTGCCCGAACGCAGCGAAGTGCGCGTAGCCATTTATGATGTGCTTGGCAGAGAAGTGCGGACTCTGTTTAACGGCTGGCAGAATCAGGGCGAGTTTAGTCTGCTCTGGGACGGGAAAAGCAATACCGGTGAACAGTTATCGAGCGGAATTTATATTTGCCATGTTAAAGCGGGAAAATACTCGGCTAAACAAAAGTTGTTGCTCATCCGCTGATTACCGAGTTTCAAGATTTGACGATTGTACTTTGTGAAAGGTAGGTTGACAGAAACTTTATTCCGATTTTATTCACGACGGCAAAACTTTTGCAGTTAGGATGAATCTTTCGGGAAGGCGAAAAAATTGTTTGTCCGAAGCGAGTCGTTAAAACAAAGACGAACTAAAATTAGTACTGCCGTTTTTTATCGGAAACGTATTTAAGCGCGCCGGAAGACGGCTTATTTAATCTTCTTTTTACCCGATTTTTCCGAGTTGGCGCGTCTTCTTTGCGCCTCGTCCAGAATAATTTTACGCATGCGGATTGCTTTGGGCGTGATTTCCACCAGCTCATCGTCGTCGATAAATTCGAGGCATTCTTCAAGGCTCAATTTTACGGTTGGAGCGATTTTTAACGCCTTGTCCGCGCTTGCCGCCCGCATATTGGTCAGTTTTTTTGCTTTTTGCAAATTAACCACAATATTGCCTTCTTTGTTGTATTCTCCGACGACTTGTCCCGTGTAAATCTGTTCGCCCGGACTGACAAAAAAGCGACCGCGATCCTGAAGCGCATTCAAAGCATAACCGTTTACCGGTCCGTCGCCCATGGAAATCATTACTCCGTTTCGGCGTTGTGGCAAAGAACCCTTAAAATATTCATATTGATAAAAACGATGGTACATTACCGCTTCGCCCGCCGTGGCGGTGAGCAGTTTATTGCGCAAACCCATTAATCCCCTTGAAGGAATGTGGTAAACCAGTCGGCGTAAGTTTCCTTTTTCTTCCATTTTAACCATTACGGCTTTACGCTGACCCACCAGCTCGATGACTTTTCCCACCCAGTCCGACGGAACTTCAATAACCAGCTCTTCCACGGGTTCGGCTTTTTTACCGTTGATTTCTTTGTAAATAACTCTCGGCTGTCCCACGGCAAATTCGTATCCTTCACGACGCATGTTTTCCATAAAAATAGAAAGGTGCAAAATACCGCGCCCGGAAACTTTAAACACATCCGGCGAACTGCCCTCTTTAACGCGCAAAGCAACATCCGATTCCAGCTCTCTGAAAAGACGATCGTGCAGATGACGGCTGGTAACATATTTCCCTTCCTTGCCAAAAAAAGGAGACGTATTAATTGTGAACGTCATGCTGATTGTCGGATCGTCGATTGCAATAATGGGCAGAGGTTCGGGATTATCGTAATCGGCAATAGTATCGCCGATATTGATGTCTTCGATTCCGACAATAGCGCAAATATCCCCGCTGTGAGCTTCCTGCGTTTCTTCCTTGATCAATCCTTCAAAAGTAAAAAGCTGTTTTATGCGTATTTCGTGTTGCGAGCCGTCCCTTCGCACTAACTTGTACGGATGCTCGGCAGCGATGCTTCCTCTGAAAATACGACCTATGCCCATTCTGCCCATGTAGGGAGAATAATCGATAGAGGTAATCTGCAGTTGAGTGCTGCCCTTTTTAACCTGCGGCGGCGGAATTTTATTAATGATCATTTCCATCAGCGGCAGCATGTCTTCGCCTTTTTCTGCGGTGTTTAGGCTTGCCCAACCTTCTCTGGCGGAAGTGTAGATAACCGGGAAATCGAGTAAATCTTCATCCGCTTCCAGGTCGATGAACAGATCGTATATTTCGTCCAGTACTTCGGCGGGTCTGGCGTTGGGGCGATCCATCTTGTTAATTACAACCACCGGCTGCAGGTGAAGATTTAAAGCCTTTTGCAGCACAAAGCGCGTTTGCGGCATGGGTCCTTCAAACGCATCGACCAAAAGCAGCACGCCGTCCGCCATTTTGAGCACCCGTTCCACTTCGCCGCCAAAATCGGAGTGACCGGGCGTATCGATGATGTTGATTTTAACTTCGTTGTAGCGCAGGGAGATGTTTTTGGAGAGGATGGTAATGCCCCGTTCCCGTTCCAGATCGTTGGAATCTAAAAACCGCTCCTGAACCGTTTGATTATCTCGGAAGATATGATTTTGTTTTAATAATTGATCGACTAATGTAGTTTTGCCGTGATCCACATGAGCGATGATGGCGATGTTGCGAATTTGATCGACTTTCATATTTTTGAATACTTTCGTTTTTCGGATTAATCATTATTGTTAAACCTACTAATGTAAGACAAAACACGGCGAATCCCAAAATTATTTGCCAAAAATTAAAAAACGTTTAACTTTTAGGGGAGAAATAGTAAGAGGGAAGAAGCGATGAAATACGTTTTTGTAATGATCGTGTTGTGTGTAAACATTGCATTTGCTCAACAAGAGAGACCTGCTTTTGAAAATGACGACTTAAAAAAAGCCTTGTTTGCTTCGGAAATAATTAATGTAAAAACCAGTTCAACTGATTCCGCGTTTCAAAACGACCAAAAGATTTTACTCGACGGATTTGTATTGGGTGCAGTAACGGGATTAACGGGCGCGATTATTGCTTATAATACAAAGACAAGCTGCGTCGGCAGTTCGGACGTAATTCAAATTTGCGTGGGTGACGAGTCGAACGCCTTTATCGGAGCAGCCGTCGGCGGTACGGTGGGTGCAGTTTTGGGCTATTTGAGAAATCGGGAATATGTGAAGAAAAGCAAAAAATTTCCCTTTTTACGTGTTTTAATCGGCAGCGCGGTGGGAGGAATAACAGGCTATTACCTTTCCAAATACACTTATGGAATAACGGCTTTGGCGCTGCCTGCTGTTGGGGCGTACGTTAGCTTGCAGTTTTAAAAATTTAGAAGGCACGATTACCGCGCTTTTGTTCTTGTCAAATTTTCAGTTCTATTGCAAATTTGACAAACTTTCGTTGTCCTAACTTTTTAATGAGATTTCTTTAAAAATTTACTGTTCTGGCAAAAGCTGACAAACGCTTCGTCAGAAGACCTGTTTTTGCTTTACGGCGGAGAGGAATTCCAGAAACGTTC
>JAADIP010000053.1 GCA_013151275.1 Calditrichota bacterium | reverse complement strand
TTTATGATTTAACAGTTCATGTTAAATAAGCCGTTTTCCGCATTTATAAGTGAAAATGCTCCCACCGCTAAAGACGCTATTAGAATGAAACTATGAAATTTACGAAACATTTTAAACAGACCGAACGGCTTGATTTATCAAATAATTTGTAACAAAAATTTAAAAGACGGGCTTCCCTGTCCTGTTTTCATCTCAGGATTCTGTTTTTCCGGTAATCAATTTTTGTAAAAAAACAATTCCTTTTAGGAAAGATTTGGATTCGTTATGAACATACAAAAAAAATTAATTTTGCCAAAAATTTTTTTATTATAGATTTCTTCCGCTATCCGCAACAATTTAAAAATCGGATTAGCAAGTAATCCCATTTTAATTTCTTTTAAACAAAAAGATTAACCGCAAATACAAAAGCTAAATTTTATCAAACCTTTGTACTTATCAATCTGTTTTACATGATAAAAAAATAAATTTGCCATTACCTTAATATTCTAATTAATTTAATCAGTTTTAATCGGGAAAAAAGCAGGTAGAAAATTATGGAAAAACAATCGTCGTTAGAAACAGCGCGCAGATATTTAAAAAACGAAAATTACAAACAAGCCCGCCTGGAGTATCTCAATGCGTTAAAAGAAGCCGAAGACGATGAAACAAAGGCTATCATCTGGGCGGAATTGAGCTGGACGTTTTACAGGCTGCAATCGTATCAAAGCTGCATCGAGGCGGCTAATAACTGTCTGCAACTGAATACGGATTACAAAGCAAAAGAAGACCTTTACCGCTTAATCGGTTTTTCTTTTATCGGATTGGGAGACGACGAAAAAGCGGTTCAATTTCTGGAACAAGCCATTAGAATTGATAGAAATTCAGTCAAACAGCAATACGCTGTTTATGAATTGGGGAAATTGTATTTTAAACATCAAAAATACCCCGAAGCCGAAGAATTGCTTAATGAAGTGGAAGCCTTTTTCTACCAGAATAATCGGGAATACTGGTTGTCGCTTCTTTATATGAAGGGCTTCATTAAATACTATCAAAAGGATATCGATTCCGCGGAAAAGATTTTCGAAGAATTATTGGAAAATTCTCCGGATAAAATCAGAAGGGCGACGGCTTTGTTCGGAATGGCTTTTGTCGCCTTTGAACGCAAAGATTACTTAAAAACCATTAATCTGTGCGAAGCAATCGCCAAACTGGATGAAAATTTTTACGACAAAGAAACCCTTGGCTTTTTAACGGCGGCGTCTTTCCATTATTTGGGTCGCAATGATGTGTTCGAAAAATATTATCAGCAAATGATTAAAAAATTTCCCGACGGTCGCTATCGTCAGGAACTGGATTTAATCAAATCAAAAATCAATAATTAGTATTTCTCTGCAATGGAGTGGATTAAAAAACACATTTATCGTCTGGATGAATTAAATAAACTTCCGGAATTGCTTAAAAAAACAAACGCCGTGCAATTAACGGGAATAGCAGGATCATTCCGCTCATTTGTCAGTGAATATATTTTCAAACAAGTCCGGCAGCCGGTGCTTTATGTGGCGAGCGATATGGATTCGGCGGAAAAATTACGCGATGATTTCGAGATGATCGCTTCATCCGAAGACCTGGTATTTTTACCCCCTTTGCTTTTTGAACCTTACGATCATGTTGATCCCAACCCAAGTCTGCTGCGCTTGCGCATCGAATCGACTCAAAAACTCATTGAAAAAGATGTGTGGTTCGGGGTTACAACTCCTCAGGGGTTAATGGAAGCTTTGCCTAATCCCGAAGATTTTGTGGATTTTCAACTCTACCTAAAAAAAGGAATGTCCGTTCCCTTTGATAAATTGGTTCCTCAGCTTCACGCCATCGGATTGTCTCGCGTGGAAATAGTGGAAAGCGTGGGCGAATTCAGCGTCCGCGGCGGCATTATTGATATTTACATCTGGAATTATGACGATCCGCTGCGCCTTGAATTTTTCGGCAATGAAATTGAATCCATCCGTTTTTTTGACGTGATTTCTCAACGCTCTTTTAAGGAAGCCGATGAAATCATTCTGCTGCCCAATTTGCAATCAAGGGAACATCTGACTTTCATCGATCGGATATTGCCCGAAAACACAATCTTATTCTTTGAAGATCTCGCTTTAGCCCTGAGCGCCGCGGAACAGTTCTTTAATAAAGCCATTACCGCCTTTAAAGAGCAGTCAGCCTCAGGAATTGATGTTGCCGAACCCGAAGAGACTTACCTGCCGCCCGATCGTTTTAAATCGTTGCTGAAGCGTTTCCGGTTTATTAAAAGCGATCTTGTTCGCGATTCAAAATTAAAACAACTCAATTTCAGAACCCGACCCCATCCCGATTTCAACGGCAGCGTGAAGCTCTTTTTGAATTATCTTAAAAAAAGGACGGAATTTCACACAGACCGCTTGATCATTATTCAGGCTAATAACGAAGACCAAAAAGAGCGCCTTCAGGAAATTATTGAAGAAGAGGGCATTGAATTTCACGGTAAGTTTTATATCGGCACCCTGCACAACGGTTTTGTGATCGAAGATCTGGGAATAGAGCTGCTTACCGATCATGAAATTTTTAATCGTTATAAACGGAAAAAAGCCTACAGGCGATTTAAAAGCGGCGAGTATTTAAGACAGTTAAGCGGATTGAATCTTTATGATTACGTGGTGCACGTGGACTACGGAATCGGGCAATATCTCGGGATGGAGACCCTGAGCTACGGCAGCGTGAAGAAAGAGTGCATTAAAATCGGTTATCGCGACGGCGACTATCTTTATGTGACGGTGGATCGTTTGAATCGTGTTCAAAAGTACAGCTCGGAGCAGGGAGCGCCGCCAAAACTTACAAAATTAGGCTCCGCGGAATGGGAACGCGTTAAAAAGAAAACCAAAGAATCGATTCAAAAGATCGCCGCCGAATTAATACAAATTTACGCGGCGCGCAAAGCCCAGGGCGGATACAAATTTTCTCCCGATAACTATCTTTTAAAAGAATTAGAGGCTTCGTTCCCTTACGAAGAGACGCCCGACCAGCTAAAGTCGATTCAGGAAGTTAAAGCGGATATGGAAAACGACGAACCCATGGATCGTTTGTTGTGCGGAGACGTGGGCTTCGGCAAAACGGAAGTCGCCATTCGGGCGGCGTTTAAAGCCATTCTGGACGGCAAGCAGGTCGCCATGTTGGTCCCCACCACTATTCTGGCTTTTCAACATTACCAGACATTTAAAGAACGATGTAAAGAACTGCCCGTCACTATTGAAATGTTAACCCGATTTCGGACATCTTCCCAACAAAAGAAAATTCTTGCCGAGTTAGCGGAAGGGAAAATTGATCTTGTAATCGGCACCCATCGCTTATTATCCGATGACGTTCGTTTTAAAGACCTCGGGCTGTTGATCATTGACGAAGAACAGCGTTTCGGAGTTCGTCAGAAAGAAAAATTGAAAAAATTCCGTCTTTCGGTGGATGTGCTTTCCATGACGGCGACGCCCATTCCCAGGACCCTGCACATTGCACTGATGGGCGCCAGAGATCTTTCGAATATCGATACGCCGCCGAGCAACCGTTTGCCCGTGCACACCGAAATCATCCACTGGAACGACCGTCAATTGCGTAACATAATTTTAAAAGAGATACGCCGCGGCGGTCAGGTCTTTTTTGTTCACAATCGTGTGGAAACCATAAACGCCGTTAAAGAAACGCTCAGCCAGATAGCGCCCGAAGCCCGAATAGCCGTGGGACACGGTCAATTACCGGAAAAGCAACTGGAAAAAGTAATGCTGCAATTTATGCGCAAAGAATACGATGTGCTTCTGGCGACCATGATCATCGAAAACGGGCTGGACATCCCGAATGTGAATACGATTATCATCAACAGGGCGGACAAATTCGGACTGGCGCAATTGTACCAGTTACGCGGACGAGTGGGCAGATCGAGCGAACAGGCTTACGCATATCTGCTTGTTCCGCCGATGGAAAGATTAAATTCGCTGGCAAGAAAACGTCTTCGCGCCATCATGGATTTTACCGACCTTGGCAGCGGATACAAGGTGGCTTTAAGAGACCTTGAATTGCGCGGCGCCGGAAATTTATTGGGCAAAGAACAAAGCGGTTTTGTGCAAAGCGTGGGCTTTGAAATGTATTGCAGAATTCTGGACGAAGCCGTGCACGAAATGCGAAGAGGAGTTTCCGTCTCCGCGCCGGGAATGGAAGAAATTAAACCCGAAGCGCGCCCCACCGACCCCAAATTAGACGTGAATTTCGATTTGTTAATTCCGTCGCAGTATATTCCGTCCGAATTGGAACGAATATCAATCTATCATCGTTTGGTTAACTTCACCGGCGTGGAACAGATTGCGCAGCTAAAACTGGAGTTGAAAGACCGCTTCGGCGAATTTCCCCCGGAAGTGGAGTTGTTTTTACAGGCTATCGAAATAAAAATTCTGGCGGGAAAACTTTTTGCGGAACGGATTATTGTTAACGACAGTAAAATAAAACTTATTTTCGGGAAGAGCGCGGAAGAGGAAGACAGATTCCTTTCCGAATATTTCCCGAGAATGATGAATCAAAAAATAGCGCCTGTGCGTTTTTTAAATCAAAAAGAATTAGGCGCGGAATTTGAAATTAAAGGTAAAGATATAAAAGAACGAATGCTGTTTGCCGGAAATTTATTGCATCACATCGTCGATAAGGCTTAAATTACTTTAATAATTTTAAAAACATCGAGGAGGCGTTATGAAAAAGTTGTTAGCCATTTTTACTCTGATAATAATCGGCTATTTGACGTATAGCTGCGGACTATCCGAAGACACGGTCGCAAAAGTCGGGAAAAAGACCATCACGCTTGATGATTATAAATTCGTTTTACAAAGGCGTTTTCCCCAAAAACCGCTTGCCAAAATCGATTCCTCCCAAAGAATGTCCATTCTTAATTACATGATTAAAAAATACTTACAGGCAAACGACGCTATAGACTTAAAACTCGATACCACCCGCATATATCAGACCGAACTCGCGGAATACACAGCGCGGCTTATCGGCAATAAATATTTTGAACGCGTAATCGTTGACAAGATGATTTCCGAAGATCAGTTAAGAAAAAATTTTGAACAGCAGCGGGAAGAAGTTAAAGCAAGGCACATTTTAATTTCTTACAAAGGCGCAAGAGGCAGCAAATCAGATCGAACCAAAGAAGAAGCCTTAAAATTAGCGCAGAAAATTGCCAAAGAAGCAAAAACGGGAAAACTGAGCTTTAACTATTTAGCCGAAAAATATTCCGACGATCCTTCGGCAAAAACCAACAAGGGCGATCTCGGGTACTTTACCTGGGGGCAAATGGTCGATCCGTTTCAGAAAGTCGCCTTTGCATTAAAACCCGGTCAAATTTCCGAGCCCGTCGAAACCGTTTACGGCTACCATATTATTAAAGTGGAAGACCACCGCAAAAATCCCTTTTTCGACGAAAATAATTATGAACAGCAGAAGATGGAAATCAAACGAAATTTGTACTTTGCCAAACAGGATTCCGGCAGAAAGCTCTGGGAAGAGCACAAAAAGGAGCTTAAGAAAAAATACGCAGCAACTATTCTTAAAGAAAATGTCGAAAAAGTCGCCAATATCGCCAAGGAAAAACAAAACAGCGGCTATTACAAACCCAAAAATTATTCAAACAAAGAAAAAAATATCGTGCTCGCCACCTGGAGCAACGGTAAGCTAACATTGGATGATTTGTTTTTACTGTACGGCGGAAGACGGTTCGAGTTTATCCGGAAACGCTTAACCGATCCCAAGAAATTTGAGAAGGTTGTCGATCAGGTTCTGCTTCAAAAATTAGTCGAGCAAGAAGCCAGACGCCTGGGAATTTTCGACGAATTCGAGGTGAGAACCGATTTAAAAGATTTTCAGATCCAAAAACTATCCGCCCTGGCATTAAGAAAAGAGGTAAAAGAAAAAGTTAAGCCGACAAAAGAAGAAGTAAGAAAATATTACGAAGAGCATCAAAAAGAATTTGTAAAACCGGCGGAAATAGAGATCTGGGAAATTTACGTCAAAGATAAGAAAAAAGCGGAAAAAGTGCTTGCCCTGGCTAAAAGAGGCTATAATTTTGAAAGATTAGCGGAAAAATATACCGAGGATAAATATTACCAGAAAAAGAAAGGCTATCTCGGATTTAAATCAAAAAACCGCCGCGGAGCCGTTTCCAAAAAAGCGTTTGAAATCGGAGAAAATCAAGTTGCCGGTCCGATTAAATATCGTACGGGATATGTTGTAATAAAAACGGGCAAAATGCATCCCGAAACCATACGCAGCTTTGAAGAGGCTTACAATCAGGCTAAAGCCAAATTGCGCAACAAGCAGTTAAAAGACCGCAGAGAGCAGTGGGAACAAGAACTTAAAGACCGCTACTCCGTTAAAATCAATTACAAAGTTGTGGAAAATTTACAATGAAAAAGATTCGATTCAATTCGATCTTTAAAACTTCGGTAATTGCCGTATTTTTGGTTTTAATTGTTTTTTCCTGTCGCGGCAAAGAAAAACTCCCCGAAGATCTGGTGGCGCAGGTTAACGATCGTTACCTGCGCTTAAAACAGGTTGAACAAAGCGTGCCGGACGGTCTTTCCAAGGATCTTGCGCTGTCTCTCAAAAAAAACATCATCTCGCGCTGGGTCGAAAACGAAGCGCTTTACCAACTGGCTACCGAAGAAGGGGTTGAATTGAACGACTACGAAAAATTCTTGGTTAGCGAATACCGTAAATCCTTGATTATTCAGGCGTATCTGAACCAGAAGCTTAACAAGAATTATACGATTTCTCAAAATGAAATAGAAAATTATTACAAAGACCATCAGGATGAATTTCGCCGCGAAGAAGACGAGGTTCATATTATCCACATCTTTATGGATCAGTACGATCCGGCGATAATTAAAGAGATTAAAAATGCGGATGATTTAATGACGATCGTTAAAAAATATTATTTCGACGAGAAATCGAACATCGAACAGCCCAACGGAGACCTTGGCTATGTGGCGCTGTCGCAGTTGCCCGAAAAATTAGCCAAAGTTTTGCGGAGAATGAAAACAGGAACCATTTCCCGACCTATCAAAACCAAAGAAGGCTATCATTTTTTTCAATTAATTGACAGACAAAAAAAAGGCTCGGTTCGTAGTCTGGAGCTGGTGCGCGATGAGATCATGTTCAGGCTTAAAAAAAGGCAGAGAGATAAAGAATACGCCGATCTGGTGCGACAGGCAAAGCAGAACGTTCAGATTCAGACTTACCTAAGTAAAATTCAATAACAAGGTTGATATCTATGAAAAAAATACGTTTGATAATATTCATGCTTTTGATAGGAATCGGTTATTCCGGCGCGCAGCAGTTGGTGGAAGGAATTGCCGCGATTGTGGGCAAAGAGATCATACTCAAATCCGAAATAGATCAATTCGTGCAAAATTATCTTATTCAGAATCGATTGAATATTCCGCCCGGTTCGGAGCAGTACAACGCTTTGCGGAAAAAGATGCTGGAAGGTTTGATCGAACAAAAAGTTCTGTTAGCCAAAGCCGAAGCCGACACGGTAACAGTCGATGACCAGATGCTGGACCAAAGAGTTGACGAACGCATGAAATACATGACAGAGCAGGTGGGGTCGCAGGACAAACTGGAAGAAATTTTCGGAAGCCCGATCAGTCAAATCCGCAAGGACACCCGAAAATTAATCAAAGAACAGTTGCTTGTGGAACAGGTGCGCGCGGCAAAATTCCGTGATGTAAAAGTCTCCCGCCGCGAAGTGGAAGAATTTTACAAAATGTTCAAAGACAGTCTGCCTTCCCGCCCCGCCACTGTTGACATCAGCCATATTCTAAAAACGGTCAAGCCGTCCGAAGAGGCTCAAATAAAAGCCTATCGAAAAGCCGAGTTAATTCTTGAAAAATTGAAAAAGGGCGAGGACTTTCAGAAATTAGCAAAATTGTATTCCGAAGATCCCGCTTCGGCAAAACGGGGCGGCGATCTGGGATTTACTCAGCGCGGCGATTTGGTGCCGGAATACGAAACCGTAGCCTTTAATTTAAAGGACGGGGAAATTTCCGATATTGTTCAGACAAAATTCGGTTTTCATATTATTCAGTTGATTGAGAGACGAGGCGAAAGAATTCATACGCGCCACATTTTAATACGCGTGCAGCCCACGGAAGAAGACGAAAAGCGCGTTGTCCGGGAATTAAAGGAAATTCGTCAGAAAATTTTGGACGGAGCGGATTTCGGAGAGATGGCTCTTAAATATTCGGACGATCAAAACGTAAAAAAAGACAAGGGACATTTGGGAACTTTTGAAGTGGATAAACTGCAAATTCCGGCTTTCAGGTCCGTAGTAGCCAAATTAAAACCGGGAGAAATCAGCGAACCCTTTAAAACCGAATACGGATATCACATTGTGCGCCTGAACGCCAGAGAACCCGCAAGAATATTGACTCTCGAAAATGATTGGGAGCAGATCGAACAAATGGCGCTCAACTTTAAGATGCAAAAAGAATATCAAAAATGGCTGCAAGAGTTAAAACGACATATTTATATTAAAATAAATGAATCATAAGAATGGCTCATTTAATTGTTTTTGAACCTTCCGCGGAGCGGGAGGCTCTTTTACTGGAACAATTGCGATTGGCGCAAACCGATCTTAAAATTTTCAAAGAGCTCGGCTCTTTGCAAAATCAGCTTGACGGAAGACAGACTCAAATTGTGGTTATAGATCTGGATCATCTGGAAACGGACAAGGAAAAATTTATTGAAGAATTTAAGTTCAACTATCCGAACACGTTTTTATTGGGCGTTACTACGCAACCCGAAGAAGAAATCTGGCAACTAAGCGTTAGAACGCAAACGTTTATCGTTCCCTTAAATCGATCGTTGATTCACGATTTGCCTACGCTGATTAAATATTGCATTAAAAGCCGGGAGCGGAAGGAATCTCCGGAAAAAGAATCGGAAATTGCCTTTATCGGGCAGGATCCTTCCATAAACAAGATTTTAAATCAGGCGGATTTAATAGCCAATACAAATGTTCATGTTTTAATTACCGGCGAAACCGGAAGCGGCAAGACAATTCTTGCCAAACTCATTCATGAAAAATCGACAAGGCGCAATTTGCCTTTCATTCACTTAAACTGCGCCGCTATTCCGGAGCAACTGTTGGAAGCCGAGCTTTTCGGATTCAGAAAAGGTTCGTTTACCGGCGCCGTAAAGGATACGCCGGGAAAATTTAAAGCCGCGGCAAAGGGCACCATTTTTTTGGACGAAATCGGTGAAATGCCCGTGCATCTTCAGGCGAAATTACTAAAGGTTCTTGACGAGGGGCAGTATTATCCCATCGGGTCAGTACAAACGGAAGAAGTGCACGCCAGAATTATCGCTGCGACCAACAAGGATATCTGGGATGAAATCGCGCGCAAGCGGTTTCGGATGGATCTTTATTACCGTCTGAATTCTTTTGAAATCCATATACCGTCTTTAAGAGAAAGAATTCAGGATATCCCCTTGCTTTTTAATTATTATATTGATAACTATATTAAAAAATACGGAACGCCAAAACCGGAGGTTCAACCGGGGGTATATGAAATTTTAAAAAATTATTCCTGGCCCGGAAATATCCGCGAGCTGCAGAACCTGGTGGAAACTCTGATGTACATGAAACCGGAAACAATCACCCTGGATATGATGCCGCAAAAGATGTTCGATAGTTTTGCCGCCAATCTTGTGAAATCCGGTGAAGACCTTCGATCTCTGGAAGAGATCAAAAAGGATTATGCTAATTATATTTGGCAATTAGCGGGTAGAAATAAATCTAAAGCCGCTAAAATACTGGGAGTTGATATAAAAACTTTCAGAAAATTATTAAATGGGGTTTAATCATTTTATGGAGCTTGGTATGGTTGGAACAAGCAGAATATGGCGGAAATTACCGCTGTTCAAACAATATGCTATCAATAAAATTATAGCCGGGACGCATTCCGTTTTAAGCGAAATTTATAAGATTGTTCAGGGCAACACTCCGGCTAAAGATGTTCATAAGGCGATTTTGCCTTTATTGATTGAATTGACTTACCCGCTTAAAAATGAAATCGATGTGCTGGCTCACGAACGGGGACGGGTCGATGAATGGGAACATCTGCTCGATTCCATGCCCTACAAATTAAAAAACACAAACAAACTGGAGAACGCGCTCGACCGCAAATTTGCTTTTAAGATTTACACCTTCTCAAAATATTTTTCGCCCCCCTTCCCTTTTGAAATTCAGGGCGGACTGGCGTTCAAATTTAATAATCGTTACGATTATCTGATCCTGTACAAAGAAGAAAACAATTTCATCAAAACCTACTTTGAAATTTTATATACCGTTTTTTCCGCGATGGCTCTGTATTGGGCTTCCAAGTCCGAAAATCAATCCCTGAAAGAACAGACCGAGTTTATCAAGAAGCAACTTTTGGAATCTAATGAAAAACTTGCCGAGGCGGAAAAGACATTAAAAAGACGAATACACGAAATCGATCAGTTGTTTCAGGTAAGTAACGAGCTCTTTGCCATAGTGGATCGCGACAATCTTATTAACACCGCTCTGCTGATTATGGTCGGGCAATTAGGATGCGACAGCACCTTTGCCTTACTGCTTAACGAAAGCAAAGACGCCTATTCCCAATTCTACTCCAAGGGATTCGGAATTGAACACACCGATATTGAATTAGCCAAAGACGATCCCATAATTGACTATTTTAAAAACGGCGGCGATATTCTCTATTTTGATGAAATTAAATTCAAAAACGACATGACCGCATTAATGCCCTTTTTTCAGGAATCAAAAGCGTACATGGTAGCCCCGCTGGTCGTGGATGATCATTTGATCGGAATAATTGCCTGCGGCGAAAAATTGTTCGGCGGCGATTACGATACCGTCGATAAGCGGATTTTCCGGGTTCTGATGAATACAATTACCCTCTCGTTCAAGAATTTGTTTGTTTACGAAGAAGCCTCGGGCGATTCGTTTATTGACAAGAACACGGGAATTGCCAATAAAAAGTATTTTGAAAAACGAATTCGGGAAGAAAAGAGCAGAACCAAACGTCAAAAGAGCACGCTGGGACTGTTGACCATCCGACCCAAAGATTCCGAAACTCTGTTTCAGAAACTCGATCACAATACAATTCAATCGCTCGCCCGAAAAATTGCCGGCAAGTTGGAGCCGGTGGTTCGAACGGAAGACTTTTTAGCCTTTATTGAACAGGGAACTTTCGTCCTCGTTGCGCCGGGACTTAAAGAAGAAACTGTGCCCACGGTTGTGGAACGAATTCTGGATACGCTTGAGCCGTTTAATGTTGCGCGCGAAATTCACCCGGATCAGGAATTGCATTTTGAAATCGACACCTTAATATATCCCGATAAAGAAGAAGAATTTGAGCGGGCGGTCGATAAATTGTTAAAAAAGGAGGTCGAACCAAAAACAAGCGGCGAAGATATTTTTTCCGATTTGGATTTCAATCTGTAAACTTCAGTTTCTTGTTGCCTTTTTCCCGAAATCGTTGTAATATAAGCACTAATAGAGAATAAAAGTTTCTCACCCCGGCTACATCTTTTTGAGGAATGAATCATGCCAGATATTGGATTCAATGATAATGTAACGATTGGAAATCGTACATTTCACATACAAACCGCTACCAATAAATCCAAGGGCATTGTTCGCTGTGAAATTTTTGAGCAGGGGCGGTTAATCACAACCCAGGTAATAAATTATGAACGCCGCCGCGGTAAAGACGCGAAGTCTTTCGAAAACCGCGTACGAAGTTTTATTAAAGACGTTCACCTCTCCACTGTGGATGAAATTAAGTTCTTGTTTAAGGTAGCGGATCGCATTAAAAAAGTCCCTAATATTTCTTCTCTGATCAAACTGGGCTTACTTTTTCTGAAGCACAATTTAATCACCGACGCGGTCGATACGTTTAAAAGAGCGTTGGCTCTGGATCCCAAATCCAATCGGGCAATGATATTGCTGGCTTATACCTACATCCGCTTAAACAGGAACGACGAAGCGATAAATCTGCTGCAACGGGCGTTAAAATCGGGTTATTCGTACGCGGATGTGTACAATAAATTAGGCTGGGCTTATCTCAATAAAAAAAATCACATTAAAGCTCTTAGTTATTTTCAGGAAGCGCTGAGAATAAATCCCAATTACAACGAAGTTCAATATAATTCGGCAATCGCATATTTGCAGAGCACCCTGACCGACCGAAGCAGTTCGTATTTGCCGCCGCCGTCGATCCGTATCGAACGCGCCAGACAGTTGCTGCAAAAAGTTAAAAACCAGAATAAGATTTTTGACGATAAACTTTTGGCGGAAATCGATCAGTATCTGGAACGCTCGGAAATTGATCAGGCGATTCGGGTTCTGGTCAGAGAAAGAGAAAAATTGTTCCCTCAGGAGACCGCCGGTTTGATCAGCACCAGCTTTTATTTGAAATTTATGTATGACGGCGTTCATTTGACTGAAAAAGAAATAAAACAATACGAACGGGAGTTAAAAGAAGCAATAAAACATAAACCGGATTATGCAGACCTTTGGAATAGTCTGGGAATCGTTCATTTGATTCAATGCCGAAATTTATTTTTACAGGCGTTAAATGAATTCGATCGGGCGCTGGAAATTAACCCCTCATACGAGAAGGCGCTGAAAAATAAAAAACTGGTCGAAAATGACGGAAGGGAATTTTTGATTTTATTAAGAGCTATCTTAAAATGAGTTACATTAATTACAAGACTTTCCAAAATCAACGCGCAAATATTTTCAGCATTACAAGGATCTTAATTGTCGCAATCGGTATTCTGATCATTAGCTTTCCGCCTTCCGAATCATCCGTTACTCTGGTTAATTATGTGCTGCTCGGTCTGGGCTTGCAGGGATTTACGACCATTCTGTGGCTGACCTTTTTCAGGAAAGAACCGTTCAACGAGGGCGTCGCCTCCGTTATTTTCTATTCCGATTTGTTCATTGCCTTCTTTCTGGAATATCCCTTGTCTCAAACTTCTTTTCTTTTCTTGTTAATCCCGAGTCTGATTTTAGTAAGCGCCGCGCTTGTCTTTCAAAAGCTGTTTATCAAAAGAATAGCTCTGGTAGCTTTTACATTTTTAACCGCAGGCACCTTTTTTTTCGGTCTTAAAGGTTATTTTTCGCTTCCCTTGTTTAACTATCTTGCGCAGGTACTGATATTTTCTTTTTTAGCCGGAATTACATCGTACGGCAAACAAACAATCGAAAAATTAAAAGACGACAACCTTCGATTACAAGAAGAAGTTAAAAAAGTTAAACAGGAACGGGAAACGATTAAACAACAATTAGCTGTTTTAAAAAAGGGTTCCAAAGACTTAAGCAAAAACGTTAAACGCAAAGATATTGAAATACAGAATATCATCACCCTGAGCGAGCAGATACACATCGGCAAGGACTCCAAAGATGTGCTGAAATCGTTTCTTTTAACCGCCCTGGGACAAATCGGGAGCAGCCACGGTTTTATTATGGCTCGCGAAAAGAAGCTCCATAATTATTGGGGGATTGTGGTGGAAAAAGGGCTGCGCGCCTTAAACACCGAAAATTTAAAAATCTATCTCGACAGTAATTTAATCACGATTTTGCGCTCGTTTCGCGAACCGATTTTTGCGCGTGAAATTCCTCAGGACAATCTTTTTTCCGACGAGCTGGGTTTTTTAAACAACTTTCTCGACGACGTATTTTGCCCGATCTTTGTGAAGAATCGTATAATCGGGTTGATTGCCTTCGGACCGAAAGTTACCGAACGACCTTTCACTAAAGAAGATTTTAATCTGATTTCCATTGTGGCGAACCAAAGCGCCTTTGTGCTTGATCAGGTACAGCAGACAAATGAGTACCGCGATCAGTTTTCCCGCACAATAAGGGCAATGCTTTACGCCATGGAAGCTAAGTTTATGTACACCCGCGGTCATATTTTGCGAACAACCAATTATGTGACGATGGCTGCCAAACGTCTGGGTTTTACAACGACCGAGATTCAGCAGATGGGTATGGGCAGCCTGCTTCATGACATCGGCAAAACGGCGGTTAACGACAAATATTTGTTGTATGACGGCTCGTTAAGCGATTCGGGCAAAGACAAAATTGTAAAAGAACGCATCCTTACACATGCCGTGGAAGGGGGGAAAATATTAAAGACTGCCGGATTTAACAGTCTGATGATCGATATGGCATTACACCATCACGAATATTTTAACGGAAAAGGATTCCCGCACAGGTTGGGAGGAGAAGAAATTCCGATCCAGACAAGAATTTTATCAGTTTGCAACGCTTACGACGCCATGACTTCGGAACGACCATATCGCAGAGCATTATCCAAAAAAGAAGCAATGGAAGTTCTGGTTAACCAAGCCGGAGATCAGTTTGATCCCGAAGTGGTTAAGGCGTTTCTGGATGTACTCAGACATTCGAACAAGAAAGCAACCTTTCATTAAAGGAGATAAAAAACGATAATTCTTAAACCTTGTGCCGTTCATCACCGAGATTCTTGAATTGCTAACCGATATTATGCATAAATATTTGATTTCCTTAACCTATTTTAATTTATTTAAGTTGTTCGCCAAGAACAAAACAGGAGAACGCAGATGTTCAGAGTTTTTAAAAACAGTTTGTTAATTTTCTTATTAGTTTTTCCTTTTTATGCTTTCGGACAGAATTTACAAATAAATGCGCAAATAAACGCGGAAGCGAATACGCGGCAGAGCTGGCAAATAGATCTTCAATTAAAAGCAATTCCCGAAATCAGCGCAGGAATGGTTCTGGAATTTCCGGCTTCTTTCAACTCTTTTCCGGTAAAAGTCAGCAAGAATGCAAAACTCATCTGGCTTAAAGAATCCGATCAGATTCCCGCAGCCGATAACGTAGTTCACTGGCAGCGCTCCGACTCGTTGCTTGTCTTCCGGTTTGCTCCGGGATTTATCGTAAGCGGAGATCAGATTCTGATGACATTGCATTTTTCGGGATCGGATACAACAAACCCGCAAATCGATCTGAGATTAGACACATTTAATCCGACATCAATCAGAGGAAAACTTATCGGTCGGGTAAGTCTTCAAATTCCTCAAAATCCAAATAATTAATGGGGTATCAGAGGTATGAAACGAAATATATTCCGCTTTCTGCTTATCATGGGCTTAAGTTTAAAGGTTCTTTTTGCCGACCAGGGGGGAAGCGATCTTTTTGGTTACATGTGGACCGACAGCAAAGGCACCACAACCATTAATTACAACTGGATTGATATCAAATCTACAGCCAACGAGGTTTTCGGAGCCGGTTTTGACAATGAAGCTCCGGTGGGCAAAAAATTGCCGTTCAAAGTTAAATTTTACGGCGTCGCCCATGACAGCATTTTTATCTCTCCCAACGGTTGGGCGAGCTTTAAAAATCCGGGAACCGACTCGTACGCCACAAACGACACACTTCCCTCTGCCACCGGTCCCGATTCGGTTTTAGCGGTTTACTGGGACGATTTGATCGGCGATTCAAGATACGACGGCGGAATTTACTACTCGGTAACCGGCAGCGCTCCCAACAGAAAAATAATCGTGCAGTGGGAGGCGATCAGTTCCACGTTGAGCCAGACGGAAACGTTGATTTTTGAGCTGATTATTTTTGAACACAGCAATCTGATTAAATTCCAATATAAAATCATTGATTCGAGTTTTAACGGCGGCGGCACGGCTACTATCGGCATCGGAGCAAGCTCCGCCGACGGTCTTACCTATTATTACGGAGACGGAACAGGCGTAGGTCCGCTGACCTCGAATATGTCTATTATGTTTCATAACAAGCGTCTTGCTTCCGGAGCGACCGCCAAAATTTCTCCCACAACGGCTTCCGCCGGAAGCTACACATCTTTTAATTACAGTTTTTACAATATCGACGCCGGAGGAACTCAGGGACTCGGTAAACTGGATCGTTTTGCCGTTAAAATTCCCTTTAGCACCGTGCCCTCGGTAAACGCAATTTACATAAACGGAAGCTCCGCCTACATCCAGAACAGCCAGACCACTCCCGAAGATCCGGGATACGCCACCTGGTACTACGACGCTGCTTCCGATTCTCTGTACATCCGTCTGTCGCATTTTGACGTCATCGACAGCGTTCGGATTGTCTTTGGGCAGAGCATGCCCACAACGCTTTCTGAGAACAACGCCTATCCCGGCAGTTTCGACGCCGTTCTGGATTCGTCAGCCCGAGCTCAAAGCACGGACGGGGGTTATCAGGTTAATGTTGTTTCGGGAAGCGTTTCCTATTATTCGTTCAACCCCTCCGGCGATCAGTCGGTTACGGCGGGGAACGCCGTTAATTTTACGATTACCGCGCGCGATCAGTACGGCAACGGAGTTATAAATTCGGACAATGTCAATATCACCACTCCGGGCAGCAGCACGGCAACCGTAAGCCCGTCGGCAAGTTTAAGCTTCAGCAACGACAGCACATTAAGTTTCAGCGTGCAGGATACAATTGCGGGCAGTTTTACGGTACAGGCGGAAAACGCAACAAACAGCAGCGTCAACGGCGAGAGCGGTTTGATTACCGTGAACGCGGGCAGCGCCGATCATTTTGTCAAACTGACCGCTGAAGATTCCATTACCGCGGGAACCGAACGTCTGCTGCAGGTGCGGCTGGAAGACGTTTACGGCAACGACGTGGCAAGTCAAACGGTTACCTTTCAGCGCGTTCGCGGCAGCGGAACCTTTTC
>JAADIP010000022.1:3211-28747 GCA_013151275.1 Calditrichota bacterium | reverse complement strand
AGTCTTTGCGCAACACGGATTGTGGTGCCCGATCCCATAAACGGATCCAAAACCCAGTCTCCTTCTTCGGTGAATAATTTAATGAACCATTCCGGCAGCGCTTCCGGGAATACGGCGCTGTGATTTTTGTTCGAACATTCCGTAGCCATGTGCAAAACATTGGTGGGATAAGCCATTTCGCGACCGATCCAGTTTGAAATATTTTTGCCGAATCCGCTGTTAACCTTCGATTCGTCCCGAATGCGGTCTCTTTCGCTCAAACGTTTTAGTCTGGTTTTTGCCCAATCTCCCATCGGAACCATAACCGCTTCCTGAAACATTTTGAACTTCTTTTGTTTGTTGAATTGCAGTAATCTTTCCCACGCGTCTCTGAATCGGTTAGGCCATTTACCCGGATAAGCGTTCTTTTTGTGCCAGATAAATTCCTCGGTCCAAAGCCAGCCCTGTTCCCTCATCTTCATTATAAGTTCCAACACATAAGTATGGCGTTCACCGTTAACAACCCGTTCCTTTATGTTCAAAATGAAAGTTCCTGTCGGCTTAAGAACGCGCAGCAATTGTTCGGAGATAGGCAGGAACCATTCCACATAATCATCCGGGTGTATTCCCCCGTAAACTTTTTTCCTTGCGTCCGCGTACGGAGGCGAAGTTACAATCAAATCAATCGAGTTGTCTTCCAGTTTGCGCAGCTCCTCGGAGCAGTCGCCGAGAATTAATTTTGATTTTATTTCCATTGTTTCCGATATCTTTTTTGTTTTTTGAATGTTATTAAAATCCGTAGTTAAAATCAAGGATTGTTTTTGCTTAAATAGGTCGATTAATAATTGTTCTCGCATTAACGGTTTAATTCAGCCCCGTTTAAGACCCCGTCGGGATTTTGCGGTTTCCGTCATAACTTCTAATGGTTTATTTCGTTTTATTTTTGTTTTGTATTTTCCTTTTCGTAACCGCTTTTATGAAAATTCTTCGGAAAGGCGCCGCTGTCATGCGAAAGATTGAAGATCGGGTAAAATACGTGGAATTGAAAGCGCCGCCGGCTGCCCTTTAACCTTGGAATTTGAGGGAGAAGATAAAAAATGATCCGCATGTATTTACTTGTTTTATTAACGGGCTTTTTGTTTTTGGGCTGTAAAAGCAGCCAAAAGGCAAAGGAAGAAGCGCCGCCGATTCCGGTGAAACTGGCGCGGGTTTGGCACGACAGCCTGACAATACCCGTTCGTTCGGCGGGGCTGCTTTTCGCCGAGACCGAATCGAAGCTTTCTTTTAAAACAGGCGGCATTCTTAAAACTGTTTCCGTTAAAGAAGGCGAAAAAGTAACCAAAGGGCGGATTCTTGCCCGGTTGGATCTGACCGAAATTCAGGCGCGTTATCGTCAGGCATTAAGCGCGTTCCGAAAGGCGGAGCGGGATTTTAACCGTGTTAAAAAACTTTATGCGGACAGCGTGGCAACTCTGGAGCAAAAGCAGAACGCTCAGACCGCGTTAGAGGTTGCAAAAGCCGATCTGAATATTGCCAAATTCAATTTGACGCATTCGGAAATACGCGCGCCTTCCGCGGGCGTGGTGCTGAAAATAATTCCCGAAATCAACGAAATGGTGGCTCCGGGTCAACCCGTCTTTCTCTTTGGTTCCGAAACCGAAAAGAGGATTTTAAAAGCGGGCGTTACCGATAAACATATTGCGCGGATACGGTTAGGCGATAAAGCGGAAATCGAATTTGACGCCTATCCCGATAAGAAATTCAAAGCGACCGTTTCCGAAATCTCGGGAACAATAGATCCCATGAGTGCAACCTATGAAGTAAAATTGAAGCTGCTGCCCGAAAAGACAAAATTGTTTTCGGGATTCACGGGCAAAGTTACAATTTACCCCTCAAAGCGGGTGAGAGCCGCGTTAATTCCCTATCAGTCTCTGGTCGAAGCGGACGGCGACCGCGGATATGTTTTTGTCGTCAAACCGGACAGCTCGGTTAAAAGGGTTAAGGTTGCCATTCTGCAAACCATGGATCAACGGATTGCAGTTAAGTCGGGTTTGGAAGGGATCGAGCGGATAGTAGCCGAAGGCGCCGCCTATTTATCGGACGGCGCTAAAGTGATTCCTCGGTAAAAAGCGGAGAAAAAGGCGTGAAGATATCCCGTTCAGCTATCGATAACCACCAGTTTACCGTTGTCATTGTCTTTTTATTGGTTGTTTTCGGATTGGTTTCCTTTTACAGTATGCCACGTTCCGAAGATCCCATGATCGCGCCGCCGGGCACCACCATTACTATCGTTTACCCGGGCGCCAATCCCACGGACATGGAAGAATTGATCGTCAATCCGATCGAAGAAGTTGTTAATGAGCTGGAAGACATCAAGGAAATCAAATCCACGGCAGAGGACGGATTGGCGGTTATTAATGTCGAATTTCTCTCGGGAAGCGATCCCGATGAAAAATATTCCCAGATCGTGGAAAAGGTCAATTCCATTCGCAAAGACCTTCCGCCGGATTTGGCGGCTTTGCGCATCCTCAAATGGACGATTACCAATGTTTGTATTTTGCAGGCGGCTTTAATTTCCGAAACGGCTCCCTATCGTCAACTGGTAAAAGAAGCCGAAAATTTTAAAGACCTGCTGGAAAAAATCCGCGGGGTAAAGTCGGTTGATATTTTAGCCTATCCCAGGCAGCAGATTCGAATTTCATTGGATCTGGAAAAGACGGCGACCTATCGGATTCCCTTCAGGCAGGTTATTCAGGCTATTCAAACATCGAATATCAACATTCCCGGCGGAACGGTTAAGGGCGGTTTGCGGGAATTCACCATTAAAACCAGCGGCTATTACAAATCGGTCGATGACATCAAAAACACCGTTGTTCAAAGCGCCAACGGTAAAATTTTGTTTCTCAAAGATATCGCCGACGTTAAAATGGGCTACGATGAGCAGCAATACTTCGCCCGGGTCAACGGACAACGCGCCATATTTTTTACGGTGACCCAGAAAAAAGGCACCAATATCTATAGCCTAAGGGACAAAATAGAAAAAGTTTTAACCCGGGTGGAAAAACAGCTTTCGCCGGGAATAAGGTTCTCCGTCGTTTTCGATCAAACGCAGAGCGTTCGCCGTCGTTTAAACGGTTTTTTTATTAACCTGCTTCAGGGACTTTTGCTGGTCGGTCTTGTCATCTTTTTAGCGGTGAATATCAGAGCGGCGTTCATCGTAATGCTGGTTATTCCCATTTCGATTTTGACGGCAACCGGCATGATCGATCTTAGCGGTTACGGGCTGCAGCAGATGACCATCAGCGGATTTGTGATTGCCCTCGGTTTATTGGTGGATAACGCCATCGTGGTGACCGAAAATATTTCGCGCTTTATGAATCAGGGCTATTCAGCCAAAGAAGCGGCGATTAAAGGCACCGGACAGATCGCCTGGGCAATTATCAGTTCTACCCTTACCACAATTCTTGCTTTTTTCCCAATGATTATGATCGGCAGCATGACCGGCGATTTTATTCGCAGCTTACCCTTAACGGTGATTTTTACGCTGAGCGCCTCTTTGCTTATCTCTCTTACTTTAACGCCTTATGTTTCCAGCCGCTTTTTAAAAACAAGCAAAAAAGACTCGAAGCGCCTGATCCGCCGTCTGCTTGATCGGTTTATCGAAAAAAGATATTCGTCTATTCTGACCAAATCGGTAAAGCATCCGGTGCGGGTGAGTATCATTGCCCTGATTGTGTTTGCGCTTAGTCTGGGTTTGTTTCCTTTTGTCGGATTGAGTTTTTTTCCCAAAGCCGAAAAACCGCAGTTGATGATCGATATCGACACGCCGGTTGGAACGTCCCTGGAAGAGACTGATCGGATCGCCGGATTAGTGGAATCGAAATTAAAGACTTATGACGAACCGGCGGTATTTGCCACAAACGTCGGGCACGGAAATCCGCGAATCTATTACAACATGATTCCCAAGAGCGAAAAAAGCAACTTTGCGCAGATTTTTGTTCTTTTAAAGAGCTACCGTCCGCAGGAGTTCCAAAATTTTGTGCGGAAATTAAGAGGCGATCTGAGCCTCATTCCCGGAGCTAAGATTAAAGTCAAAGAATTTGTGCAGGGACCGCCGATCGAAGCGCCCATTGCCATCCGCATTTTGGGAGACAATGTTCAAAAGCTGCGGGAAATCGCCAAAGATGTTGAAGCGGCGGTTTTTTCGACCAAAGGCACGGTAAATGTCCATAACCCGTTGGGAACCGTAAAAATAAACGCCACCGTTCTGATCAACAAAGAAAAAGCCGGAATGCTGGGCGTGCCGCTGGCGGAAATCAATCGCACCATCCGCGCCAGTATCGCCGGTTTGCCCGTGTCTTCCTTTCGCGATGCCGACGGCAAGCAATACGATATTGTGGTGCGGTTGCCGGTTGACAAAGATTTTCGCTTTTCCGATTTTGATCGGATTTATGTCAGTTCGTTAACGGGTAATTTAATACCCCTTAACCAAATTGTTAAGGTTAAACTGGAAACCACGCCGCACATTATTTCCCATTATAATCTGCAAAGAAACGTAACGATTACCGCCGATGTGGTGGGCGGTATTTCGGTGGAACGGGTTACCAAATCCATCATCAGGCGATTAAAAGATTATCCTTTACCCAAGGGCTATCGATTTGAAACCGGCGGAGAAATCGAAAGCCGCGAAGAATCGTTCGGCAGCATGTACCGGGCAATGGTGGTCGCGCTTATTGCCATCTTTGGCGTGCTGGTATTGCAGTTCCGTTCTTATTTGCAGCCGGTAATCGTTTTTAGCGCCATACCCTTGGCTGTGGTCGGTTCGATTTTAGCGCTCCTGGTAACCGGCTACAGTTTCTCTTTTTCCGCCTTCGTGGGCTTGACCAGTCTTGCGGGAATTGTGGTGAATAATTCGATTATTCTGGTGGATTACACCAATCAATTAAGAAGGGAAGGCATGACGGTTGACGGAGCTATTATTCAGGCTGCGAAAACGCGTTTTATTCCCATCCTTTTAACAGTCGGCACAACCATCGGAGGTCTTTTGCCGTTAACGCTGCAAGGCGGAACGCTTTGGGCGCCTTTGGGCTGGACGATTATCGGCGGTCTGTTAACCTCCACCCTGCTGACCCTTGTGTTGGTGCCCGCGCTTTATAAAATGTTGAGCGGACGATTGGTATTGGAAGAAAAAGCCGCCGGGTAAAAACAAAAAAAGTGTTTTCCGGGCAGGCTGCATTAGATGAACTCGTAACAAGTGAAGTGATCCGATTTTATCGGTTCCAAAAAAGGAAAACATCGGTGACAATTAAAGTCGTTTTGAAAACAGGCAGAGAGCATTCGGTCTTGCGCAGACACCCCTGGATTTTTTCCGGAGCGATCGATCGCGTGGAAGGCGACCCTCAGCCCGGGGAAACCGTGGAGGTTTTGTCCAAAAGAGGCGATTTACTGGGCAGAGGGGCTTATTCTCCGCAATCGCAAATAAGGGTAAGGCTTTGGTCTTTTGAACGGGATGTGAAAATCGATGACGAATTTTTTTACCGGCGTTTAAAACAAGCCTGGCATATTCGTCAAAATCTCGGCATTCCCGAACGGACAAACAGTTACCGTCTGCTAAGCGCGGAAGCCGACGGTCTTCCGGGGATTATTGCGGATCGTTACGGGGATTATCTGGTTTGTCAGTTTCTCAGCGCGGGCGCGGAGTATTGGAAGAAAACGGTTGTACGGCAATTAATGGAATTATTTAGCGCAAAGGGAATTTACGAGCGGTCGGATGTGGGAGTGCGTAAAAAAGAGGGATTGCCATTGGTTAGCGGCGTGCTGCTCGGAGACGAACCGCCGGATTTAATTGAGATCAGGGAAGAGGATCGCCGGTTTTTGGCGGATTTAAGAAACGGTCACAAAACCGGTTTTTATCTTGATCAAAGGGAAAATCGTTCCGTTGTAGCCGAATACGCTAAAGACGCCGAAGTGCTCAATTGTTTTGCCTACACCGGCGGATTCGGAATTGCCGCGCTCAAAGCGGGCGCTGAAAATGTCGTTAACGTGGAAGCCGTTGCGGGTCTGCTGAATTTGATTGACGAGAACATCCGGCTGAACCGATTGGACGATAAGCGTTGTGAAAATATCAAAGGCGACGTGTTTCAGGTTTTGCGCCGATTCGGAAAAGAAAACAGAACTTTTGACGTTGTGGTGCTTGATCCGCCCAAGTTTGTGGAATCGCAGAAGCACTTAAAAAAAGCCAGCCGCGGTTACAAAGACATTAATCTGCAGGCTTTAAAGTTAATTCGCCGCGGAGGATTTTTGTTTACTTTTTCCTGCTCGGGATTGATCAGGACGGAGCTGTTCCAGAAAATTGTGGCGGACGCCGCCGTTGACGCCGGTCGCGAAGTACAAATTCTTCGCTGGCTTACTCAAAGTCCGGATCATCCCGTGGCTTTGCACATTCCGGAAAGTCTTTATTTAAAAGGATTATTGTGCCAGGTATGGTGAAGGTTGAATAATTTTTTTAAAGAAAAGCCGCTTCCTCTGCGACGACGACAAGAGGAAACGGCTTTGTTTTTTGTGGGGTCTTAAAAAATCGGTTTAGGGATGAAAATAGATTCCCATCCAGAAAACCTTTTCCATTCCGTTAAATCCCTTTGAGAAGTTCCAGCTTAAGGCGTAATTTTCGGTAAGATTTTTTTTGACGCCGAGAACCAGATTCGATACCGCTTCTTTTTTCGGCTGCGCTAAAAATTTACTGGAATAGGTTCCGTAGCCGTAAGTCATGTTTAATGTTACTCCCGCCAGATCGTGCGCAACGGAGGCTTCCAGCCAGTAGTCCGTTCGATTCGGGTTGTCTTTTGTGCTGGTCTGAGAGGGAACGTAATAAAGCGCGACTCCCAGATCTTTGTAAGAAATATTTCCGAAAAATTCAATTTCATAATCGGCGTTTGCGTTAAACGATTCGAACAGATCGTAGGAATAGAATGTCGTTCCCGTGTTTATCTCCAGATCGCCTAAAGGAATGCTGAGCGCCACAAAGGGGTCCGTTTCAATTTCTTCGCTTCCGCCGAAGTTCACGCTGGAGACCCACAAACCGGCGTTAATATTTTTGTAACTCAGTGTTGCCGTGCCCTGCAGAGCCGGTCCGTTGAATTGTTTGACCCCGCGCCACACATAAGTGGTAACGCCGCTCAAATCGACTGAAGAAGCAATCTGAGAAAACAGTAAACCTGTTAAAATTGACAGCATCATAAACGTTCGTATTATTAATGATTTCATTTTTGTACCCTTCCGAAATTATTTTGAATTAAAAGATATCCGAAATTTTTGACTGTAAAGGAATCCGGAATTTAACCCAAAATCGCTTCCGGATTCCCCGTTTCATTTTAAGATTAGCGTGTGGTGAATATTTGAAAACCGCTGTAGGCTTCCATGCCGTGCTCGCCGATGTCCAGACCGCGCAATTCTTCTTCGGCTGAAACGCGCAATCCGATGGTCTTTTTGATTCCGTAGAATAAGATAATTCCCAGACCAAAAGCCCAGACAAACGCCACGCCGACTCCCAGAAGCTGCACGCTCAATAATTTCATTCCGCCTCCGTAAAAAACTCCGCCGTCAACCGCAAAAAAGCCGACCAGAATTGTGCCCAGCGCTCCGCAAACGCCGTGAACGCTGACCGCGCCGACAGGGTCGTCAACTTTTAGCACTCTGTCGATGAACAGGACGCTTAATACCACTACCACGCCGGCGATCAGACCGATGGCGATCGATCCCAACGGAGTAACCGAGGCGCATCCGGCGGTAATAGCCACAAGACCCGCCAGCGCGCCGTTCAGCGTCATCGATCCGTCCGGTTTTTTCTCCGTGATCCAGGCGGTAATCATGGCGCTCAGGGCTCCGGCTGCTGCGGCTAAATTGGTTGTTACCGCTATCCGCCCGATGTTTCCGTCGCCAAAAGTCGTGCTGCCCGGGTTAAAGCCGAACCAACCGAACCACAAGATGAATACGCCCAGCGCAGCCAGAGCGATGTTGTGTCCGGGAATGGCTTGCGCTTTACCGTCGGGGGAGTATTTGCCGATACGCGGACCGACCATGATGGCTCCCGCCAAAGCCAGCCAGCCTCCGATGGAGTGCACAACCGTTGAACCGGCAAAATCCACGAAACCCAACTTCTCCAGCCAGCCCGCGCCGTCTAACAATGAACCCCACGCCCATGAACCGAAAACCGGGTAAATAAAGGCGCTGATGAACAAACTGTACGAAAGATAACCGATAAATTTGGTTCGTTCCGCCATGGCTCCCGAAACAATGGTAGCCGCAGTTCCGGCAAAGACAACCTGAAACATGAAAAAGGTCCAAATCCAGTTTCCGTCCAACTGACTCAAGCCGAAAAGGGCAAAGTGCGAAGTGCCGAACAATCCGTTCCCGGCGCCGAACATTAAACCAAAACCAAGCAGAAAAAAAGCAAGCGAGCTGATGGAAAAGTCCATTAAATTTTTCATCATAATGTTTACCGTGTTTTTAGCCTGCGTGAAACCGCTTTCAACCATCGCAAATCCAGCCTGCATAAAAAAGACAAGAAAAGCCGCGATGCTCGTCCATACAATGTTCAAATTGTCTTGCAATTGCTCGGACACTTGTTCGATGGTTTGTTTTTCTTTAATGTCTCCGGCGTAACTCTTATGCGGATAAACCGACAAAGTTAACATCAGCAGTGTAATGATCAGTATAAATTTACGCATCTTATTTCTCCTGTTTTGAATTATCCGATTTTCTTAACCTATAGCCGAATGACCGCGTTCTCCGGTGCGAATGCGAATACATTCCTGCAATTGCATGACAAAAATCTTTCCGTCGCCGATTCGACCGGTTCGCGCGCCTTCGATTATTCCTTCAACCGTGGGCTCGACAAATTCTTCGTTTACGGCAATTTCCAGCCGGACTTTCTTTAGTAAGTTCACTTCTATTTGCGCTCCGCGATAGGTTTCCGAATAACCTTTTTGCTCGCCGCAGCCAAGGGCATTGGTCACGGACATCTTGAAAATCTCCCTTCGGTAAAGGGCTTGCTTTACCGCGTTTAAACGTTCGGGTTGGATGTAGGCGATGACTAACTTCAAAATAAAACCTCCTTTGTTTTTGTTAACTTTTTACCGCGATGCGTTTTCTTAAGTCAATTAATGTGCCAGAAAATAAATTCGCCGATTAACGTTTTGAATTTTAATGAGATAAGGTAAACAGGGAAGAGCGTAAGGATGCCGCGAAAGAGTTACAAATTTGTGGGCGGCGAAAAGAGGGTTACAATTTTGTAATATTTAAATTTTTTGAAAACCGGAGATTGTCCGCAAAACAGAGATAAAAAGAGGAAAATGCGCTTATTTTTCGATCCGAATAACGATCGGGCGATCGTAATCGTCTTTTGCCTAACAGCCCGATTGTCTTTTTTAGCCTCAAATTACCGCTTATTCACGGAAAAATTACAGAATTGTTTTGATTTGCATCCACGGGAAACAAAAATGTCGTTTAAGCAACAATCGAATTTAGGCGGAGCAGTGCTCCTGGGGGTAAAAACGGTAACCGCAAAATTCATAAAGGTGGCACAAAGCATTCAAAGATAGATGCAGCCAAAATAATTTGGAATTGTGAATTTTAAAGGAAACAAATTTTCCGATTTGAGTACTAAAAATTAAAAAGAAAGACCTCTGCGACTCTGCTGAAAAGAATAACCGCTCACTCTGCGCAATCGGCGATTATTTTACTATTGCCTTTTTTCACAGAAAACCATTATATTCAGATCAAAGAAACAGGAGGGTACACATTTGCCAAATATTCTTTTGGTCGATGACGATATTAATTTAGCCCGGGTTATTTCTTTTCAACTAAAACAACAGGGTTTTAAAGTAATTGTCGCTCACTCCGGTACCGAAGGGCTGGACAAATTCAAACAGAGTTCGTACGATATTGTAATCAGCGATATTCAGATGCCCGATTTAACCGGAATCGAGCTGCTGCGGAAAGTCCGTGATTTGAATGAGCGGGTGGTTTTTATTCTGATCACCGCTTACGGCAGCGTCGATCAGGCGATAAAAGCCTGCCAATTGGGCGCCGACGATTATCTGACCAAGCCTTTTAGTAAGGAACAATTAATCTTTACGATTGAGAAAGCTTTAAAAATTCGTTGTCTGGAAGATGAAAACCTGCAGCTAAAACAGGAATTGGGACAAAAATTCAAATTTGAAAATCTCGTTGTTCACAGCGAAGCCATGGAACAGGTGATGAGCATGGCAATGCAGGTGGCTAACAGCAACGCTTCGATTTTAATTTTAGGAGAAAGCGGTACGGGCAAAGAATTAATCGCCCGCGCCATTCATTACAACAGTCCGCGTAAGGAAAAGCCGTTAATTACCGTTAACTGCCCTTCAATTCCCGATCATTTAATGGAAAGCGAATTGTTCGGTCACGTTAAAGGCGCCTTTACCGGAGCGGTCACCGATCGTCGCGGTAAATTTGAATTAGCCAACGGCGGAACGATCTTTCTCGACGAAATCGGCGATCTTAAGCCCGAATTGCAGTCAAAACTGTTAAGAGTTTTGCAGGAAAGGGAATTCGAACGGGTGGGCGAGAATAGACCGATCAAAACGGATGTTCGCATTATTGCCGCCACCAATCGCGATCTCCTGGATTTAGTCAATGAAAATAAATTCCGGGAGGACCTCTATTATCGTTTGAGCGTTGTGCCCATCACCATTCCGCCTCTGCGCGAACGAACCGAGGAAATTCCGCATCTGGTCGAGTTTTTTCTGAAAAGATACGCCGGTAAAAACAATTTCCGTCTGGAACCGCGGGTTATGGATTACCTGCAAGCCTATAAGTGGCCCGGTAATGTGAGGGAATTGGAAAATACTATTGAACGAATGGTGATTCTGGCGCAAAGCAGTACTCTTTCGGTGGATGACCTGCCGGAGCATATTAAAAATTACCCGACCGAAGGGGACAGCCTGCAAATTGAAATGGGCGATGACGGGATTTCTTTTCAGGAAGTGGAGAAACGGGTTATTGAACAAACGCTTCGCAAGACCGGCGGAAATCAGACAAAAGCCGCCGAATTGCTGAAAATTCCGAGACATGTGTTGATTTATAAAATGAAAAAGCTGGGCATCGGCAAGTGAAAATGGGCATGAATATTTGGTAGCGATTGCCCGAATGGCGGTATTGCTGTTTAAAAAAAAGCCGCTTCCCTTTTTTTAGAAGGGAGCGGCTGAATTTTATTTAGACGTTTGATTATTCTTCGATTATCGCGCCCGTGGGGCAAACTTCGGTGCAGTCCCCGCAGTTTTCGCAGAGCTCCTGATCAATAACAGCGATGTCGTCGCGCATTTTGATTGCGCCGCTCGGACACTCGCCTTCGCAGGCGACACAACTAATACATTCTTCTTCTTTTACCACGTACATAATTTCCCCTTTCTTGGTTCAGATTGATTTTAAGTTTTTGGTTTACAGATTGGTACAAATATCATACCAATAAATTGCTTTGTTATTATTTGGAATCAGAATCACCTGTTTTTATTAAGATTAAACAAAATTTAACTGATTTGTAAAGTTAATGAATTTTCCCGTAAATGGAAATAGATCTTTTCATTTTCTTAAGTATTTGAATTGAGCGGTGTAAGGAGGTGTGGGGGAAGATGGGGAGGGGAGGTCGTTTACGACCTTAAGAAGCCCCTTTAGGGGCTTGCATCCCGGTTGCAGGGATTAAATAAAAACTCAAACGTTGATGCCGAAAAATGTCGAATTCTTTAATATCCCTGCTGAAAAGATTTAATAAATCCGGCATCGATTCCGTTTTTCTCCATCCTCTGGCGGAACTCAATATCCGAAGTTTCCGCCCTTAACATCAGTCTAATAATTAATCAAATTTAATCTTTTAAATTGCATAAAATTGCTTATTCCAATATATTAAAAGGCGGAGGCAAATATATGTTGAAAATTATATTGTACATAATCTTATTGAGCGCGGTTGGAATAATAGCCTTTTTTATTTTTATGAATTACGTCCTGCAGCGTACCTTCCATCATTCGCCGATAAAAGAAAAACACACCCCCGATGAAGCAGGCTTTGCTTCAAAAGAAATTTTTGTCGTTACCGAACACCAGAAAAAAATTCAGGTCTATGATCTGAATCCCGCTGACGGGCATAATCTGGCGCTGCTTGGCGTTCACGGCTGGGCTAATAATTCGGATACTCTTCTGCCTCTTTCCAAAAAACTCACCAAACTCGGCAGGGTTTTTCTTTTAAATACCCGTAGTCACGGAAAAAGCGATCCCGAAACCAACATGACCATTTTGAAGTTCGAAACGGATATTCTGAAAACAGTGGATTACATAAAAAAAGAATTGGGGAATAAAACACCCGTTATTCTGTTTGGTCATTCATTGGGCGGCGCAGCATCCTTACTTGCCGCAGCCGATGATTCGAGAATTTCCGGCGTGGTTGCCATTAGTACATTCGCAGATATGAAACAAATTCTGCAACAAGGATTCTTAAAGCACAAAATTCCCGGATGGTTTATTAACAGCTTACTGACCTATATCGAGTTCAGAATCGGAAGAACCCTGCAGGAAGTTTCTCCTGCCCACTCTATTAAGCGAATTTCCAAACCCGTTCTGTTAATTCACGGAACCAAAGACGAAGTGATCGATTATTCCGACGTGGAAAAAATCTATAAAAAAGCAAAAAGAGAAAATGTTGAAAAATTCGTGGTAAAAGGACATAATCATTCCTCTTTATTAAATGATGAGAACGTTGCAATTGCGATTGAAACCTTTATCAAAAAGAATTTTGTGAAATCGTGATTTGCAACAACATCCCCAAATGAGATTTAATTTATTGTATTGGAAACTAAAATGCTAACAGGGAGGAAATCTTAATGAAACGTTCTATTATCAAAGGCGTTGGTCGTTACTTACCTAAACGTGTGGTGACTAATTTCGATTTGGAAAAGATGATGGATACTTCGGATAGCTGGATTCGGGAACGTACCGGAATCAGCGAAAGGCGTTTTGCCGATCTGGAAAATGGTGAAACAACATCGTTTATGGGTGCCGAAGCCGCAAAAAAAGCTCTCGAAATGGCTGATATGGCGCCTTCGGATATAGATTTTATCATTTTTGCTACACTGAGCCCCGATTATTTTTTCCCGGGATGCGGATGCCCGCTTCAGATTCATCTTGGTATTCCTGGCATAGGCGCCATGGACATCCGAAATCAGTGTACTGGTTTCCTTTATGCTTTGGCTACTGCGGATCAGTTCATTAAAACAGGAATGTACAAAAATATTCTTGTTATTGGGTCGGAAGTGCACAGCAGCGGACTTAACATGACTACGGCTGGCAGAGATGTGGCTGTTCTGTTTGGCGATGGCGCCGGAGCCGTGGTCGTTTCCGCCTCTGATGAAAATAACGGTCGCGGACTTTTAACCCACCATTTGCATGCGGATGGTCGGTTTATTAAAGAATTATGGGTCGAAGCTCCCGGCGCTCGCTTTAGACCTCACATAACCGTTGATATGATTGAGAACGGAAAAATTTATCCTACCATGAACGGACGTTATGTTTTTAAGCACGCCGTTACACGTTTCCCTGAGGTTATCATGGAAGCCTTGAAGGCTGCCAACGTTTCCCTTGAAGACGTTGATATTGTAATTCCTCATCAAGCCAATCAGCGGATTACCGAAGCCGTTCAAATGCGTCTGGGACTGCCCAAAGAAAAGGTGTTTAGCAATATTCACAAGTATGGAAATACCACCGCGGCGTCAATCCCCATTGCCATGAGCGAGGCTTTGGAACAGGGACTGATCGGCGAAGGAAAACTGGTGTGCCTTGCTGCCTTCGGAAGCGGTTTTACCTGGGCTTCTACTTTAATTCGTTGGTAATTCGGTTTTCTGTATTTTTTTGATTGGATATTGATCCGCGGGAATATTAAATTTTACGGCTTGGTTTCAAATGATAAAAAAGATAATAATCTCGGGGATGAGCATTGTCAAAAAAACAGAATCCTGCAAACAGTGAAATAAACGTTCGGTTGCGAAGACCGGAGTGGTTAAAAATCCGGTTTGGATCCACCCCGAATTTCACGGATGTCCGCGGATTAATCAATCGACAGAAATTGCACACCGTTTGCGAAAGCGCTCGCTGCCCTAATATCGGCGAATGTTGGAGCAGGCGAACCGCCACCTTTATGATTTTAGGGAATATTTGCACGCGTAGCTGCAAATTTTGCAATATCGGGGTCGGACGTCCCGCCGAATACGATTCCGATGAACCGCGCCGTGTGGCGCAAGCGGTAAAAGAACTGAATTTACGCCATGCGGTGATTACTTCGGTTGCCCGGGATGATCTCTCCGACGGCGGCGCGTCCGTCTTTGCGGAAACCGTGCGATTGATACATGAAATGCTCCCCGGATGCAGCGTTGAAGTGTTGATCCCTGATTTTAAAGGCGATTTACACGATCTGGATACGGTGCTTAATGCAAAACCGCAGATTTTAAATCACAATCTCGAAACCGTAAAACGTCTGCAAAAAGATGTTCGTGTCCAGGCGCAATATGATCGTTCTTTATCCGTTTTGAATCATGCCAAACAACGCGGATTCATCACGAAATCGGGAATAATGGTTGGACTCGGAGAACAATGGGACGAAATCATCGAAGTCTTACGCGATTTGCGCGCCGTAGATTGTGATATTATCACCATCGGACAGTACTTGCCGCCGACTAAAGAACATTACCCTTTAGACCGCTTTTATTCCCCGCAGGAATTCGCCGAGTTAAAACGGATTGCCCTTGAATTGGGCTTTAAATACGTGGAATCCGCGCCTTTGGTGCGCAGCTCTTACCATGCGGACGAACAGATTCCCGTGATATCCGAAATCTCGAAATAGTTAAAGAATATTTTATTCGTAAAGCCGGATCATCCTCCCGAGGATCGGTTCGGCTTTTTTGATTCTAAGGCTTTGATTGTCTTGTGCATCCGTTCGTAGTGAGAACCCTCCCAGTAAATTTTCGAACACCTGACGCATCGATAGAACTCATTAAAATATTTTTGAACCTTCGGAGGAATTTGTTCGATCACCTTCTCCTTGGGAACCGCTTCAATAAGACCGTTGCAATCCAGACAACGGGTAAACGGTTGACTCTGCGAATATAGGTCGAATTTGTTCAACACCTCTTCCAATTGTTTACCGGGATCGGTTTGCCGCACCCAATAACCGTGGGTCACCCGATTGTTCTTCAATAATCCGATATCACGTGTTAAAATAATCCGATGCTCTTTCAGGGCGATATCAATAATCTCTTTATCCTGAAAGTCGTTTTGATACAAAGAATCAAAACCGAGCATGCGCAGCTTTCTGGCTAATTTTCCTAAATTGCAATCCAGAATAAAACAGGGTTTGCGTAATGGTTTGCAGCGTAAGCGTGTCACTTCACTGATATCGAATAATTCAAAAGTGGGATAAACCGCCACCCGGTCTCCCTCTTGAAGTGAATAGCTAAAATCAACAGACTGATTGTTCACCAGAATCAAATCGACTTCCGGATGCGGCACACCCAGAGCCTCAATGGCGTCCTTAACCGCGGGTGCGCCCCAAAAGCGGTAAGTAATCTCTTTTTGACGCCATTGTCTTGGCAAAAAATCGTTGAGCTCGGCGTAAAAACGGAAAATCGCCTGTTTGGGTTTTGCCATCTTTGCCTCCCTTTGCCTAAAATTAATATGGATTCCGTTAAATAAAAAATTTTGCTTTTATGTTGCGGAATCCGTAACAACAATTGTAAATTACAATTAAAAATTATCAGTGACCGGGAGGAAAGATATGCGCCGCTTTTCAATGTTAACGGTAATATTGCTGGCATTTTTAACAATTCAATGCCAATCGCAATCCAAAACAAAAGTTGAAGCAAAAAAAGGAGGGAGCGTAAAAACCATGAAATTAACAAGTTCCGTTTTCGAAGAAGGGAGCATGATCCCTTCCAAATACACCTGCGACGGAGCCGATGTTTCACCCCCGTTAGCCTGGAGCGATGTTCCGGACAAAACCAAATCTTTTGCCCTGATTAGCGACGATCCGGACGCGCCGATGGGTACGTGGGTTCACTGGGTCATTTACAATATTCCCGACAGCGTGCGCCAATTGCCCGAAGGCGTGCCCGCTGACGAAAAATTAAAGAACGGCGCCGTTCAGGGAACCAACGATTTCCGGCGGATCGGTTACGGCGGACCCTGCCCCCCGAGCGGAGTGCATCGTTATTACTTTAAATTGTACGCCCTCGATACCATGCTGAATCTGAAGCCCGGCGCCACAAAAGCGGAGCTGCTGAAGGCGATGGAAGGACACATTCTTGGTAAGACGGAATTGATGGGCAAATATTCCCGAAAGTAATCTACCACAAAAGCCTGACCAGAATTGCAGGAATGCTGGCAACCAAAAGCGACAACAGAGAACCGATTAAAAAATATTCGGCAAAACTCTTCTTGTTCAGTTCGTTGAATCGGGCTAATGATTTTAACGCGATGATTAACGCTATGGCTCCGACCTGATCCAGCACGATCAGAAAAAAGATGAATGTCCGTTCGAGAATACCGATCCACTTGCCGCGCTCGTATTCGGCGGCATCGGTAACCTGATCTTTTTCTTCTTTAATCGGGACGGTGCTCAGGCGGTTTAACGCCATGCGAATTAATACCGTCCCTTCTTTAATCGTAAAAAGGTAGCCAGCCGATAACAGCCAAAAATGAACGGCTCCCGAAGATTCCGGCAGAATAAACACCGGATTGCTCCTACTGAACAGGGCGGCGCTTTCGATTACCCCGCTTAAAGGGAAGATGAGCAGCAGTAAAACGAGATGTAAACCGTAGCTCAATGGCTTTTTCGCTTCGGATTTAAAGATTAAAAAGGTATCTGCTAATGCCAATAGAGAATGCAGCAAAAAGTAAATAATAGCCAACCTTAAATCGGGAATCAAAGGAAAAAACAACGCGCCCAGAATAATCCTGCCCAAAATTCCGCTTTTTACGGAAACCGAATTGTAAAGAATGCGGTTGATGTCGTAAAAAATAATGCGCGAAAAAAAATAGACAGAAACAAAGATTAATGCCTGTTGCATGGCTTTATCCCTTTAATAGTAGCGTGTTCAGCGTTTCTTCTAAAAAACGTTCCGTGGTTAAAATTAACTTGAAAAAATTCTGATTGATCTGTTGCGAAACCGCGGGCTGGGAAATATTGAGCTGCGCGGCAATTTCCTTTTGCTTTAATCCCTCGCGGCGTTTTACCAAAATTTTTACCTTTTCCGTTGACCAGCTTTGAATAGCCGCGTTTATCCACGAAACCAGCAGACGATTGGCGTCGGTTTCGTCGGAATCTTTAACCGACAGAACATATTTTAAATTTTGAGTCTTGGCGATTTCCAAAGAGCGGCGCGCCCTGTGAAATGCGCTTCCGTCCATTCCGATTGCCGCCTCGCTGTTTATCGGCGTGTCGATGCCGCCGATTCCGAGACCAAAGCGCAATTGAATGGGATGCAGACTGATTTCGATTCGGTGGATCAATAAAAAAAGATCGTCCGCGGTATTTAGCACCGCCTGAAATTCGTCGCCGATGGTTAAAGTAGGGGGCGAGGCGAAAATCGATTTATATTGTTCTCGAAAATGCTTTTTAAGATTTTTAAAAAACGATTTTGCGCCCTTGCCCGATTCTTAATTTGTCGTGATCCGACAATGTCGCCGATGATTACCAAAAATTGTTTGTTCGGCATTTTAAGCCCCGCATCTCGTTAATATTAGCCAATCCCTTATTTTCCTCAAAATATTAGCTAATTACTTATTTCAATGCAAATATAATAAAATACCTTATAAAGTCAAAATAAATTAAAGGAATCGAACGACCTCGGAAATTTTTAAAAAGAAAATTTTTTAGAGATGTAAAAATTGTAAAAAAACTAAATCTTTACAATTTTAACCTAAAACTTCTTTCTAAAACATGGTAGCGGTAGAGGTAATGTATCGGGAAAATAACAACCTATCCCGATTTACGAATCCCAATAATTCCAAACCGGATTTTTACAAAATTATCGAACTTAATGCCGTTTCACTTTGCTTGACTTACATGCGATTGATCCATAAATTATATTTCCTGCAGGGGCTATAGCTCAGTTGGGAGAGCGCTGCAATCGCACTGCAGAGGTCAGCGGTTCAAGTCCGCTTAGCTCCACTTTTGCCAGGTCCCGCGCAATAGGGCGGCACCGAACCCCGTCAGGTCCGGAAGGAAGCAGCGGTAAGTGCTTTACCTATGTGCCGCGGGTTCACCTGGCAATTTTTTATAAAATTTTACTTTAACCGAAGGCGTTAACAAAAGATATGTCTTACGTTGTCATTGCACGCCGTTGGCGACCGCAGCAGTTCGATGAGGTGATCGGACAGGAACACGTTTCCAAAACTCTGTCCAATGCCATCGCCAATCAGCGAATTGCGCATGCTTACATCTTTTCCGGACCGCGCGGAGTCGGAAAAACAACCACCGCCCGTATTTTAGCCAAAGCGGTGAACTGCGAAAAGGGTCCCACTCCCACTCCCTGCAACGAATGCGCTTCGTGCAAGGCTATTACCCGCGGCAATTCGCTCGATGTCCTGGAAATAGACGGCGCTTCTAACCGCGGTATCGATGAAATCCGCAATTTGCGGGAGAAAATACGTTTTGCCCCCTCAATGGGTAAGTATCGCGTTTACATTATTGACGAAGTGCACATGCTTACCAAAGAAGCGTTCAACGCCCTGCTTAAAACGCTGGAAGAACCGCCCGAACATGTAATTTTCATTTTTGCCACTACCGAAATACACCGCGTTCCGGCGACCATCCTTTCACGCTGCCAGCGCTTCGATTTCAGACGCATGGCGGTGCGCACCATAATGGATCATTTAAAACACATCTGCGAGGGCGATAAGATTAATGTGGAAGAAGAAGCCTTGCTGCAAATCGCCAAAAAAGCCGACGGTTCCATGCGCGACGCCCAGAGTATTTTAGATCAGATAATTTCTTATGCCGGAAACGAAGTGAAATTCGAAGATGTGGTTCAGGCGTTGGGCGTTATTCATCAGGATTTCTTTTTTAAACTGACCGAATTAATTAAAGATGCCGACATAAAAAATATTATCTTATCGGCAAATCAAATTTTTGAAACCGGATACGATTTAAACGAATTTTTACTCGGTCTCGAAGAACATTTCCGTAATATTCTCGTCCTTAAATCCACGGGAATGGCTAACTTGATCGATACTTCCGAATTGTACGTCGATCGCTACAAAAGCCTGGCTGAAGAATTTAGCGAGAACGATCTGATAGGGTACTTGCAGGTCATCGGCGAAACCATCAATGCCGTTAAATCGAGCCAGCAGCCGCAGTTAAAATTTGAATTAGGCTTGATAAAATTGGCAAAACTGCCGCAAACAACGCAAATTGAACAGCTCCTCGAAAAAATCGATCTCCTAAAAAAAAAAGCCGACAACTCTCTGACAACTAGCGCGAACGCAGTCCGCGAAGAGCCGCAAAAAACTCCCGAACTTTCTTTGGATTACATTAAAGACCGATGGTCCGTTTTAGTGGATAAAATTGCCGAAAAAAGGGCGTCTTTGGCGGAAGTGCTGAAAAAAGCCGAATTTTTAGCCTTTGACGGTAAAAAGCTCTCCGTTTCGTTTAATTCCGAAGGAGCGATTGTCGAGGGAGAAAAGAGCTGGATCGAAAGAGTCATTTCATCGGAATTGAACCATTCCGTCCGTTTAAGTGTTAAAGTTGAAAAATCTGCGGGTAAAAAGGCAAAAAAACGCGAAGAAATTCCCAAAGAAGAAATCATGAAAAAAATTGTCTCAAAGTCGGAATTACTTCATAAACTGGTGGATGAATTTGATTTGGAAGTAATTTAAACACAGGAGGAAAAAGATGTTGGATATGAACAATATATTAAAACAGGCGCAAAAATTTCAGGAAGAAATGCAGAAAGTGCAGGAAACCCTCTCTTCCATAACCGTGGAAGGAAGCTCCGGCGGCGGAATGGTCAAAGTTGTCGCCAATTGCAAGCTGGAAGTAATCTCCGTGAAAATCGATCCGGAAGTGTTGAAAGAAGATGATCAGGAGATGATCGAAGACCTTATTGTAGCCGCGGTAAATCAGGCGATTCAGACCGCTCAGAAAAGAGCCGAAGAAGAAATGAAAAAAGCAACCGGCGGAATGCTCGGAAACTTAAATCTTCCCAATAATTTTAAATTACCGGGAATGTAGAATGAAAGAGCTCGGTATTTCCGCATTGGACGATCTGATCGATCAATTTTCGCAATTACCGGGCATCGGGCGAAAAACCGCCCAACGATTGGCTCTTTTTATCCTGAAAAGTTCTCCCGAATATGCCAATGATCTGGCAAACGCTATTATTAATATCAAGCAAAATACCCGTCTCTGCAAACGCTGCTTTAATGTCGCCGAAGAAGAATTCTGTTCGATCTGCTCCGATCACAACAGAGATGTTCATAAAATTTGTGTGGTCGAAGATATTGTGGATGTGATGGCTATTGAAGAAACACGATCCTACCGCGGATTGTATCACGTTTTGGGCGGGGTAATTTCGCCGCTCTCGGGAGTCTCAGCCGATCAATTGCGCATTAAAGAATTGGTTGAAAGAATTCAGAATGAAAATATCGAAGAAGTTCTGCTGGCTTTAAATCCGAGCACCGAGGGCGAAGCCACGATTATTTACATCACCCGGCTGCTGAAAAATTTCAATATTCGTCTCACGCGATTAGCCAGCGGAGTTCCCATGGGCTCGCATCTGGAATATCTGGATGTGGCGACCATCGGCAAAGCCATTCAATCCAGGCAGGATTTATAACGTCCACTCCCAGCCTTCTTTTGCCAGTTCGGTTTCGGAAAAGAGTTTTTTTGCGCCCTTTTCTATTTTGTAAAGCTCCTCGTCCGAATTGTTCGGATCGTGGTGAAAGAGTAAAAGTTTTTTAACCGCAGCCTGCCGCGCCGTTTCGCAAGCCATTACAAAACTACTGTGACCGTATCCGCAAAATTTATGATACTGCTCTTCGGTGTATTGGGCGTCATGAATCAGGATGTCGGCGTTCTCGGCGAATTTTGCCAACCTTTGATCTCCGCCCTTGTAGCCTTCGATATCCGTGGCAAAAATAACCTTTTTATTGTTCCATTCGATTCGATACAAATAACACCCGTCCTTGGGGTGAAAATAGTATTTCATGGTGTGAATGCAGAAGCCTTCCGGGTCGGGCGAATCGATTCTGATATCGCCGATCTGCGGCTGCGAAAGGTTGTCGTCAAAATAAATAAAAGTATTTTCGGAGACATTGTGGAAACTCTTTTGACTTCTGAATTCATCCATGGTCAACGGAAAATACTGCGGAAGCACCTGCATCCTCAATATCTGCTCAAAATCCACGCCCACAGTGGGCGGACCGATTAAGTGCAGATGAACCTGCGGCATGTAAATCGGGGCAAAAAACGGCAATCCCAGAATATGATCGATGTGGGTATGGGTGAAAAGGATCGTAATGTGAAAAGGCTTGTTGTGTTTTTCTTGATATTCGACTATTTCGGGAACAAGCTCCCTTCCCAGAGGAATAATGCCGCTTCCCGCATCAAAGATGACTATGTGTTCGGGAGTTCGCGCCATAAAACAGGTGGTGTTGCCGCCGATCTTCGTACCGTTCGTCGGTGCGATTGGATAACTTCCCCTCACACCGTAAATCTTACACATAAAATTGAAATTATTCATAGAAAGCCTTTCTACTGCAATGAGCTCACGAGCCGGATTCAAGTCGTTTTATCTTGTCTCTGATTTTGGCAGCTTTTTCGTATTCTTCGGCTTCTACCGCTTTTTTGAGTTGCTCGCGCAATACCTCCAACTCATCTTCTTTTGAACGATAGAGGTAGTTCTTTTTGGGTTCTTCCGGCGATTCTTCCTCCGGAATGTACGAAGCCTGCTCCATAACCAGATCATCGACAAAAATCGGAGTTCCAAGCCGAATTGCCAGAGCAATGGCGTCACTGGGTCTGGAATCTATTTCGAATTCCTGACCAGCCAGATTGAGCTTGATGATTGCATAGTAGGTGTTGTCTTTTAATTCGGTAATAATTACCTGTTCCATCGAAATGCCAAGAGTTTCAAGTATATTAGCGGTAAGATCATGAGTTATCGGACGGGGTGGCTTAAGATTTTCCAGAGCCAGGGCAATGGATTGAGCTTCGTATTCGCCGATTACAATAGGCAGCGCGCGTTTACCCGCCTGCTCCTTTAAAATTATTCCGCTGGCTTGAGTCTGGGTCATAAATATCCCATTCACTCGAACTTCAACCATTGTTCACCCCAAATCCTTAAAATTTTACAATTAAATCGCTTCCACCGCTTTTATCTCGGGAACCTGCATTTTGAGTATTCTTTCGATCCCTTGCTTTAAAGTAATCTGAGACATGGGACATCCCCCGCAAGCCCCGATCAAATGAACATAGACCACGTTGTTTTCATCAATTCGAACAAACTTAATATCTCCTCCGTCCGCTTGCAAGCCCGGACGAATTGATTCTAATACCTCCAGTATCTTTTCCTTCATTATGCAAATCCTTGAGTTTCTTTGTTTTGTTATTGAAAAGTATAAAAAATTACACTTCAATGTCAAATTGTTTTGAGCAACTTACTTACTGATGTGACCAGGAACACTTGTTTTTTCTTCCAAACTGATAATTAGTTGATTTTATCTCTCCGCTTTTTAAAAGTTTTACGCCTTTGCGCCTTTTCGGAATAATGCTTCAAAATAAGTCCCTAAAAATTCAGATAAAAATATTTTTGCCGGATTAATTAATGATCGGTTAATTCCGATCATACTTTATTTGGTCATTTGGCTCAAAATTGTTATTTTTTAGCATGCGAATAATGGGATTAATACTCGTAATTAATATTTCACTGTTTTCCGTTGTATCGGCGACAGCCGACCGGCAAACTCCTTTGGTTAAAATCTTGCCATCCGGAACAACGTTAATGATTTCTCCGGATCGCCACGCCGATTATGTCAGCCTGTATTTGCTGATCGATAAGCGATCCTTTAAATCGAATAATTACCGACTCTATTTAATAAACCATTATTTAAGAGGTCTGGGAATCGAACTGGAAAAATTCGGCGGAATCACTCAAATTTTCCCTTTGACCTATTTGCCCGAATCGCCTTATAACTTCAAAGAACAGGGCTATCTGATCTATAAAATAAAATCCGATGATTTTGAAAAAAATCAATTTCAGATTCTGAATCGCTTCATCGGAAAAGCCAAGCCCGGAAAATATCTTTTTTGCGATCAGAATCGATTAATTGAACGATCGGTTAATATCGGGAGTTCCTTCCCTGCGGATTCTATCCGACAGCTAAACGATCTTTTCAAAAAGAAAAATTTTGCTCAGTTCATAAACAATGTAACATTGAAAAAGAATATTTATCTATATATTTCCGGGAACGTTAATGTTTTTCAGATCGTAAATAATGCCCTGAAAATCGGCGGAAATCCGGCTGTGACCGCAGAGAATCCGGCGCTCAAAGATACTCTTCCCGATACGGGTAATCGATACTGGATGTTCGTTTTACAGCGGTATTTGGTCGGGCAGATGAAACTGAAAATCAGCGGCAAACTCGGAAACGACCTTGCAAGATTGTACGCGCCGTTGGAAAACAACGGAGAAAGTATTCGGCTGTGGATTCAAACAAAAAATCATAACAACGCAATAAGTTTAAACGACGTGCAGCAGATTTTTTCGGACGACGGAAGTTCCTTTGAGTTGTGGTATCGAAAAAACTATTTAGCCTATCTGGAATGGATTTACAAAGACCCCGATCAAAGGGCGTTGTTGAGTTTATTATCCCAGATGTATTTTGGTCGTAATCTGGTTTTTGAGATTACATTAAATCCGGAAATTGAGCAAATTGAAAAAGTCATCGGAAATTTCCGGGAACATATTCTGATCGGCGAACCGGAGCGATAGTGATCATGAAAAGAATAATCGCATTTTTCTTGATTGTATTTGTCGTTATGCCGCTAATGGGGCAGGAATACAAAATAAATGAAAATCTGCCGCCCGAAGTGTATTTAATCGGCAACGGTGATTTTGGCGGAAAAATCGGCGCGGACTCCGTTTCAGAATTCTGGTCTCCTGTTTTTTGTCTTGACGGGACTTTTATTGCCATGCCGTCCCCGGACAGCTCTTTTTCTCCCTTGAATTTCACCCGATCCGTTCCGCTTGCCGCTCCCATAGACAGTATATTGGAATTGTATTTTAAATCCAGCCGCGCGATAAAGCAGGCGGAATTTATTGTCACGCTTACCGATACCTGCAGTATTCAGCCGGTGAAAGAATTCAAATTTATTACCTATTCAACGCCGTTAAAAGAGATCAATCTGTTCCGTTTTAATTCGTTAATACAGGATGAAATTTATATCGATCCGGACCTGACAAAAATTTCCGATTCGGATGAGATCGGCGATATTTTATTCTTCGAGTTTTATTTTCGACAATTTTTACTCGAAAAAGTCGTTCCGGGCAGAATTTATTCGGAGCCGGTATTAACGGCTCTTTCTTCGTCCTATCGCCCGATTTACGCCCCGGAAGTTCATTTTTTCCTTGATCCCGCATCCGCCCGGGAGGTGGTTAAAAACTGGACGCAAATAAAAAGATCGTTTAAACGGTCGCTGTCCCGAAAAAATCTTCAATTAAAATATGAGCTGTTCCAAAATCAATTTAAATTAATAACGGAAACGCCCAATTCAAGAATCGTCTTGTGGTTAAAGTTAATGAATCGCTACGGAAGCCGGAAACCGCTTGTCGGATTGGTGAGCGGATATGACTTTGAAAATCTGAATTTTAAGCTGCGCGAATATATCGATAAAATTTATATGCTCTGGTTCCGGTCGGAAGAGATCGATTCGGATCTGTTGAAGGAATTGAAGGAACAGAATCCCGAAGGAGGATTCCGGATTTATTAAGGATGAGGGATTTGCGAAAAAACTAATCGCGCTTCTGTTCACGCAGTTATTTTGTAATAAGGTAATCTTTCGACCTTTCTTAATTGCGGGAGAGATCGGGAGGCGGGTTGAAATTGAAAACGCGCAATTTTATTTTTTGCGGGTTTGTCATAATATAAATTTACTTTTTTTTCTGAAATACATTGAACTTTCACCGGATGTGCCGGTAACATTGTGTGAATTATAACTGAAACACTAATGAGGAGGGAACGAACGATGATTAGTTCTTATATTTTTAGAGAATATGATATTCGCGGAGTTGTCGATAAAGATTTGACCGATGACGTTGTTGAACTGCTGGGAAGGGGCATCGGAACTTACCTTTCGCGGCATGACGCCAAACGCATCACGGTGGGAGGGGACGTGCGCTTGTCAACCGAACGGTTTCGCAAAGCGCTTATTGCCGGTTTACGCGCCGCCGGAGTAGATGTGGTTGATCTGGGTCGCGTGCCGAC
>JAADIP010000022.1:0-3173 GCA_013151275.1 Calditrichota bacterium | reverse complement strand
CAGGGCGGGGTTATGATTACCGGTTCGCACAATCCGCCTGAATTTAACGGTTTTAAAGTAACCATGCGTAACGCGCCGGTGTACGGCGAAGCGATTCAGGAAATACGCCGCTTGATTGAAAAAGAGGATTTTGAAAAAGGCAACGGCGCTTACGAAAAACAGGAAATCATTGACGATTACATTGAATACATTAAAAAAGATATTAAAATAGAACGTCCGGTAAAAGTAGTTCTTGATTCCGGCAACGGCGCCGCTTCGTTAGTCGCGCATCGTTTATTCAAAGAGCTGGGCGTGGAGAGCATCGATCTTTTTGACACTCCGGACGGGCGGTTTCCGAATCACCATCCCGATCCCACGGTTGTGGAGTACATTCAGGAGTTAATTAAAACCGTCAAAGAATCGGGATCGGAATTAGGGGTCGGTTATGACGGCGACGCGGACAGGATTGGCGTGATCGATGAAAACGGGCAGATAATTTGGGGCGACCGTCTGATGATTATTTTCAGCCGCGACATTCTGAAGACGCATCCGGGCGCGCCGATCATTTTTGAAGTTAAATGTTCTCAGGCTCTTCCCGAAATGATCGAAAAGTTCGGCGGCAAACCCATAATGTGGCGTACGGGTCATTCCAATTTAAAGAAAAAGATGAAAGAAACAGGAGCGCCCTTAGCCGGAGAAATGAGCGGACATCTCTTTTTCGCGGATCGTTATTTGGGTTATGACGACGCAATTTACGCTTCCGCCCGAATGGTGGAGCTTGTCTCGCGCAGCAATAAAAAGGTCTCCGAATTGTTGTCCGATGTGCCCGAATATTTTTCAACTCCGGAAATCCGCGCCGAAGTCGAATCCGATGAAGTGAAATTTAAAATGGCGGAAAAGGCGAAAGAGTACTTCTCCAAAAATTACGATGTTAACGATATCGACGGCGTGCGGATCCATTTCGGAGACGGCTGGGGATTGGTGAGAGCCTCGAACACGCAGCCGGTTCTGGTTCTGCGTTTCGAAGCGCGCACCAAAGAACGCCTGGAAGAAATTAAAAGCACGGTAATCAACAAATTAAAAGAATTTGGCTCTATTAATCTTTAAGATGTAAAGAGGCGGGTTTTTGCCCCCTCTTTATTTACCGATGAAAAAGCGGTTGTTTAAAACGGGCGGAGAGCCGCCGTCGTTCTTTTAGCTTTTTAAAAAGTTTTTGTTAAATAAAGGGGCAGGCATGGAAAAAAGGGTTAAATTCTCAATTTGGTATTACCTTTTAATCATCGCTCTTATCTTCCTTTTTGATCTGTTCTTTTTCTCGGGACCGCAGGTTCGGGAAATATCCTACAAAACATTCAGAGATTACCTGAATCAGGAAAAAATCGAAAACGTGGTGATTACCCGCGATAAAATTTTCGGTTTGCTGAAGGAAGCCGACTCCTTAAAACAGGCTCAGGATCATAAAGCCAAATCGGAAGATTTTAAACCGGCTTTAAAACATACACCCTGGCATTTGAATCTGGAAAAATATGCCAAAGATTATGAAAACCGGATTAAACGTCAGTTTACCGTGATTCGTCTGGAAGACCGGAATCTTATTGAAGATTTACAGAAGCACGGAGTGGATTACCGCGGTAAATTGGCTACCGACTGGTTTACGAATTTTCTTTTGAACTGGATTATTCCGTTTGCCGTTCTTTTTATGCTTTGGGGATACTGGTTCCGCAGAATGGGCAAGGGACCGGGCGTGTTGAATATCGGTAAAAACAAGGCGAAGATTTACGAATTTGATCCCGAAAAACGAGTTACCTTTGCGGAAGTTGCGGGGATTGACGAGGCGGTGGAAGAAGTTAAGGAGGTTGTCAACTTTTTAAAAGAGCCTCGTAAATACACGCGTCTGGGCGCAAGATTGCCCAAAGGGATTCTTTTGGTCGGTCCTCCGGGCACGGGAAAGACCTTGCTGGCGCGTGCGGTTGCCGGCGAAGCGGGCGTTCCGTTTTTTAGCATGAGCGGCTCCGATTTTGTGGAGATGTTTGTCGGAGTCGGCGCAGCGCGCGTACGCGATCTTTTTGCGGAAGCGAAAGCCAAGGCGCCGTGCATTATTTTTATCGACGAGCTCGATGCCATCGGCAAGAGCCGCGCCGGTAAAGTGACGATTGGCGGCGGTTATGACGAACGCGAAAATACCCTTAACCAGTTGCTCATCGAAATGGACGGCTTTGATCCGCAGGCGGGAATCATCATCATGGGCGCGACCAACCGACCCGAGATTTTGGACCCCGCGCTGTTACGCCCCGGACGATTCGATCGGCAGATTTTGGTCGATCGCCCCGATTTTAAGGGTCGCGTGGATATTTTAAAAGTCCACACCCGCAATCTTGTTTTAGCCGACGACGTGGATCTGGAAAAAATCGCCGCAATGACCCCGGGCTTTGTGGGCGCCGATCTGGCAAATTTGTGCAACGAAGCCGCTCTTTTGGCTTCAAGGGTCGGACACGACAAGGTGACCATGGGAGACTTTCAGGCGGCATTCGAACGGGTGGTAGCCGGTTTGGAAAAGAAAAACAGGGTCATTAATCCGCAGGAAAGGAAGATTGTCGCCTACCACGAATCGGGACACGCGATTGTGGGCTATTTGACGCCGGGCGCGGAAGAGGTGCAAAAAGTTTCCATCGTGCCGCGCGGACTCGGCGCGCTTGGTTACACATTGCAAACGCCTACCGAAGACCGCTTTTTAATGTCCAAAAGCGAGTTGCTGGGTAAAATCAAAGGTCTGTTGGGCGGACGCGCCGCCGAACAAATCGTCTTCGGAGAAATTTCCACCGGCGCCTCCAACGATCTGGAACGGGCGACCAAAATTGCCCGCAGCATGATCGTGGTTTACGGAATGAGCAAACGCCTGCCGAACTTCTCTTTGGTGCAGGGAACGGCGGGTCAGTTCCTGGATCAGGGACCCGAACTTACGCCCCATTCCGAAAAAGTCGAGCAGATAATCGACGAAGAGGTGCTTGAGATCATCGGGCAGTGCTACAACGAAGCTCTGGAATTGTTGCAGAAGTACAGGGAAAAATTAGACCGAATGGCAAACCGGCTGCTGGAAAAAGAAAACATCGATGCCGATGATGTGAAGGAGATATTGACCGCAGATGACCGCAGATGACCACAGATTAACCTGATTACGCTGATGTCGCTGATTG
>JAADIP010000225.1 GCA_013151275.1 Calditrichota bacterium | reverse complement strand
TCAAAAAGGGGAGATGAATCTGCTGTTGCGTTATCATAGACTAACGAGTATTCCCCTGCCAGAAATTCTCACAAGCACGCTATAGGGTTATTTATTGTCGTGACCCATTAATTTTTTGCCCCTTTCTCCGTGTTAAAACCAAAAATTAAATTACTCCGCCTTCATCCGGTAACTGTCTCCTTTTATCCGAATAATAATCCCGCAATGAGCCAAGCGGTCGATCAATGACAAAGCTAAAGCGACGCCTGTTTTGTTTACCGGCAGGCAGCCGATCCCGAAGTAAATAAATTTCAAATCAAGAACATATAATTTAGGTTTGTACGTTTTTTTCGGTCTTGATTCCATATACGAATATTCGATGACCCTCCGCTCGCTCGTCGCCTGTTTGAATAAGATTGCAAAGCAAACCTCTCTTAGCCGAAAATGAAATAATCATCGAAAAAACAACGTGTTAAATCTGTTTCTGAATATTTATAAACCTCTTTGAATATATAAAATAAAGTCATTTAAACTATTATAAATAAAGGAAATAGTAAAAGATAAAATCCTGCTTTTCGCGTTTGCTTTTATAGGGTTATGGCACTATATTTATTATCTAGATTAAACAATTAATATTTAATAAGATAGCAAAAAAATGAATATAAATACATTCATTACGAAAAAATAAGATAAATTCAATAAACAGGAGGTTGTATGGAACGGAAGCGTGTTCTTATAATGGGCGCCGCCGGACGTGATTTTCACAATTTTAACGTCTATTTCAGAGATAACGAAGCGTACGAAGTGGTAGCCTTTACCGCTACTCAAATCCCGGATATCGAAGGACGAAAATATCCCCCCGAATTGGCGGGAAAATTATATCCGGACGGAATAATGATTTATCCCGAACAAGAATTAGTCGGGTTAATTAAAAAATACAAAGTGGATCAAGTCGTGTTTGCGTACAGCGACGTGCCTTACGATTACGTGATGAGCCGCTCGGCAATCGTTAATAGCGCCGGCGCCGATTTCGTTTTGATGGGCGCGAAAAACACACAATTAAAAAGCAACAAACCCGTTATCGCCGTTTGCGCCGTGCGTACCGGTTGCGGTAAAAGTCAGACAACGCGTAAGGTGGCAAAAATTTTACGCGAAGCAGGTAAAAAAGTCGTAGCCATTCGCCACCCGATGCCTTACGGAAATTTAAACGAACAAAAAGTCCAGCGTTTTGCCGAGTTATCCGATCTTGATAGATACGATTGCACCATCGAAGAACGCGAAGAGTACGAACCGCACATCACATCCGGAACCATCATTTACGCCGGGGTTGATTACGAAGCCATTTTAAAAGAAGCCGAAAAAGAAGCGGATATCATTTTATGGGACGGCGGAAATAACGATTTACCCTTTTATAAACCAGATTTACACATCACCGTAGCCGATCCCCATCGCCCGGGAGATGAGCTGTTTTACTATCCGGGTGAAGCCAATTTGCGCGCCGCGGACGTGATTATAATTAACAAAATCGATACGGCTGATCCCGATGGCATCCTGACCGTAAGAGAAAATATTCAGATGGTAAATCCGGATGCGGTGGTCATCGACGCGGCGTCTCCGATCTTTGTGAACAGTTACGAGCAGATCAAAGGAAAACGCGTATTGGTAGTAGAAGACGGTCCGACCCTCACCCACGGCGAAATGACCTACGGCGCCGGCGTGGTTGCAGCCGAAAAATTCGGCGCAAAAGAATTGGTAGATCCCAGACCCTTCACCGTCGGTACGATCACCGAAACGTTTAACAAATATCAGGATATCGGCACGCTTTTACCTGCCATGGGTTATGGCGATAAACAGATCAAAGACCTGGAAGAAACCATCAATAAAGCGGATTGTGATTTGGTGATTATCGGTACGCCCATTGATCTGAGGAAGTTGGTGAACATCAACAAACCCGCCGTTCGGGTAACCTACGAGTTAGAAGAAATCGGCAAACCCGATCTGGGCGATATTTTAAAGAAATTCCTGTAAGTCGTGAAAATTTCGCGTGGGTTCTCTTGTTATTCGAGAGAATCCGCGCTTTTCATGTTTAATTAAGGAATGAGGAAATGAAAAAACAACCCATTGTTGTAGCCTTGGGCGGAAACGCCATTACACGCGAATTTGAAGAAGGAAATATTGCGCAGCAGTTTGCGAACACCAGACGCAGCCTGGAACATATTATTGACCTGTTACAAGAAGGCTATCATATAGTAATTACCCACGGCAACGGTCCGCAGGTCGGTAACGCGCTGATTCGCGTAGAAGAGAGCCGGCATCTTGTTCCGCCGTTACCATTGGGCATTATCGTGGCTGATCTGGAAGGCGGCATGGGTTACATGATCGAGCAGTGCCTGCAGAATAAGATGCACGACCTCGGGGTAAAAAGACAGGTAGCGACAATCGTCACACAGGTGCTGGTAAACAAGGACGATCCCTCGATATTGAGTCCCTCGAAATTTGTGGGACCTTTTTTCCGCAAAGAACAGGTAAAAGAGCTGGAAGAAAAGCGCGGCTGGATAATGAAAGAAGACAAAGGTCGCGGTTATCGACGCGTTGTGCCCTCGCCGCATCCCAAAGGCATTGTGGAAAAAGACATTATTAAACATCTGGTGGATATGGGCGTTGTGGTTATCGCGGCGGGCGGCGGCGGAATTCCCGTTTATATCGATCATCGCGGCTGGCTGGAAGGAATTGACGCAGTGATTGATAAGGATCTGGCTTCCGCGGTTCTGGCAAAAGAGATCGAAGCCGAAAGACTGATTATTGTTACCGGCGTCGATCAGGTTGCTATTAATTTCGGAACGCCGCAGCAGGTTGATTTGCCGGAGTTGACAGTCAGCGAGGCTAAAAAATATCTGGCTCAGGGAGAATTCCCGAAAGGTTCCATGGGACCTAAAATAGAAGCGGCGATCAATTTTATCGAAAACGGCGGAAAAGAAGTAATTATTACGTCGATCGAAAAAACGGGACCCGCGCTTAAAGGAAAGGCAGGCACGCGCATTCATGCATAATTGTCTAAGTCCTGAATTCATAGTTATCAAAAGCGGGAAGAGGCGACTAAATTCTAAGACAGTTGCGCGCGATAAAAAACCCCCGTGCGGTCGCCAGGCTTAATCCCTTCAAATTCAATCTTTTTAAATCCCTGTTTCCATAGATATTAATAAGCTTCGTCATAGCCCGGTAAATTAAAATCGTCAAAAATAATCATCTTTTGGGTTTAAGATAGGGTATATTTTGAATTCAACAAGCGGTTCGTTTAATTCCGTCGATGACAATCAGATCAAATTTAAGATTGTTATTTTGTTCTGAAATGTATTGAGCAAGAGCCGCATAATAGATTTTGCTTTTCTTGGTAGCCGGAAACAGGTGTACATTTTGAGACAATCGATTCTTCATAATGTTT
>JAADIP010000229.1:3188-3753 GCA_013151275.1 Calditrichota bacterium | reverse complement strand
GGATGGAAATTCAGGTTCTGGACGATTACGCTCCCGTTTACGCAAACTTAAAGCCCTGGCAGTACACCGGCAGCATTTACGGAGTTCAGGCGCCTTCCAAACGCGTTACCAAAAAAGCCGGCGAATGGCAAAAAATGGTTATCACCTGCCGGGGAGCGCGCGTTACCGTTGAACTGAACGGCGAAAAGATCAACGACGCCAATCTGATCGATTACATGTATCTTGAATCGTCTCATCCCGGACTAAAACGGAGAAAAGGATTTATCGGTTTGCAGAATCATACTTCCACGGTGGAGTACAGGAATATTTATCTGGAAGAACTGCCCGAAGAATAAAGCTTTTCGAACGGAGTTCTGCGAAATACGAATTCTTTTTCCGTTGCGGGCGGAACGCATCAAAGCGAAGTTATTCTTTAAATGGTATCGGCAGATCGTTTCGTCGCTGCGCTGCTCGCGATGACAATATGCGGATCGCGATCGGAATGAAAAAGCGATCAGTTTTGCAAAGCTCTGAATTTTTTTGTAATAAAGGGAGTACAAAGCATGAGAACAGTTATCGGGATATT
>JAADIP010000229.1:0-3148 GCA_013151275.1 Calditrichota bacterium | reverse complement strand
AAGGAACATCCACCGACGGATGCGGTGAAACCATGGCGTCTTTCCATGCAATTGTGGACCTTTCACAAATACACCTTTGAACAGGCGCTTGACAAGACCTTTCAACTGGGGATTTCCTGGGTCGAAGCCTATCCCGGACAAAAATTGAGCGACAAATTTCCGGATCTGGTCTTTGATCACAATCTTCCGCCAGCCTATCGCAAATTGGCGAAACAATGGTTAAAAGAGCGCGGTCTGCGGCTGGTCAACTACGGCGTGGTGGCTCTGCCCAACGACGAAGCCGCCTGTAGAAAGGTTTTCGATTTTGCCAAAGAGATGGGCATCGAAACCGTTGTTTCCGAACCGCCCGAAGAAGCTCTGGATCTGGTGGATCGTCTGGCGCAGGAATACAAAATCAAGGTGGCGTTTCACGACCATCCCAAACCGTCGCGTTACTGGAGTCCCGATCTTGTTTTAAAAGCGGTTTCCGGGCGAAGCTCCTACCTCGGCGCCTGCGCCGACATCGGTCACTGGGCGCGCTCGGGCATTAAACCTCTCGATGCGCTGAAAAAATTAAAAGGCAGGGTCATCAGTCTGCATTTTAAAGACCTGAACGCATTCGGCGACAAAAAAGCCCACGACGTTCCCTGGGGCACCGGAACTTCCGATATTCCGGCGGTTCTGCGTTTTTTGGCTGAACAAAACTTTTCCGGCGTCTTTTCCATAGAATACGAGTACAACTGGACTTCATCAATTCCCGAAATTCGTCGGTGCATCGACTTCTTTAATCAACAGGCGCAAAAGTATTTTCCGCGGCAATGGAAGCCCTTGTTTGCAAACGATCTGAGCAACGCCGTAATGAACAAAGATAGCTGGACGCTAAAGGACGGAGTTCTGGCGTTGTCCGGCGGCGGAGACCTCTGGACAAAAGAACGCTACGGCAATTTTATTCTCGATCTGGAATTTAAACTGGCGCCGGAAACCAACAGCGGAGTGTTTTTACGAACGGGCAGCATCGAGAATTGGCTGCATACCGCCATCGAGGTTCAGGTTCTGGATTCTTACGGAAAATGCCCTCCGGATAAACACGACTGCGGCGCCATTTTCGATTGTCTCGAACCGTCCGCGAACGCGGTGAAAAGACCCGGCGAATGGAACAGATACACCATTTTTTGCCGGGACAACAAAATCAATGTGGTTTTAAACGGAGTACCGATTATTGACATGGATTTGAATCTCTGGAGCGAAGCGCACAAAAATCCCGACGGAACGCCAAATAAATTCAACACCGCTTACAAAGACATGCCGCGGGAAGGACATATCGGTTTGCAGGATCACGGACATCCGGTCTGGTATCGGAATTTAAAAATAAAGAAGCTGGATTGAACGCGGATACGCTTCGCGGAACGAAAGAGGAATTGTTAAAACAAGTTTTAATTAAATGATTTTTTGAACGGTAATCAGCGTAAAAAATTTCAAAATTATCAACAATCAAGTACAAGGGAGCCTATGAACCGGGATCAAAACGAAAACAAAACCATTAAACGCCGCGAGTTCATGAAAACCGGCGCAGCCGTGAGCGCGGGAATTTTATTTGCTCCGATGATCATGACTCAAGCCAAAGCCAACGACAGCAACGATCTCAATGTTGTATTGATCGGCGCCGGAGCCGAGGGAAGCGTGCTATTAAACGCCTGTCTGAAAATTCCCAACATTCGTTTTAAAGCCGTTTGCGACATCTGGGAAAAGTACAATTTAAGGCGGTCGGTGCGTCTGTTGAAAAAGTATCGTCACGACGTGCGGGGCTATGTGGATTATCGGGAGCTTTTGGCGAATGAGAAAGATATCGATGCAGCCATCATCGCCACACCCGATTTCTGGCACGCGCCACATGCCGTCGCCTGCATGGAAGCCGGATTGCACGTTTACTGTGAAAAAGAGATGTCCAACACTCTTGAGGGGGCGAGGAAAATCGTAGAGGCGCAGCGCCGCACCGGAAAGTTGGTTCAGATCGGTCATCAACGGCGCAGTAATCCCCGCTATCGCCACAGCTATTTTAAGTTGATCAAAGAAGCGCGGCTTTTGGGACGCATCACCACGGTCAACGGGCAGTGGAACCGCTCCGTTCAACCGGATATCGGCTGGCCCGAAAAATACGCCATTCCCGAACACATTTTAAGGAAATACGGTTTTAAAAACATGCGTCAATTCCGCAACTGGCGCTGGTACAAAGGCTTGGGCGGCGGTCCGATCGTTGACCTGGGTTCTCATCAACTGGATATTTACAATTGGTTTCTGGAAAGCACTCCGAATTCTGTTTTCGCAAGCGGCGGAACCGATTATTACGATCCCGCCACACACGAGTGGTACGATTCCGTTCTTGCCACCTTTGAATACAAGACCAAATACGGAATGGTTCGCGCCTTTTATCAGACGATTACCACCAACAGTAATTTAGGCTACTTCGAAGCTTTTATGGGCGATCAGGGAACGCTGCAGATTTCGGAATCGGGCAATCGCGGAGGCGTGTATCGGGAGCAAAGCGCGCCTCAGTGGGATCGCTGGGTGGAACTTGGTTATTTGAACGCTCCAAAAGAAGAAGCCCCCAAACCGGCGTCCGGCGCGGTGCTGGACGTTCGGGAAACGCTCGCTCCGCCAAAGTACGACCTTCCGGTGGTCATGCGCGATCCTTACCACAAGCCGCATCTTGAAAACTTTTTTAACGCAGTCCGCGGCAAAGAAGAATTAAGCTGTCCGGTAGAAGTGGGTTACGAAACGGCTGTTACGGTTCTTAAAGTAAATCAGGCGGTTGCAAGGGGACGGAAGATTTACTACCGTCAGGATGAGTTTAGTGTTTAGCGTGAGCGGAAGAGTAACAAAGTGACAAAGTAACAAAGTAACAAAGTAACAAGGTCGTGATGCGTGATGAGTAAAAGTGGCAGAGTTGGTTGAAGAGGAAAATCGTAAATCCGAAATTCGAATATCGAAATACGAAACAAATTCAAATGACCAAATGACAGAAATTCAAAACAAAACTTTGTTAACGAAAAATATTCTGAAATTCAGATACCGTGCGGTTTGATTAAAGACCCCCCTTTTAATTTCCCCCCTTCGAACGCCGAAGGCAAGGGGGGATCTTTATGATCAGGCAACGTGTTATCAGAGAATC
>JAADIP010000056.1:20059-20945 GCA_013151275.1 Calditrichota bacterium | reverse complement strand
CCCGCAGATGACCACAGATTTATCTGATTACACAGATTGCGCAGATTAATTTTTGCTTATTTTGATTTTTAGTGCTTAAATAAGAGAATTTATTTCCGTTGCAATTTTAAATTTATTTATTTTATTCTCTGTGCTCTTTGTGAATTCTTTGTGAGATTGGCGGTTATATTTCGCAGAAGATAACAATTCCGATGCGTTGCAATAAAATTACCCGCTGTTTGCGTCTTTTTTGCGTTTAATCCGTCTTACTGACGACAAAAAAAAACGAGGAGTAAAATCTGATGAACAGCAAACAATATTTCAACCAGGTGGCAGGCGATTGGGATCAAATGCGGGAACATTTTTATTCCGAAAAAGTCAGAGAAACGGCGCTTGCTATTGCTGAGGTGCGCCCCGGGATGATCGCCGCGGATATCGGCGCCGGAACGGGTTTTATCACTGAAGGCTTGTTACAAAAGGGTTTAAAAGTGATTGCCGTCGATCAGTCCGAGGCGATGACTGAAGTATTAAAGAAGAAATTTGCAACCGCGGACTGCCGCGTCGGAGAAGCCGAGAATCTGCCCATCAAAGACGGAGCGGTTGACTTTGTTTTTGCCAACATGTACCTGCATCACGTTGATAAGCCATCCGCTGCGATAAAGGAGATGGTAAGGGTGTTGAAGCCGGGAGGCATGGTAATCATTACCGATTTGGACGAGCATGACTTTGAGTTTTTGAGCATGGAGCAAAATGACCGTTGGTTAGGATTCAAAAGGGAAGACATTGCGCGATGGTTTGAAGAAGCGGGTTTAACGGACATTCGGATCGATTGCACTGACGAAGAATGTTGTTCGGAATCGAACTGCGGATGCGAAAGCGCAAACATAAGCATATTTGTGGCGTCCGG
>JAADIP010000056.1:17030-19962 GCA_013151275.1 Calditrichota bacterium | reverse complement strand
AAAAAAATGCTGTCGGCTAAACAAACAGTAAAACCAGGCGCTGACCGATTTAAACCGAGAATTAACCGGACGAATCGGTTCTTGCGCCTTTCGCCGCCTGTGATGCGTTAAACATTAACTCCCAAAATCGCTTAATGAGGAATTATTTTTTCGGAGTGAAATAAGGAAGTTGTTCGATGGAAAAATCTTTAAAAAATATCTTTATCAACTCGACCCTTGCTTTTGTATCCGCTTTTTTGCTCACTACTTTCATTCACGAATTTGGGCACTTTATTTCTTATTATCTGTCCGGCGCGCATCCGGTGCTATTTCACAACCGCGTTTATGCATCCGATCAGCAGATGAGTATTCAGATAAAAATAATTTCGGCATTAGCGGGACCGATATTTAGTCTCGCGCAGGGCATCGTTTTTGTAATTCCTGAATTCAGAAAACAGGGAAATAAAATTAGCGATTTACTGTTTCTCTGGCTCGGTCTGTTAGGTTTTATCAATTTTTTCGGTTATCTGATGCTCACACCAATTTCGGAAGCCGGCGATACCGGTAAGGTCGCCGAGCTTTTGCAGATTCCTTATTCCTTCAGAATTCTGATCGCCGTTGCCGGAATTGTAATTTTACTTGTTATCATTAGACAAACTGGCAGACTTTTTACGAACTTTATTCCCGAAAAAAGTGAATTTGGCGAAAGAAGAAAATATGTAAACAGGATTATGTTCTTTCCTGTTTTAACGGGCAGTATCGTCAACGCCATACTTTCTTTTCCGATAATGGTTACATTAAGCGTTATTTATCCGGCGACCAGTTCATTCGTTATTATGAGCGCCTATAAAGTGATTTTAAAAACCCAAAAAACGGGGATTCATAAATCTGTTATCGAAGACAGAATTTCCCTGTTTTTAATCATCTTAACAGCCATTGTGATCATCGTTAACCGATTGTTGACTATTGGGATCGGTTAAACGGATAATTACGATTATTGCGGCGGCTGAGACTTTCGGTTAAGTTTCAAATAGAAATTGGATTTCACCGCATCAAAAATCCTCTTTAAAAAAAGGCAAAACCATCCGAAATTTCTAAATTGACTTTGAAACATCCTTTTTCAAACCTCGTATTCTTGATTCAAAAAATTATTTTCGGGAAGTCCCGACAATCTCCGGAGAGAATCATTGATCTTGCTTTACAGAAATTCTTTTACCGTCAAACAATTACGGAGGTATTATGTTTTTTAAGGTAAGATTTATTCTTATTCATTTTTTCATAATAATCGCTTTAAGCCTTACCCGCGCCTCTGATGTTGATTTAAAAAAAATGTATTTAAACGCCGATTTTGATGAGATCGTAAAAGCGTTGAAAGATAGTTCTTTTTCGGAATTGTCCCTTGACCGTCAGCTTCTTTTATTAGAATGCCGGGCGCGAACAGGCGACGGTTACTCGGCAGTCGGAAATCTCCATGAATTACTTGCTCAAAATAACGACAACGACTCTTTATTGGCGGCGGCTGGTATTGTTTATCACGCACTCGGAAACTGGGAAAAAGCGGATAATTTTTTAGACAACGCGTTAACATTAAATCCTTTAAACAGTAAAGCGCTGCTGGCAAAAGCTATGCTGACGCTATATTTTCGAAATTTTAATAAAGCGGAATTGTTCTATGAAAAAGCGGGCGAAGCCGATCCCGAGCTGAAGGAAAGTCTATTCTATCGGATTTGCGGCAATGAAATCTATGACGCGTCCCGGAATGTGACAAAACTAATGAAGCATTATGAGAGTTCGGCAGAATATTACCGGAACACGAAAAAACCGGATAAGGCGCGTAAAATTGAGATCAGGCTAAACATGCTGAAGCGGGTAAAAAGAGGAACGCTGTATTCCGTCCGGACAAATTCGGATAAAGTTGAATTGCCGATAGTAAATTTCGCGCCAAATTCATATTACAAATGCCTGCTTCTGAAAGCGGGAAATAAAAATTACAAAATATTGCTGGATACGGGAAACGCTACCGGCTGGTCGGTTCATAACCCGGAACTACTAAACAAATTGGGACATTACAGCGGGGGAGTGACCGAAGCTTCAACCGGTTCGGTGGAAAAAAGTTTAAAAAGTAAATTTATCCTGACTCCTGAGGTTGATTTCGGCGATTTTAAAATTTCCGATTTAAAAGGCATATTTTTCCCCAAGCCCAGAAAAGAGTATTTTGACGCTAATCTAAATCCTATCTTTATCCGCGACCGGGTTGTCACCATCGATTTTATCAATAATAAATTTGTATTAAGAAGCAAAAAACGTTTTGATGAGGATCTGGCGAAAACGCCGGCTAATTCTTTGTCGAAAGTACGCTTTTACGGCTACGAGTGGGCATTTGCGCCGGTGCAAATTAACGGATACGCTTCTGGGCTGGCAATAATCGAAACGGGCGCCGAAGACATTAGCGTTAAACTTAAATACGCGCAATTTATCAACCTGCCCTTAACTCCGAAAGTAAAAACCTTTCGGGGAAAAGAATACGAATATCACGTGAGCGACATCGATCTGATGCTGGGCGTCTTTCTTTTCCGCCGTCCCCAAGTTGAGATTTGGCAGAAACGATTTTACGATACGATTACCGGACTCTGCGACAATGTCGTGATCGGTCCCTGGGCGTTGGAAGGAAAGTTTATTTTAAGTTTTGACCCGTTCGATAATGTTGTTGTCCTTCAACGGTAGCTCACCGTTTAAAAAAAGAATATTGATCAGATTAATTCAGATTCTGATTTCATGGAATCGGAAACTCAACAAATCGACTGTTTCCGGTTCCTGATTTTTACTCTGAAGTTCAGGTATTGTTTAAACAATTCTTGATTTTTGCATCAAATATCCTGCAAAACAGATCAAGATTTTTTTGATTGGCTGATTAAAATTTGCTACTATCGGGTATCGATGAAATTCCGGTTTA
>JAADIP010000056.1:0-16978 GCA_013151275.1 Calditrichota bacterium | reverse complement strand
TCGCTTTGGCGCAGTTCGGGATTCGTATTTATTCAGCGTTAGGATCGGAATTCAATTCGTTAAGTTTCGGAGTTGTTTTAATTCAGTTCAGAGGGGTGAACATGATATTTAAGCGTATGTTTTCATTTACTATTCTTTTGCTAATTGCGGTGCAGTTCCAGTTTTATTCCTGCGAAGAAAAAAATAACGATCCAATTTTAAGCGCGCCCGTAAACGAACCGGAAAATACTTACGAAGTTGTGGTTGAGATTGTGTCATTCGGCGGTATTTCCGGCTGCAGCGCAGCATTCATAAATAAAGACAATCAGGCGGTGTCTGACGCGGAGGTTCGCGTTAACGGAGTTGAGTTTCAAAATGACACGACCTTTGTTTCTTCCTTTTACGCCGATACTTTAAATAGACTTTCATATACTTACTTCACCTCGTACAAACTGGAAGTAAAACACGACGGCAAAGTAATCGCCACCGGTAAAGCGGAGATGCCGTCGCCGCCCGTGATCAAAAACATCCGCAATCCTTATCGTCATTCGCTAAACAAACCGCTCACGATAAAATGGCAAAAGGTAAGCAAAGCCACATCCATTCAACTTGTCATCGGCACAACAATTTACGATCCCGTTACCAAGGATTCGGTTGAAAAAGTATTCGATTCGGGTTTGCTTTCTACCACCAAAACAAGCCTCACCATTCCCGATACCATGTTTACCGCGCCGGGAGAATATATTCTGGGCATTACCTCGTTTTACGGCTTGAATCCGGGCATGGAGATCGGAAATCTTTTTGATCAGGAGGGTTATCACAAGGGTTACAATTTAAAGGGCGCGGCGGGAATTTTTCTGACCGCCGACGTTTATCCGGGTCCGGAAGGAATCAAAATTATCGTGGAGCAGGGCAGCGTTCTTAAAAAGGATACTCCAAAGGCGCGACCAAATAAGAATTTAAAAGAGCTGTTAACCAAAATTTGGTGGAGAAAAGTAAAATTGTTAAAGAAGTCATATTGAACCGCGCCGTTAACTGAAATGGAACGGTTTTTCAAATCGCGTTTCCGAATCTTTTAATAACAACCTTTGACAAACGGTTAATACCTTCTGTTTGTCCTCTTAAAAAAAGTTTGTTTTGAATCGCAACATTTATTAAATAATTTATAATGCGATTCAGTAAAACGAGGTAATTATTGATGAAAAACAAACTAACGATTGCCCTTGTGTTGTTTTTTATTCTCACGCCTTTTTTGCGGGCTCAAAACGCTCCCGATCGTCCCTTTAAAGAATGGACAAAGGGCATGGAATGGTTCAAAAACGCTAAATTGGGTATTTTTATTCACTGGGGACTCTATTCGGTCAAAGGGATTTCCGAATCGTGGTCAATGTATCACAAACGGATTTCGTTCGAAGATTACATGGCGCAGGCAGAGGGATTTACCGCCAAAAACTATGATCCGAAAGCCTGGGCAAAGTTGTTTAAGGAAGCCGGCGCAAAATACGCAGTATTAACCGCCAAACATCACGACGGCTTTGCCCTGTGGCGTACAAAATTGAGTAATATGAACGTGGTCGAAAAATCGCCCGCCAAACGCGACCTTGTAGCTCTCTATAGCGACGCCTTGCGCGAAGAAGGTTTAAAAGTGGGATTGTATTTCTCGCTGTGCGATTGGTCGCATCCGGATTACAAACCGGTGGTTTTTCCGAGAAAAGGCATAGTAAACGCCCCTTATCCCACGGATGATTATCCGAGAGAAGGTCAGGAGCGGTTGAGTCCCTGGGAACGCTTCGTTATGTTTTATCAGGGTCAACTAAAAGAATTAATGCAAAATTACAATCCCGATCTTCTCTGGTTTGACGGCGATTGGGAACACTCCGCCGAAGAATGGCGGGCAAAGGAACTGCGCGCCATGCTTAAAAACGCCAATCGCGATGTGATCCTCAACTCGCGTTTGAGAGGTTACGGAGATTACAAAACGCCTGAGCAGGGAGTGCCGGTCACCAAGCCGGACGGTCCCTGGGAATTTTGCATGACCATAAACGATTCCTGGGGCTGGCAGCCCAATGACACAAATTTTAAATCTTCCTACCAAATAATCAGAACATTCGTCGAATGCCTGGGAATGGGAGGCAATTTATTGTTGGATGTCGGTCCCAGAGAAGACGGCACCATTCCCGAGCCGGAGGTCAGGCGGTTAAAAGATTTGGGCGGCTGGATCAAAAAGCATGAAGAGGCGGTTTATTCGACCGTCGCCGGTTTACCGTGGGGACACTTTTACGGTCCGACGACCCTGTCTCCGGACAGTCAAACGATTTATCTTTATGTTCTGAATAATCCCAAGGAATTTGTAGCCCTGAAAGGATTGCATAATAAGATCAAAAAAATCCGCGCGGTCGGAGGAAATAAAGAATTAAAGTGGAAAATCAGCGGCGGCGCGCCATGGAATAATATTCCGGGCGTTGTTCTGATCACCGTTCCGAAAGAAGAATTGGATCCTTTTGTTACCGTTCTGGCGGTGGAAATCGAGGGCAAGGTAAAACTCTATCGTGCGCCCGGACAGGCGGTAAAATTAAATGATTAAATTCAACAAAATATTTTTAGCAGGACGGAAGCATAAATTATCGTTGTTCGTTGTTTAAGGCTTTTATTACCCCGACCGGCATCCCGGCGCCGGAGGAAAAGCGCGGATTTTGTCGATGAGGCAAAATTAAATGATCGGTTGATCGGTTGGGAACTCTGCGGGTCAGACGCGACACTGACATAATGAGATATCAAATGGGCGGAATTTTAATCTGTCTTTTTCTTAATACGGTTGAAACAAATTTTCTGATCAAGCGGTTGCCTTTTCTTAATGAATTCTTGTAGAAATATTTTTATTTCATTAAATTGTTATGTAAATCTGCGCCAAATTAAGTTAAAAAGGAAATTTTTACTGTTTTAAAAATATGTTTTCCGGGTCAATAATTTTTTCATTAACAGGTCCTCAAATTTCAGGAGCCCGGTAATCAATTATTTAAAGAACATGGAGTAAAAAAGTATTACCAAAAATAGATTATTCTATTACTATCCTTTTATATACGGCTTAATAGGAGTTCATTATGAAAGCATATCAAATCCTATTATTAAGTTTTTTTCTTTTTGTCCTTTCACCGCTTTTTGCACAAAACAACTGGATCGAACAGAGCAGCGGTACGAATAAATCCTTAAACAAGATTTTTATGGCGGATGAGAATGTCGGCTATATTGCCGGTGACAGCGGATTGATTTTACAAACCTTTAACGGCGGGAGTGATTGGCAGAAGTTGGACACGGAATTCGGCAATAACCTCCGTTCCGTTTTCTTTGCAGATAAAAATAACGGATGGTGCGCAGGAGAAAACGGTTTGATCATTAAAACAGAAAACGCCGGAAAAACCTGGGCGGTGGAATCTTCAAACACAACAAATAATCTGAACGGTTTATTTTTTGCGACATCAGAAACAGGATGGTGCGTCGGCAACGAAGGAATCATCCTGAAAACAAGCGATTCCGGGGCAACCTGGCAAATAACGGACAGCGGAGCCGATGTTGATTTGTTTGATATCTCGTTTAATACGGAAAAAGGCGTTCGGGAATATTATCCTTTTGCCAACGCTAACGATGTTCCTTATGCAATTGCCGCCGATTCTCAAGGTAACGTTTATATTTCTATCGACGAACAATCAAAGGGCGTCATCAAAAAAATGACGACCGGGGGCGATATCGAATACGTTTCTTCAAAGACCTCGTTTCTTAAAGCGAATGATTTAAAGTTCGGAAATGACGGAAATCTGTATGCGGCAGTGCATATAGGTCGCCTTAAAAACATTACGCAAATCGATATGTCCGGAAATGAAAAAGTAATTACTATGCTTAGATACATACCGCAAGCCTTGGATATCGACGATCGGAGAATTATATGGGTAGCGGGTAGTAATACCATAACTCGAATTGACGAGAATAATAAGGCATCGGATTTTTCCGTTAGCGGAGACTGGAGGGCAATCAGAGTTTTTAATAACAAATTGTATGTTGGCGGGTATTCCGACGGAATCGAAGGGGTGTGGACCATTCCGGTAATTTCTGCCAGTGAATTGGGGAATCCCGAATTGTATTTTAATTTCGAACAGGCTGTTTCTCCGGAGGCTTATCTTATTAACGATATTGAAATTTCGGACACAGGCGAACTATTCATCGGTTTCAATGATATTAAAGGAATTTTACGGGTAAATACGGATTTAAGTTATGATCTTGTATTTGAAGGGAAAACATTAGGACCGGTTTATTCCCTGGCAATAGTTGATAACAACAAGTTAATGGCAAGTCGTCAGGCATCCGGCGATTCGCCAGCCGCCATTATACGGGTGAATCCCTTGTTTACGGAGCCTGCCGTTGGGTGGGCTGTCGGAGCAAACGGCACAATTTTAAAAAGCAAAGACGGAGGGCAAAGCTGGGAAAAACAGAACAGTAACACAAACTCCGACTTGTTAACCGTTTTTGCAGTCGATAGTCTCCGCGCCTGGGCTGCCGGCGATGAAGGGACGATATTAAAAACAGAAAACGGCGGAGAAACATGGGATAAAATTTCTCTGCCGGAATCCGAAACGATTACTTCCGTCTTTTTTCCGGATGAGAACAAGGGTTACCTTGCCGGAAAGAATGGTCTGTTTTACGGTTCGGAAGATTGGGGCAAAACCTGGTTTAAATACGATTCCGTTCCGGCTATTAATATCAATTCTCTATGGTTTATTGATGAACAAAAGGGCTGGATAGTCGGCGAAAACGGCAGCATCTTCTTTACTCAAACAGGAGGGACTTCCGTTCCCCCTTATGCGCCGGAATACCGCTGGATTGCCTTTGGCTCATTGCACAATTGGATTTCGAACATGGGAAGCGAGATCGAGGCGGGGCGCTCAACTTCAGCCCAACAACAAGACGGCTTGCAATGGTCTGCAATTTATGATTATCAGGACATGCAGGCTTCAAAAGGATTGTGGATCGGCGTGAAAGATTTTAAAGATCAATCCGGAAATTCATTCGATTACAAGGTTATTGCGATAGGACCTCGTTCCAAAGGGAAAAATGTCTTTTTTCCGGTAAAGTTCAAAATGATCAGTCGATTTGAACCGCCGGTTGTCTCGGTCAATGGCGTAACATCCTTCAATAAACCCATCCTTATTGATGAAATCGATCCCGGAATTAAAGCCGACCATATAATTCTCAACGAAGTCAATAACCTGCTGGGATTGACCATGAAACGCAAGGTGCTGCAATTTACTCAAAATTATCAGGATAATTACCTGATCCACGATTACACTTTTATTAATACCGGCAACACCGACAATGATCCGATCATTGAATTACCTGATAATACTTTAAAGGATTTGTACATCTTTTATCTTTATCGCTGGGCGATCAATAAACAAACGCGGTATATTATCGGAAATGGTACCGGATGGGGAATAAATACGATGCACGACTGGGTAGGAGACGGATTGGATGACGAATACGACGTTCCTCAGGAATATCGTGAATTCGGAGGCAAAAAAATCAGGGCGGTCTGGGCATGGCACGGATATTTCCCGGAGAAGATAGTGAGTTACGATAATATCGGCGGACCAATATGGAAAGCCTATCCGCCTTATGTTGCGGAAGATGATACTATCGGACGTTTGGGGGCGGCTCAGTTTGTCGGTGTTCTGACTTTGCATGCCGATGTGTCTCCGTCTGATTACAATGACGATGAATTACAACCTTCGACTACCGGTTGGTACGGATCGGATTTACCGGAAACAGGTGCCAAGGACAATTTAAACGACGTTGATTTCATGAAAAAGCGTTACGACTGGATGAGCTACGGACACATGATTCCCCGTCATGCAAGAGCGGTGGTTCCCGACGGCGATTATGCCGCACAAAAAACAGGAGCGAATATAGATCTCGGATCGCCAAAATCCGGAAAAATAGGCGGCTTTTCGGCTGGTAACGGGTATGGTCCCTATTTCTTAAATCCAGGCGATAGTATTCGAATTGTCTGGGCTGAAGCAGTGGATGGATTAAGTCGTGAAAAATGCATTGAATATGGCAAACAGTATAAAAAAGGTGCTATTGACGCCTACACTAAAAACAAAATAGTACTAACCGGAAAAGATTCTCTTTTTCAAACCTTCCGGAGAATCATTAAAAACTACAATTCCGACTATGAATTATCGCGTAGTCCGTTGCCGCCCGCTTCATTTTCGGTAACCGGCGAAAAAGATCATATTGGATTGAAGTGGGAAGCCCCCGCCGATGAATCCGTTCAGGGTTTTCGCGTCTATCGCTCGGAAGGGAAGTACAACAACCCGGATGAACTCATCTTTGAATGCGCATCCGATACCACGACTTACAAGGATTATAACGTAAAACCCGGAAAACATTATTATTACTATATTGTATCGCTTGGAGAGAAAATCGAAGCGGATCCAGAGCTTGGAATAAAAAGCGTCCGTTTGATGAGCAGCCGATTTTATACGCAAACTTATGATCCTGCTTTTTTGCTGGGAACGGATATTGCCGAAAATAACGGTACGGTCATTAAAGAGTATCTATTAAAACAGAATTATCCCAATCCCTTTAATCCCAACACTACAATCGAATATCAATTGCCTTACGACAGCCATATCAAGTTGACGATTTTCAATGTGTTGGGGCAGAAGGTGCGCATACTAAAAAATAACGTCGAAACAAAAGGCAGATATAAAATCAACTTCCGATCGTCGGGATTGGCGTCAGGGATTTACTTTTGCAGGTTAACCGCCCGTTCAACCGACGGAAACCATGTTTTTACCAAAAGCATAAAAATGCTGTTTCGGAAATAAAAGGGATCGGCAATAAAATTTTGTTTAGCAGATAAGCGGCGGTAAAGAGTAAAACGTAATGCGTAATGCGTAATGCGTAATGCGTAATGAGTTATCTTCATCATCGCTCAAAATCTTAAATAATTCAACCAAATTATTTTTTAGTGGATAAAAAATATTTCCTTTTTAACAACAAACATTCTGCTATTTTCTGCCTACTGCCTACTACTTACTGCTTACTGCCTACTACTGCTTTCTTCCCCTCACTTTCGCTCTAAACTATGTCACTTGTCACTTCCCCTCCGACGCAGATCAATCGGGGCAGCCCTCCTTTATCCATTGAAGAATCCCGTGAAGTTGATTCTCATTCAGAGACTCTCTGGGCAAAGGAGGCATTAAATCTTCCTGTTGACGGGGATAGCCTTCCAAAAGTATCAGGTACAGCGGCGCAATCTCCGGATTTTTACGATGAACGTTCAGGTCGATTAACTTTTCGCCGGTACTGCTCAGGGTAAAATTCAACAACAACGCTTTGTTGGTCAGTATGGTATAGGTCAATTGATTTTTAGCGGACGGCTGATCGGAGGGAGAGTGGCAACCGGATTCGAGTCCGCATTTGATTTCAAACAGAGGTTCGACGTTCTCATAAAAGCTGATACCCGTTTCGGGAAAAATGAATTTTTGGTCATTAGCGTCCGTACCGTTCTTTTTACAGCTCCAAATTCCACCGAGAATTATGAGCAAAAAGACGGAAAAAATAAAAAAATTAAAAAATCTGCCAATTCTTGACGATAGATAATATGTCATAATAATCTCATTTATTTGTGAGACGTACTTGTAACGATAATAATAATTCGATAATTTAAGTTAAATAAATTAAATAAAATTTAACTTTAATTTTAAACCGGATAATTGATGCTCCTGTTCATCGGAACAAAACTCTTTTTTTGTTTGGTATTGTTTTGTGAAATAGTAAAAACTATTCCGGAATTTGGCAATTAAATTAATACTTATTATTGTTTGAAGCAATATGAAAAACAACGATGTTAAAAAGATATTGATTATCGAAGATCACCGTGACATGCTGGTGATCTTAAATCGCTTTCTTGAAGAAGAAGGATTTATCGTAATCGGCGCAGAAACGGCTGAAAGCGGTCTCCGAAAATTTCGGAAAGAAAATCCGGATATTATTCTTCTGGATTTGATGCTTCCGGGCATGTCGGGTCTTGAAGCGCTGAAAATTATCAGAGACGAAACATCCGATAATACTTACATTCCCGTTCTCATAATTACCGCCAAAAGCGGCATTGAAGATATTATCAACGGTTTGGGGCTGGGCGCCGATGACTATCTTGTAAAGCCTTTTAATCTTGACGAATTAAAAGCCCGTATTAACACGGCATTGCGAATAAAAAATTTAAACGACGCCCTTTATCATAAAACCGGCGAACTGGAAGAAGCCAACAAGCAGATTAATCTGTTAAATCAGCGGTTGTTAGAAAAAAATCAGGAACTCCGCAGAAATATCTTTAATCTGAATTCATTATTTGAAATCTCTATCGAATTAAGCTCGATACTTGAATTGGACCGTCTTGTCAATTCGATATTACTGACCCTTGTCGGTCAGTTTTCCTGTAACAGCGCCATTTTTATGCTCAGTTCAAAACACAATCCCGAAATTATCGAGGTTATCAATTCCAAAGGATTTCATCAGAAAGAACTGAAGGGATTCATCATTCCGAAAACCGATCCTTTGATTGACGCCTTGCGGCAAAATCCGGCGCCCAAACTTCTTGAATCGTTGGATTTGCAATTAAAAAACAAATCAAATGCTTTAAAAAAGATGAAAGAGATGGGTCTGGAAATTGTCACTCCGGTTTCGGTTCAGAATACTATCGAGGGTCTTATTTCCATCGGCAAACGGGTTTCAAAACGCTCGTTCGATAAAGTGGAATGGGAACATTTAAGCATTTTGAGCAATATTATTTCCATAGCCGTATCGAACGCCAGCATGTACAATGAAATAAAGCAGCTATCCTATACCGACGGAATGACCGGGCTGCACAATTTCCGTTACTTCTCGCTTCGTCTGAACGAAGAAGTTATCCGTCACAAGCGTATGAAAACGGCTCTTTCGCTTTTGATTCTGGATGTGGATAATTTTAAGAACTACAACGATACTCTCGGTCATCCGGCGGGAGACGAGGTTTTAAGGAAGATTGCCCAAATATTAAAACAGACCGCCCGTGAAAATGATATTGTTGCCAGGTACGGAGGCGAAGAGTTTGCCATAATTTTGCCCGGAACCGATAGAAACGGAGCTAAGGTGGTGGCTGAACGTATCCGCGAAACCATTGAAAAAACTTATTTCATTCACGAAGAAATTCAACCGCAGGGAAAAGTAACCATAAGCATAGGCGTTGCCTCCATGCCCAAAAACGCAAAAAGCGCCGAAGAATTAACTTTAAAAGCCGACGCGGCGCTTTATTACGCCAAACGCCATGGCAGAAATCAGGTTAAAATGTATAGCGATGACGTACCAATGGATGATTTGCAATGAAGATAGGAATTACCTGTTACCCGACTTACGGCGGAAGCGGAGTTATTGCCACGGAACTTGGTAAAAAATTAGCGGAGATGGGACATGAAGTGCATTTTATTTCTTACGCGCTTCCCTATCGTCTGAACCGTTTTCAAAAAAATCTTTATTTTCATGAAGTGGAGGTTCTGCATTACCCGCTTTTCGCTTACCCGCCGTATTCTCTTGCTTTAACTTCCAAAATTGTGGAAGTTGCAGAATTTGCAAAGTTGGACATTTTACACGCCCATTACGCCATTCCCCATGCGACAAGCGCCTGTCTTGCCAGAGATATCCTTGGGAATTCAAAATTAAAGATAGTAACAACTCTGCACGGAACCGATATTACGCTTGTGGGTAAACATCCTTCATTTAAACGAACCGTTCAGTATTCGATTAATAAAAGCGACGGGGTCACTGCGGTTAGCAATTATCTTGCGAAGGAAACCTGCGCCATATTTAACATTAACCAGGAAATACGGGTTATTTACAATTTTTTGCACGGCGATCTCGAAAACCAATCGGTACAAAGCAGGAAGTTCAAAGATAGAAAAGAGAGCGATCCCTTCATTTTGTGCCATATTTCTAATTTCCGTTCCTTAAAACGGGTGCGGGACCTTATCCCGATTGTCGAACGATTAAAAGACAAATTTCCCGTAAAGATGTACATGGTCGGCGACGGTCCCGAACGCTCCGTCGTTGAGCATCTTTGCCATGAACGAAAGTTATGCGATCATTTTGTTTTTCTCGGCAAGCAGGATTCGGTTGTGGACATTCTGAACCAATCCGATCTTTTTATTCTACCAAGCGAACATGAAAGTTTCGGTCTTTCCGCCTTGGAAGCCATGGCTTGCGGGGTGCCCTGCGTTACTTCGGATGCCGGCGGATTAACCGAAGTAAATATTCACGGCAAAACAGGACTGATTGCCTCAATCGGGAACATCGATCAATTCGTAGAACATATTTCAACTTTATTGAGCGATCCGCAGTTACGGCAAAAATTTTCGGAAAACGCAAGAAAATCGGCTCTTAAAAATTTCAGTTCCAAAAAAATTGTTCCCCAATATGTTTCTTTTTACGAAGAAGTTATCGGCAAATAATCCAAACCTTCCAGGCGCGTTCCATGTCCCGTTTAATTAAAAGCGAAGCGATCGTTATTCATTCCATCCGCTGGCACGAAACCAGTAAAATCGTAACTTTTTACTCAAGGCAAAAGGGAATTATCAAGGCTATTGCCCGCGGAGCTTTACGCAAAAACAGTCAAATGGGCGGACTTCTGGAGAGCCTTAATCATGTGCAGATTGTGATCTCGGAAAAAGAGAGCCGCGACCTGCAAATTATTACCCAGGTGTATTTGATCAACCCCTTTACCGATCTGAAAAGCGATCTTAAACGTCTGCCTTACGCCATGGCAATTTCGGAGCTCATTAAAAAAATTTTTGAATCCGGACAAAAAGACGAGATTTTCTTCGATTTCGTTATTCGAATTTTAGACGCTCTGAGCAATGCGCCGCAGCCGGAAATCGTTTTTTGGTACTTCATGCTGAAATTGGCTTCATTTTTAGGATTTAAACCAGATTTCAAGGCGTGCGCCTCCTGCGGAAAAAGCGAGTTTAAAAAGAGCGCCCTCTTTGTCTTTAAAGAAGGCGCCTTATATTGTACGGAATGTACGGGCACCGTCGAATATTCCATAAAATTGACCGATCGGGAAATAGACTTCCTGCGCAGGCTGCAATCCTATCCGCATCGCAAAATTCACGAATTCAGATCTGATTACCGCTTTAACGTCGATTTCACTTCGCTTTTAATCCGCTATCTTAATTTTCATCTGCAGCACGAGATCACTTTGGAATCGCTTTACCTGCTGGCGGATTCGTAAATGATTTTTTTTAGAGTTTTTAACAGAAATCGATTATATTTGGCACTTAATTATTTGAACATAAAACAGTAAAGGGAGGCGTTCCGTGGCAGAACAGAATGTAAATAAATTAATGGATAAACTGGTTTCTTTAGCCAAACGCAGAGGATTCATCTTTCAAAGCAGCGAAATTTACGGCGGGATTAATTCCTGTTACGACTACGGTCCTTTGGGAATTGAGATGAAAAAGAACATCAAAGAGCTGTGGTGGAAGAGCATGATTTATGAGCGGGACGATATCGAGGGACTTGACGCCAGTATTCTGATGCATCCCAAAGTCTGGGAAGCCTCCGGACATATCGAAGGTTTTACCGATCCGTTAATTGACTGTAAAGTGTGCAAATCGCGTTTCAGAGCCGATCAAATAGACGTTAACAAACCCTGTCCCGTGTGCGGCAACAGAGATTCGTTTACCGAGATCCGCCAGTTTAACCTGATGTTCAAAACCTTTATGGGTCCGGTGGAAGACTCGGCTAATGTCGTATTTTTAAGACCGGAAACCGCGCAGGGAATTTACGTTAATTTCCACAACGTCCGCGAAGCAGCCCGCAGGAAACTGCCGTTCGGAATCGCGCAGATCGGAAAAGCCTTTCGCAACGAAATCACTCCCGGAAATTTCATCTTCCGGACCCGCGAATTTGAACAGATGGAAATGCAATACTTCGTCAAACCGGGTGAAGACGAAAAATGGTTTGAATATTGGAAAGAAAAACGCATGAAATGGTATGACCGGCTCGGATTAAATCGGGATAAACTGCGTTTTCACGAACACGGAAAAGACGAACTTGCACATTACGCCAGAGCCGCGTTTGATATCGAATACGAATTTACATTCGGATGGAACGAAATCGAGGGTATTCATAATCGCACGGATTTTGACCTTAAGCGCCACATGGAATACTCCGGCAAAGATCTGCGATACTTTGACGACGAGACCAAAGAACGTTTTATTCCCTACATCATAGAAACCTCGGTAGGGTGCGATCGAATTCTTTTAACCTGCTTAATAGACGCCTATACGGAAGAAGAAGAACGTGTGGTGCTGAAATTGTCTCCGGCGATCGCTCCCATTAAAGCAGCGATTCTGCCTTTGGTAAAAAGAGACGGCATGCCGGAAATTGCCAAAGAGATCGTTCAGAACCTGCGCGGCGAATTTCGTATCTTTTACGATGAAAGCGGATCAATCGGTCGCAGATATCGTCGCATGGACGAAGCCGGAACCCCGTTCTGCTTTACCGTCGATTCGGAAACACTGGAAAACAAGACCGTGACCATAAGATATCGTGATTCCATGGAACAAGAACGAATACCAATGGACGAAATAAAAAGTTTTTTGATTGAGCATATTAAAGCATAATTGAGGCGGGAATTTTCCCGCCTTTTAAATTTTATTTCCTAAAGTTTCCCTTCATTCCATCCGATTCCAAAGTACATAGAAAAATTAAGCGGTTAACAAATTAGCAACTATCGTACAGTAATAATATTTGAAAGGTTGGTCTTTAAGCCTTTTGATTTGAATGATTTGTTTTTTGGTTTTATTCGGCTTAAATCTTTAATGCGGGAGATAGAACTTGAATTCCGAAAAAGAAGGTTTAACGATATTGCTCATAGATGATGAATACATGATTTTGGAAATGGCATCCGAAATTTTATCTTATATGGGACACAAAGTTCTGCTTGCCCAATCCGGCGCCGAGGGATTAAAACATCTTCACAAACACCGCGATAAAATCGATTTGGTGATCGTTGATTTATTAATGCCCGATATGAACGGCAAAGAATGCTACGAAGAAATCCGAAAACTTGACTCCCGTATCCCGATCGTTATTTCCACCGGAATCAGCGACGTCGCCAATAAAGAAGGGCTTAAGAATCTTGATGTTATTGATTTTTTGGAGAAACCTTACACCGTGCCCCAACTTCAATCCGTTTTAAATAAATTAAAAACGGCAGGAAAAAACTGACTTCTTTCCTGCCGTCGGTTTATCAAGCCTGTTCGTAAAACTTTAAAATCACATCCAGAACATAATTTTTTTGCGCTTCCGTCAGCTCCGGATAGATCGGAACGGCTAAGGTTTCACGGGCGGCTTTTTCGGCGACAGGGAAATCGCCCTCTTTGTAACCCAGATACCGAAAGCATTCCTGATTATTAAAGGTCAGCGGATAATAAATTTCACACCCGATATTATGTTCTCTTAAAAACTGTAAAAGCTCGTCTCGTTTCTGAACCCGAAGAATATATTGATTAAAAATATGGCGATAGCCTTCTTTTCTTTGCGGCGCGGCAATCCACCGCTCCAATCCGCGCTCTTTGATCCCTTTGTCATAAAAGTCGGCGTTACGCTGACGTCCCGCGGTCCATTGATCGAGATACCTTAATTTTACATTTAACACCGCAGCCTGAAGTGCGTCAAGGCGGAAATTGCCGCCGATCATTTTGTGGTAATATTTCGGATGAGCGCCGTGATTGCGCAAATAGCTTAACCTGGCAAACAGCGCTTGGTCATTGGTTGTCACCAATCCCCCGTCGCCGAATCCGCCTAAATTTTTACTGGGGAAAAAGGAGAAGCAACCGATGTGTCCGACGGAACCAGCCCGGCGTCCGTCTTTGTATTCGCTGCCAATCGCCTGAGCGGCGTCTTCGATAACATAAAGATTGTACTTGCGGGCGATTTCCATGATGGGATCCATATCCGCCATTTGTCCGTACAGATGCACCGGAATAATGGCTCTGGTTTTATCGGTAATCTTCTCTTCTATTTTTGCGGGATCAATATTAAACGTTACCGGATCGATATCAACGAATACGGGTTTGGCGTGCAATCTGGCTATCGAACCGGCGGTGGCAAAAAATGAATAGGCGGTTGTAATCACTTCGTCCCCGGGTTGAATATCAAGCGCCATCAAAGCAATGAGCAGAGCGTCCGTACCAGAAGAAACTCCCAGCGCATATTCGGTTTGGCAATATTTAGCAGCCGCATCCTCGAATTCTTTAACCTTTGGTCCCAAAATAAAATATTGCGATTCGATAACTTCCTGAACAACCGGATCGATTTCATGCTTAATACTTCGGTACTGAGCCTTTAAATCCAATAGCGGAACATGAGTGATTTTTTCCTCGATCTGACACATAGTTTTCCTTCTCTTTATTTGATAACGGTTTAATTTGCGGATTCAAATTTAGCGATCAAAATACATCAAATGCAATTGAATTTTCCGTGGCGTTAAAAATCTCAAGCGCAAATAAGCGGCAGAGTCTGAGAGCTTTGTGGTTTTATTCCTTTGATTAACAATCCGAAGCAAACGACTTTTATCCTTTCTTACTACGAAATATTTTCGTCATTGGCGCAAATTATTCGCCTGTGATTTCGATACCTTCTGCCAGCTTTGGAAGATTCCGCCTAATTCAGACCGTTGGAACGATTTTTGAACTTTAGCACTAAAAAATAGGCTGCAAACGGAAGAACAATATGTCGAAAATATTTATGTGCAGAGTTAAAAATGGACTTGACAATTTCAAAAATAATAGTATATTTTTTATATTAAGAACAGGTCTTCATTTTTCCGGGAATAATACTACTTTTGGATTTAAAAATTTTAACATAAAAAATTCCTATTCCGGAGGAAAACTAAAATGCGTACTTTTATTCTTTTATTAATGCTTTCCTTAACGGTCACTTTTTGTACCCAGCAAATCAACGAGCCGGTTCAGGTTAACGACACGCCGGGTCAGCTGTCTTTGACGCTTAGTATGGCTAAGGCGCCCAGCGAAGTTGCCGGAATTTCGGGTACATTGATTAAAGATCAGGATACGGTAAAATTCGATTTTGAAATTAAAGACGGTTACGCCAAGGCGACCGTGGAAGATTTGGAGCCGGGGGACTGGTATTTGCAGGTAGATGCCTATAACGGCGAATCCAAGGTAATTTATTCGGGCTCGACGTCGGTAACGGTTGAGCCTGGAGTGGTTACTCCGGTATATCTTAATCTTGATCCCACCACCGGAAGCCTCGAGATCATCGTGACATGGGGAGGAGTAAAGCCGTCGATGATGTTGATGATGGCTAAAAACAAGGACTTAGAATGGCGTATTCTAATGATGGATATTAATGGAAAACATCTTGAAGATTTAATTGACGGGCGATATCCGATTTGGATCGGAAAACAAAGAAATAAATTTATCTTTTTACGCGGCAGAGATGAATTATGTGAATTTGACGTAAATAGGCGTCAGGTTAGTGTTATCAACACATTAACTGTGAATGCTAATTTTTTATTTTATTCATCTTCTTTAAACAGAATTTTATTCGATTACAAGCACTTCGGTGATTATTCACTATCTTGGCATCTGGCTTCTATCGATTTAACCGGCAGGGATTTTCAACAAATTACCGACGGAGAATTCTGGCAGAAATATCCGAACACACCAATGAATTCAGACTGGATTTATTATCATACCGCATTAGAAAAAGGTAAAAAACAGATAAACCGTATTAAGCCCGACGGTTCAGGTGAAGAGACGGTTATTGTAGATGAAAATTATAATGAATTTCCTGCATTTAGCTTAGACGGACAAAAAATGGTTTATACCAGAATGTCTGTTGATTCTACATTTATGGGCGTTGTTATCAGAGACTTGTCGTCATCAAATGAGACCGTCATAGACGTATCGGAGTTGGGTCAACCAACATATCCCGCATTTTCATCTGACGGGCTTTATGTAGTTTTTTCTATCATCACCGGTCCTACACATTTGGATCGTCAGCTATTCAGAGCCAAATCAGACGGAAGCGAGTTAACGCAAATTACCTTTGGCAATGATTATTATTGGTACGCCCGACCGCTCTTTTGGTAATTAAAACAATGATTATTCAGAAGTATTAATTATGCGGTTAATGTTTATAATTATCGCCGTTATCGGATTATCGTTAATATCATGTCAAACTCAGGTAAGTCAACCTTCGGAAAAGATACCTGAAGCACAGTCATCAGTTCTGTTTAAAATAGATATGACAAATGCTCCCCAAACGGTAACTTCAATCAAAGGGACCTTGACCAACATTACAGATTCCATTAGTTTCGATTTTGAAATAAAAGACGGTTACGCAAGAGCGCTTGTGGAAAATATCCCTGCAGGGACTTGGAATTTACAGGTGGATGCTTTTGATTCCGAAGGTAAACTTTTATATACAGGGACAAGCACTGTAGAAGTGATTTCTGGTAAGATTATTCCTGTTTATTTACAATTAAATCCCGTAACCGGTTCGATAGAGATCATTGTTACCTGGGGAAACAAAAATTCAGGTATTATCGCGTATTTTCCATTTGATGATAATTTAAAAGATTATAGTATGTATCATAACGATGCCGAAAGTTACGGTGGTATTCATTTTGCAGAGGGAGTACGGGGCAAGGCTGTTAATTTTGACGGTATTGACGATTTCCTTCAAATACCTCATCTGGAGGAATACAATACAGATGAAAAAACCATTGCATTTTGGTTTTACAAAAATAATGATATGATTAGAGATACGCAGGGAAGAGATGATGTGGAGGGTTTGGTAATAAAAGCACCTAATACTTCTTTACAAATGGATTTTACTTTTCATATAGGTACCCTGACGCCGCCTTTCAATATGAACT
>JAADIP010000054.1 GCA_013151275.1 Calditrichota bacterium | reverse complement strand
ATCTGTCCAGAAATTTTCAGGGTAGAATTTGGGAAGCCTGCGGCGGCGGACCCATAGTCAGCCTGATGATTGCGGCGGAATATTCAGGCGCCAATGAGGCTCTTCTGTTAAAATACGCTAATTCCGGAGACGTTCCTTTTGGCGATAAGAATCGGGTTGTCGGGTATTCCGCTTTTGTTCTTGTGAAAGCGGCTAAACAGAGTACAAGTGAGAAAGAGTTTAATCTAAGAGTTTAATCTTGATGAAAAAGCTCAAAAGACGCTGCTCGAAATTGCCAGAAAATCGGTTGAAACAGCCGTAAAAGAAGAAAAGGAGTATGAACCTTCTTCTTGCGGGATAGAGTGCATCGAACAGGATCGCGGCGCGTTTGTAACCTTAAAAATAAACGGGAAGCTGCGCGGATGCATCGGTTATACGGCGCCTTTAAAACCCCTTTATCTGGTTGTTCGTGATGTCGCCAAACAAGCCGCGCTCAACGATCCGCGGTTTCAGCCCGTTAGTGTGGAGGAATTGCCGTACCTTGAATATGAAATATCGGTGCTTTCGCCATTCAGACATGTCCGGGATGTGAATCAAATTCAAATCGGTAAACACGGATTGCTGATTAAAAACGGACCCAATGTAGGACTTCTGTTGCCGCAAGTGCCGGTGGAATGGGGATGGGATCGGGAAACATTTTTGCAGCAAACCTGTCGTAAAGCGGGATTGCCGTCTGATGCCTGGAAAGACCCGAATACCGATCTGTTCAGCTTTACCGCTTTTGTGTTCGGAGAGCACGGATAAAATAATAATAAAAGACGATGGTTAAATTTAAGGCGGCGATAAAATACCCGCATTTTTGCAAGCCGAAAACAGGGATCAAAATGATACTGCTCAATAGCGATCCGACCAGAGACCCGATCAGATCCCAACCGTAAAGGAAGCCGATTTTATTTTCACTTTTTTCGGAATGTCCGAAGTAAACCTTGCTTATCAGAGGAAATTCAATCCCTCCGAAAAACCCGCTAATCATAGCAAGGACAAAAAAGATTATTTGACTCACATTAAAAAACAAATAAAGAACCTTAAACAGGGGAATGATCAGCAGAGATAAAAAGAAAAAAGCAACATGAACGGCTAACACCGTTTTAATCGCATTATCCTGTTCCAGCCTTTTTGCCCATTTAATACCAAGCCAACTACCCCAAGCCATACCCGCCATAAAAAGAGCGATGAATAAGGCAATCTGTTGATAAATGTAACCGTAAATCACCTGAAATCCGATCAGAATGATCAACTCCAGACTCATCACCGAAAAGCCGACGACGAACATGGAAACCGGCGTAAACAACCGATTCAACTCCTTTACATCTTTTTTACCGAAGGTCAGCGTCATAAACGCTATGAAAGCGACAAGCAGAATGCCGGTGGTTTTTCCGAAGGGTAAATTCATCAAGGCTTCGAACTGTTTTCCCAGACGCGATGAAGTTTTGCTCGTCCAAAGAATGATGTCAAAAAAATAAGCCATAGGTTTAAAGTCGGAATTGATTTTATTGAAAGACGAACCGGTGAGAACCGTTTGCACCTGCAGTAAACGATCCTCAAGGAGCTTAAAAGCAAGGTAATATTCCTGAACGTAAAGGGTTTGAATATTCCTGTTTTTCAGCCGTTCCATAATTAAGGACGTGTTTAATTCAAGCGGTGCCTTTCGGTTGCTTAAGAAGAATTGTAATTTGGAACCAGGCAGAAAAGCGTTTTGCCTGAAAACAGACTTAAAAGAATTGTAAATGCAACGAATGTATCGCGCCAGAGCATCGTTGATGTAATTTTCGGATGAGGTTATTTGAAAAGAAAGAATTCCCTGCGGATTGAGCCGTCGGGAGCAGAGCTTAAAAAATTCCTCGGTGTAAAAACGATTGAGCTGTACCGTGTAAGGATCGGGCAGCGCAATGATAATCACATCATATTTGTTTTTCGTTTTTTGCAAATAATGTCTGCCGTCGGAGAGATGGATGTGAATTCGGGGGTCTTTTTCAATTCGATCCCAGTTTTGCGGAAAATACTGTCTGTAAATATTAATGATTTCAGGGTCCAGTTCCACGTAGTCAACGGACTTCACCGAGGGATGTTTTAAGGCTTCGAAGACAGCTCCCGAAAATCCCCCGCCGATCAATAAAATTTTTTTCGGATTATCGTGCAAAAGCAAAGAGTAATGCACGGTCTCTTCAGCCGTTTGCGGATCGGGAATCGTAAAAAGCGGAACGCCGTTCTGATAAAGCGTATGAGTGTCGCCGAGTTTTGTTAAAACCAATTCGCCGTAAAATGAAGATCGTTGATCGATAATCTGCAGCCCGTCCCACAACTTGTGAAAGAGTTTGGATTCTGTGCTCAAAAAAGATGTAAACGAAAAAAAGGCAATGATAAAATAAAGTAAAGAGATAAGCCCCTTTTTGGGACGATTGAATTTGAGTAAAAAGTACAATGCCGCAAGAATGTTGAAATAGGCAAAAATTAAGGTTAAGGTAACGGGTTTAAAGAAGCGAATCAAAAACAAGCCCGCCAATAAACCGCTAACCGCCGAACCGATGGTTTCCCACAAATAGACCACACTGCCGGCTTCGCCGGAGCGGAGTTTACCGACCTTCTTAAATATTGAGCTGTAAAGGGGAAAGAGCCCGCCCGAAAAAATACCGAACAGCACCAGCGAAAGAATGGCGGTAACCAAGGTGGTGAATAAGTCGGGCAAAGAACCGATAATCGGTTGAGATTGCACACGTAAAAACTGGATGAGGATCAATGTAAACGGAATGATCAATCCGAACAGAAAGAGATGCGTGTGAATGTAGGATCCGGGCTTTTTGATTTTACTGAAAACAAAGCTGCCGATGGCGGTCCAGAGCATCCAGCTAAACATAAAGATGCCGATGGAAAGCTCATTGCCGTAAAAAAGCGATAAAAAGGCTCTTAAAAAAACAATCTGCAGAGCCGTGGCGGTAAAGCCTAACGAAAAGTAAAAAAAATGAAGAACGGTCAATGAAATCGGAAGAGATGGTTGTTGGTTGTCGGAGATCTTTCCTGGCATATCTTCTCAAATCTTAAAACTTTTATTACAAAAATTTCAGAATTGATTGAAACCCTTGTGAACATTTGACTCTATTTTAAGTCTTGAGAGTGATTGAAACAAATTTTTAAAGATGTTTTTAGTTCTGGGGGGAATAAGTGACAGAGTAAAAAAGTCGTAATGCGTAACGCGTGATGAGTAACAAGGAACAAGGAGCAATTGACGAGTAGCCAGCAACCAGTAACCCTTACACCCTTAACCCTTAACGAATTGCCGTAACGCGTGATGAGTGACAAAGTGACAAGTAACTCGACAGGCTCCCTTCGACAGGCTCAGGGAGCTGCGCCAGCA
>JAADIP010000214.1 GCA_013151275.1 Calditrichota bacterium | reverse complement strand
GCTAACTTGCCCTGCTGCATACCTTTTTGAATTCCCTCTTGCAGACCTTTTTGAATACCTTTTTGAATGCCCTCTTGCAGACCTTTTTGAATGCCTTTTTGGATACCCTCTTGCAATCCCTTTTGTCTGCCTTTTTTCTCGGCTATGGTAATTAAGGACATCTCTTCGTCCTCCTCTTTTTCTTTTACCTCCTGATAAAGCTGTTCATCCAGCCCTTCGGGAAGTTCCATTAAACATTCTATAAACCTATAAAGGGCGTATAAAGTTTCACGCTTTAAGCCTAAATCGTACAAAGTTAAAACAAAACGTTTCTTCCAGCGGTATCTGAATTGATCGTCGCCTTCGGTTTCCATGGTCTTTAAAAACGCCTGAACAGCCATGGAAAAAGGATTTTTTTTGTACGCCTTTTCAAACTCATAATCAATATAATCAATAATTTTGACCAGCGGAAATTTAAATGAGCAGACAAAGCCCCAGCGCTTTACTTCAAATACATTCGGGCGGTAATTCACATCCCGGTCTGTAAGAAGCGCCAGGCTGATCACTTCTTTTTGATACTTGTCAAAAATGCGGTAGTTGTAAATAAACATGCGTTTGGCAAAATCTTTTTCCCTTTGTCCCTGAATTTCGATGTGAATAAGCAGCCACTTTTCGCTTCCGTCTTTTAAAAACACCTTGACTAACTTGTCAACAATCTTGCGTCCGGTTTTGGCGTCTTTGGTAATTCGCTGGAATTCTTTGTCTAAAAATTGATAGCCTTTACTAAAATCAATATCGCGATGAATTTCGGGAAAGAAGAACTGCACAAACTCCACAAAGAGCTGTTCCAGTAGCTCTTTCCACATACTATCGGCTTTCATGCGAATAACCTTTTTAAAGAATAACTACAAATCTATTTAAATGACCCTCGAGTCAGCTTCTCAGGCGGAAGAACTTTGCGTCATTGATTCATAGTTTATTCGGGCGCGCCGCGTCGTATTGCCCGGAGATGTTTCAATCAGTCAAAAATCTCGGCATCTTTCAGCAATTTGTTCAGTTGATCTTTGGGAGAAAGAATTTGTTTTCCCGCGGGCCAATCGATACCAATTGCCGGATCATTCCAGAGGATTCCGCGATCGTGCTCTGGTGAATATTCAGCCGTTACTTTGTAAATAACATCGGCTGTTTCGCTTAAGGTGTAAAATCCGTGCGCAAACCCTTCGGGAATAAAAAGCATGGTGGGATCGTCTTCTTCCAAAATATGCGCGTACCATTTACCGAAGGTGGGCGAAGATTTCCGAATATCCACGGCAACGTCAAAAATAGACCCCCTGATGCAGCGTACCAGTTTTGCCTGAGCGAAAGGCGGAAGTTGATAATGCAAACCGCGCAATACGCCTTTGCCCGAACGCGAATGATTATCCTGTGTAAAGACGGCGGGCAAACCCAAATTGGCAAAATCGGACGCTTTGTAAGTCTCCATAAAAAAGCCGCGATCGTCGCCGAACAATTTTGGTTTTACCAAAACAACGCCGGTTAAAGAAGTCTTTTCGATTAAAAAGGGCATAGCGGATATTTCCTTCTCAATTGTAATTTGATTCCCCCCCTTTTAATTTCCCACTTTTCAAAAGGGGGACTAAGGAGGAACTTCAATTCTGTTAATTCAAGACGCAACTAATTAGTGCATCTCCCGATTTTTCTCTTTATCCAGACCCGTCGTTTTTAGATTATTTGTTCACAAACCGGTCATAAATGAGAATAGTCGTAGCCACGCTGCTTAATACAGCCGCCGCGTCTCGTATGGCTCCCGACCAGTCGATCTCTCTTTTTTCCGCCAAAACAGGCACATAAATGGTACTGCCCGCCGTAATTTCTTCGGGTAAATGTTTCCAGAATAAAAAGCGCTTTGGCTGGATCTGTTTTCCGTTAGCCAAACGAACGGTGATATTGCCCTTGTCCGCAAGATCGGTAAAACCGCCGGCTGCCTTGATGTAATAATCGATTCCCTTGCCCTTTTGGAAAAGTATGCTAACGGGAAAATTCACTCCGCCGACAACGCGCACCGTAAACATCTTTTCCGGAATAATAATACGGTCACCGGCTTGCAGAATAATATTTTGAGGATCGTCGGGACTCCTGAAAATCTTTTTAAAATCGATGCCAACCTGCCCCAAACCGTCCTTTGTGCGTATGAATCTTGCGCCTTCCAAGTAGGCTGTGGATTTTAATCCGCCGGCGCGGGCGATTAAATCGGTGATTCGTTCGGTCTTGGATTTTAAGGAATAGGAGCCGGGCTTTTCAACTTCGCCGATTATGGTAACATTCCTTTGTAATTCCCAATCGCTGTTCGTTCGGATAAACACGTTGTCAAAGGGCTCCAAAAAGAACTGCTCATCGGGACTGACTAACAAATCCTTTGTGTAGTTAGAATCGATCGGTATTTTGATGATTGTGGCAAGTTTTTTTACGTCATTGGGCTTAAAAGGATAGATGCGTGAAATCTCCGCTTCGGTGATCAATGCATTTTTGCTGAATCCGCCGGCTGTAAAAATCAAATCCTTCAAGGTCATGTCTTTTTTAAGTAAATATTTGCCCGGTTTGTTAACCGCTCCGCGAATAACGACCGAATCGGGCGGAAAAAGCGATAGCTGCGAAGTAATGCTGATATGATCCTGTGGAGCCAGAGGGAAATCGGCGGTCGGACTTTTCAGCAGTTCCTTAAGATTTATTGATAAAAGCTGTTGTGTCCGGTCGGGTAAAATTCTTGTGATCTGAACCCGTTCCAGAAAAGCGTCCCCGCGTATGCTGTCAACTTTAGCCAACAGGTCTTTGATGGTCATTCCCGGCACGTATTCAAATCGGGTGGGACCATAAATGGGACCGCTGATACTAACATAATTCTGAAGCTCACGGGTGATAAAAGGAATGGAAATCCGATCACCGTTCTTTAATTCAAAATTTTTTCCGGATTCTTTGAGCTTTCTGTAGTCTATGCCGATCAGTTTGATATCTTTGTTTTCCACATAACGTTGAATCTGGATATTATCGATGTAAGCGTTTTCAACCAATCCTCCGGCAAGTTCCAGAACATCGTTCAAACCTTCGTCGTCTTTTAATTCGAATATGGCGGGCTTTTTAACCGCGCCGGTTAAACGGACTCTCTTTTTAGCTGTGGGAACCAGAATTACATCATGGGTTTGAAGCCGAATATTGGCGAAATCTTTCCCTGATTTGAGAAATTCGTAAAAGTCGATAGTGGCGATTTTCTTATCCCGGCGAATAACCTGAATGTTGCGCAGCGAAGCCGACGACTTTAATCCGCCGGCGTAAAAAAGCAAATTCAGCGGAGAAGACAAAGCGGGAACGGTAAAAATACCCGGACTCTTAACATCGCCGATTACAAAAAGACGGATGGAGCGTAGCTTGCCCAGAGAGACATCCAAAAACGCCTTGTTGCTGAGCAGAGAAGAGTAAGACTTGCTCAGACGATTGAAGAGACGCTTTCGCGCCTGTTTTAAGGTCAAGCCAGCTAATTTTAATATTCCCACGTTTTCAATAAATACCTGTCCTTCGCGGTCAATAATAAGGTCGTGACGTAATTCCACTTCGCCCCAGATCGAAATAATGATCTCATCGCCGGGACCGAGCGGATAATTCTCATCAACAGGTCCGTAAATCTCCGGCGAAAAATCGATTTGCGCTTTTTTGAAAATATCAAAACCAAAAAGCGGCAGGGAAGCCGGTTTTTTTTCTTTACTGACCTTCTCAACGATTTTCGGCGGCTGGGTGACGGGAACCGGAGTGTCTTTTTCTTTGAATTTTTCCAGACTTTTAACCTCGGGTACTTTTTCTTCCTGAGGCGGCTGAATGGCTTTACCGGCTTTTTCCAGTTGCTGCTTTAAGGCTTCAAGCTTTTTGATGTCTTCGAGCGATTGCCCGAAAACAAAACTCACGCTTAAAAACACGATCAAGGTAATAATTAATTTGTTCATTGGTCTATCCTGAATTCAATAGTTTTATTTTACTTATAGCTCCGCCACGTCACTTACATCGAAGTGATATGGGAACTGAAATAATATTAAAATTTAAAACGAATACCAAATAAAATCAGTATTCAATTTATGAAACTATATGCAAGAATGTTAAAATTTTTACCCGTAAAATTGATAATAGATTAAACTTAAAATTTTTTGCAGAAGCATAATCACGATTGTAACCAAATCCTTGCTTTGATTTCAAAAAAATCCCTCTTAGTCCATGAGTCGGCTTAAAATACGTTTTACTGTAAATTGGGGCTGTGACTTAAATAACATTTTACCTGATGTTCCCGGCGCGGCTCGTCATTCATCATTATGTAATGCCTGATGCGTAATGCGTAATGAGTTATCTCCACCGTCTTTTGAAAGTTTAAATAATCCAATAAAATTATTTTTTAGAGAATAAAAAAGCATTTATTTTTTAACAACAAACATTTTACTGTTTTTCTGCTACTACCTACTACTGCTTTCTGCTCTCTGCTTTCTCTTTTTTCTTTTGTCACTTTTCTTATCCTTCACGAATTACTCGTCGCGACCTTGTCACTAATTAGTTAAGCGTTAAGGGTATAAGGGTTAAGCGGACATCTTCAACTCTCTTAACATGGTAGATTATGGTCACAGCTTTCTGCATTCTGCTTTCTAAGAATCTTTTTTCTTACTCATAAAGCTTTACTTTTCCACCTTTACCCTGAAGGGCGGAGAAAAAGGTGGAGGCGTCTTTTTTCTATCATTAAATTACTACGAAATTTATCCTAAACGACTAAACCTCTGAACAACTAAACTTCTAAACCTCTAAACTCGTCACCTTTGTTACTCATCACGCATTACGTTTTGTTACTTTCCCCTTTAATCTTTAATCTTTAATCTTTTGCCTTTTGTCTCACTCGTCACTATCTCTCATTCATTCAGCAATAAAGACATCCGTAAATAAACCGATTCGCCGTAAAACTTTTTCTCTTTAAACGCCCGGGCGTATCCCGCGGCAAAACGCAAAAATTGGTCGCCGAACGAAATTTGCATGCCGTGCGCGGTTACCTGAACGGGATTTTTTGAACCCAACGAAGCGTAGTCGAAAAAAAGATCCAAAACCACATTTTGTATCGGGATGAAAATTAATTTGTAAGGAGTGCTCTTTTTCAGGAAATAGCGCAGTTCTGTGGAACTCCACAAAAGCTGATCGGAAGATAAATCTTCCCTGAATCCGCGAATGGTTCGGGTAAAAGTGTAATCGCGGGGAAAATCAAGTTCATAAAAACGGTCGATACCTACGGTTTGCAGCGGCGGCAAAGTTCCGTTTTGTTTGATAAAACTGAACCGTTGAAAAATTCCTAATTCTTCCTTTATTATATTGCCCGCCGCTGTTAAATCGCTTTGAAAAATATTGAACGCGTAATCCGAACTGACTGTTTTAAAATACCGCGATTCAAAAGATAAAAGCCGTTTAGGTAGGGCGTATCCGTAAGAGGTGGGCAGACGATAGTGAAATTTCAATGCAAGTGAAGGACCCTGAAACCTAAAGCTTTTGGGAAACATGGGCTGCTTTTCTGAAAAATGATTGTCAAAGTAACCGTAATTCAGCGTTGCGCCCAACCGCCATCGATTATTCCCTCCGATAAAAAACGGACGATGCAAAGAAATATTGATCTGATCATGAATCAATTGGATCCATTTTCCGTTTTGATACGCAAAAATAACCGGACCGTGATAATACATTGTGGACAAATCGAAATTGAAGATTTTCAAATAATGATTTAAAAAGATCAGCGAATTGTCCTTGTTTTGCGGGGTAAGCCAAAAGCCTGCCGCAAGCGCCTGACGTTGTAAAATCTCCATCCAAAGCGTCACCCCGTATGCGCCCCATCCGAATTTCTGATCGTAAAAGGGAATAGCCCAGCTCGCAAGATGCTCCATGGGGAAAAACGGGAAACGGCGCGGCTGGGGCTTGATCGCGGATTTTTTCTCTGATGAAGCAAGCAGGGTATCGCGCGTAATCGGTTGATTTTTCTGCCACAATCCGTAATGATTAAGCTTCGGCAGGTTAAGCTTCGGAGAAAATTGCAGAATCGAATCAACCGGAATCTCAAAAAAATGTCTTTTGCCGTCGCTTCCGTAACGATAAGCGACAAATGAATTATTGGCGGAATCCACGCTGCTCAGCCAATATCCGTACTGATCCAGCCAACAGCTTAAAACGGAATCTTTTTGCACGTTAAAAATGCCGACGATCGGTTGATTTAATCGAAGCTCGTTAAAAATCAGCAGACTATCGTTCAGGAACAAAGGGAAGCGCTGATCGCCCTCTCGCTTTAACCGCTTAGGCGCGCCGTTTCTCAAAAGGACAAAATCTCTGTCTCCTTCGAATTCGCTCTCCATAACCAGTAAGTTTTCGGGACTAAAGGTAATATCACCGATAGCGGCGTTTGAGCTAAACCATGAATATTCGCTTTTTCCGTCCGCGCTAAAGCGATGGATATCCGATCCGTCGGCTCTGATTTCAACAAGATACAAACGATTGTCGTAATCAAACGCGCCGTATCGCGAGCGCAAGGGACGGGGCAGAATGGTTACTACGCCCGTTTTTAAATCTAAAATCCGCCATTTAAAGCGAAGGGCAATCTGATCGTTCTCGGGCGATATGTACGGGGTTCCAAAAGCGACATAGCGACGGTCGGGACTCAATACGGCATCTGTCGCCAGATTGTCGGTCAGGCGCTTCAGGATTTTCGCTTGTTTGCCGCGATTATCGATTACAAGCAAAGAATAGAATTTGTAAATGCTTTTTTCTTTTCCGGCGACCAAATACAGAGAATCGCTCTCGGACAGTTTGAACATTTGCAAAGGACGTTCAATAAAAGAGGGCAGGGGCTTCGGGAAACCGGCGACGGGCATCTCGGATAAATAGTCGCCGTAATAAAGAACGGAAGATCGGATGAATTCGGGAAATAACTCTTCCGGAGTTTTGCCGTAAACCCCTTTAAAAGCCTTTTTAAAATCGTAATACAGGGCGTTGGGCTTGTAACGGATTAACCGAACCAAAGAAGAATCGCCGTATTGAGCGGCAAGATAGCGGATGAAGGCATTTGCCGAGGCATAGAGCAATCGTCCGTTTGCGAGATTTCCCAATGAACGGTAATTCAAATTTCCGTAAAGCAGGGCGTGCTTTAAATACAGATCGCCGCGAAAGGTGTTCCAGGTTTCGGCAAAATACTGAGCGATTCCCTCGTAGAACCAGCGAGGGATGGTTATTCCGGTAATATTGCCCAGAATACTGAGTTTACGCCTTGTCGCCTGAAACGTTACCCAGTGTGTTAATTCGTGTGTGAGCACTATACGGTACCACGAATATTGTTCGCTCCAAAACGACATGTACATGGACGAAAGTGCGTAAATAACCACACTTTTCCCCATGGCGTAACCGTTGGAAATATCCGGTTGCTCGGTTAAAATGATGCGCGCTTCGGGCAGTTGTTCAATGGCTTTTTCATCCAATCCGTGCAGCTTTGCCAAGCGGGGAATTTCGTGATCTGCAATGACAAGCAGTTTTTGCGCCAGTTCAAAATAGGAAGAATCGTATTCTATCCGCGCATACTCGCCCTGAATTTGCGCCCATTCACCGGCAAAGACGAGAGAGAGGTTCGCCAAAAAATAAAGAAGAAAAATCTTAAATTTGCTCATATCTGAATCTGAAGTTTGTTTACGATATCGGAAAAGTTAGGATTATTAATCCAAAGTATCAATATTCTTCGGAAAAATTTTGAGCTTACATCCTAAGATTATTACATTCAAACAGGCTGATTATTAAACAGATTGTCGGGGGGATTATGACCAGAAGAGAAACCTTAACCTGGAAACAGTTGATTAATTACGCGGTATTCGGAATTGCCATGGCTTATTTTGAGGCGTCTGTGGTAGTCTATTTGCGATTATTGTATTATCCCGAAGGTTTCAGTTTCCCGCTTAAAATTATTCCCATGAATGTCGCGGTTGTTGAACTGGGGCGTGAACTTTCTACCCTGGTAATGCTGTGGTTTGCGGCGCGGTTGCTGCGGGCGCGGTTCAGGGAACGGTTTATTGTTTTTATTTTCATCTTTGGCGTGTGGGATTTGTTTTATTACTTTTGGCTGAAGGTGCTGCTCAATTGGCCCTCTGCCTGGCTGGAATGGGACATCTTGTTTTTGATTCCCGCTCCCTGGGTTGGACCGTGGCTGGCTCCGGCGCTTGTGAGCGTGGGTTTTATTGCGGCGACTATTTTACTCTGGTTAAAACCGCACAAATTTGACGGAAAGGTTTTCACCAAAAAAGTGTGGGCTGTCGAAATTCTGGCTGCGATTTTGATTCTCGTCTCGTTTTTCTGGCAGACAAGCCCGGTGGTTAAAGGCGAAATTCCGACAAACTACCCCTGGTGGCTGTTCGGAATTGCCTATTTAACGGGTCTCGGAACATTTTTGTGGGCTTATTCAAAAGAATAATACGGGATAATCAACCCCGATTGTCATTTTAAATGGTAAATCAGGTTGTCTGAACTGCAACAGTTTGTTTAATAATCTGATTCTGAATTCTGATTATTGCTGACAATAGACACGCTGGCGCTGGCGCCGATGCGTGTGGCGCCGGCTTCCACCATTTTACAGGCTTCCTCGTAAGAACGCACTCCGCCGCTGGCTTTTACGCCCATTTTGGGACCGACCACCTTACGCATTAAAGCCACGTCTTTAACCGTTGCGCCGCCTTTGCTGAATCCGGTGGATGTTTTAACAAAGTTTGCTCCGGCATGCATCGCCAGAGTGCAGGCTTTAACCTTTTCGTCATCGGTTAAAAGGCATGTTTCGATAATCACTTTTACTATTCGTCTGCCCGCGGCTCGCACAACCGAACGGATGTCGTGTTCCACCAGTTCGTAATCGCCCGATTTTAGAGCGCCGATATTTATTACCATGTCAATTTCATCTGCGCCTCTTTCGACCGCTAATTCGGTTTCGCGCGCTTTGACTTCCGGAAAGGTTGCTCCGAGCGGAAAACCGACAACCGTGCATACGCGCGGCGAATGTCCGCGTAATTTGTGGTAAACCAGAGGCACCCAGGTGGGGTTTACGCAAACCGAAGCAAATCCGTATTCAATGGCTTCGTCGCAAATCTTTTCAATCTGATCCCGGGTGGCGTCCGGCTTCAGCATTGTGTGATCGATCCACCTGGTCATTTCGTGCTTCGGCGGGCAGGTGGGTCCAACCGCGCCGACGCGACTTGCGCCGAACGAAATTAATTCGTTGGCTGCGTCGTAAGAAAAGGGACGAACCGCGCCCTCCGGTTCCAGCCGCGCTTCGCGAATTACCTGAGAAATAATTTTTTCAATTACATCCGGCGTTATGCTCGACATATCAATTGTATCCTCGTTAAATATCGCTTGTCAATGAAATCAGGATTTTTGAGTAATTTCCTTTAAAAAGCGCCCCGCCAATTCCTCGGCTTCCTTTGATGTCGGCGCTTCGGCAATTACCCGAATAATGGGTTCGGTGTTTGATTTTCGCAAATGAACCCAGCTTTTCTCAAAATCGATTTTTAAACCGTCCAGAGTGTCGATGTCGTTATCTTTGTATTTTTCCTGCAGATCAGTCAGTATTTTATCGGGGTCAAGTCCGGCGATATTAATTTTTTTCTTTACCATGTTGTATTGAGGCAGCGAAGCCTTCAATTCTTTTAAAGAGCCGCCGTGCTCAAGCAGCGCCTGCAAAGTCAATGCCACAGCCACAGGCGCGTCCCGTCCCAAATGAACCTCCGGCAAAATCACGCCGCCGTTGCCCTCGCCGCCGATGATTGCGTCGATCTCCTTCATCTTTTCGGCGACGTTGATCTCTCCGACTTTAGAGCGGACGAACATGCAATTGTAATATTTCGCAATATCCTCCGAAGCCCGCGATGTGGACATGTTGACAACCATGCGCCCCGGCTGTTTGCTAAATACCAATTTAGCGGCAATCGCCAGCGTGTATTCTTCGCCTATGGGATTGCCCTCGTTGTCCACAATAGCGCAGCGATCCACATCGGGATCAACCGCAAATCCCAAATCCGCTTTTTCCGAACGAACCCGTTCACAAAGTTCCGTCAGATTTTCGGGCAGGGGTTCCGGCGTGTGGGCGAATTTTCCGGTAGGCTCCTGATTGATTGCAATGACCTCGCAGCCGAGTTCTTTTAACAATTGAGGAATGATAACACCGCCCGCGCCGTTAACCGTGTCAACCACAACTTTAAAACGGCGTTTGCGGATGGCTTCGGTATCGAGATAGGAAATTTGTAAAACTTTTTGAACGTGTCGTCGAATTGCGCCGTCATCCTGAATAACAGAACCCAGTTGTTCCCATGATTTTAAATCTTTTTCATTGCGATCAGCCATGGAAAAGACCTGCTGAGCCGCATCGGGCGGTAAAAATCGTCCGTCCGAAGCCATGAATTTTAAACCGTTCCACTGAACCGGATTATGGCTGGCGGTAATCGCAATGCCGCCGGCGGCTTTATGGTGTTCTATTTCCAACTGAACGGTGGGCGTCGGGACAATGCCGATATCAATAACCTCGCAGCCGCCGGCAACCAGGCAGCCGCGCACAATATCCGCAACAAACGGTCCCGAAACTCGGGAATCGCGACCCAAAATAATTTTTCCGCCGTTTATGTATTTGGCAAAGGCAAGAGTGTATTTCTGAATAACTTCGGGGGTGAGGGTGCTGCCTATTTCACCGCGAAGACCCGAAATAGAAACCATCAAACGAGACACGAAACCTCCTGAATATTAGTTTGTTATAGGCAAACCAATTTAGTGGTTTACAAATTTAAAAACAAGAGAAGGTGAGCGCCCGGTTTTATCAATAAAGATTTTCCGATGGTGGGTTAATTCTTTAAATTACACCTGTAATTAAAGCTGACAGACGCAAAGTTAAAAACATTCCGCGCGTCTTTAAAATGAAAGAAGAAGAGCAATCTGAAAATTTCAGATTATTTTATGAAAGCGTAAAAAATATCGAACGTATCAAAAAATCATGTAAAATTATCGGATTTTTGCCAAAACTAAAGAGGTAAAGAATGGTTGTTGTTTAAAAGGAACGGACGTAAGCTTCTTTCTCATTTTAAACCCGCATCCGGCGGGTTAGATGAAAAAGCCGATTTAACCGGGTCAAATGACCCAACACAATTATAATCGTTTCGATTCCTTCTCCTTTTCAGTTTGGCAAAGTCCCGATTTTTTACTAATATAAAAAAAATCAGGGGTAGAATATGAAAAGAGTTCTGTTTGTTATTCTAAGCGTAGTCAGCCTTTGCAATGTTCTGCGGGCAGACGATAGCTTTTACATTAAGTGGATAGGCGAACTTTCCAACAAGACGGTAACTTCGGCGGATGCTTCGTTCGGGGAAAAGATAATGGGTTTCATTTTCGGCTCGGAAAATGTCCGCCTGAAAAGACCCAACGGCTTGTTCATAAAATCTGACAGGGAATGTTTTTTTATCGATCAGGGCACGGGTAGTTTAGGGCGTATCGATTTGGAAACAAAGCGATTACGTTTGGTCAATAAAACGAAGGACTTAAAATTGTATTCCGCCGTCGGAATTTGTAAATTCGGCGAAGATAGCGTTCTTATTACCGATTCCGGATTGAACAAAGTATTTCTTTTCGATATTGCAAAAAATCGTTTTAGTGTCTGGAATGATACGCTTAAGCTAAATCGCCCGACAGGTATTGCCTACTACCCGCCGCAAAAAGCGGTTCTGATTGTGGAAACGGGTCGGCATCGTCTGATTATTCTGGACAAGAACGGACGGATTATTCGAATAATCGGCAAAAGGGGTAAAAATCCCGGAGAATTTAATTTTCCGACTTTTGTCTGGGTGGATAAGTTTGGCACGATTTATGTAAATGATTCAATGAACTTCAGGGTCCAAATATTGAATTTTGACGGGCGGGTGAAACAGGTTTTCGGAAAAGCCGGCGATGCTTCCGGATATTTTGCAAGACCAAAGGGAATTGCTACGGATTCCATGGGACATATTTTTGTGGTAGATGCGCTGTTTCATGTTGTTCAGGTATTTGATCAGGAGGGTAACTTATTAACCTATTTCGGGAAACAAGGGAGAGGAAACGGTGAGTTCTGGATGCCGACCGATATCTTTATAGATAATAATGATCGAATCTATATTGCCGATAGTTATAATTCGAGGATTCAAATATTCGAATTAAAGAGCAGGGATGGTCATGAATAAAATAGTTGTTGTCATTTTTATAATTATGGGCATAGTTTCTTCGATTACATTCGGACAGTCCATTAAAAATACGGTTCACAATTTGTCGGTTTCGGGACCAGGGACGGTTAAAGCGGAAAGCGAGACGGAAATTTGTATTTTTTGTCATACGCCGCATAATTCCAGACCGGTGGCGCCGTTATGGAATCGGGAAGACCCCGGAACAAACTACACGCTTTATAATAGTTCCACAATTCAAGCCACCCCCGGACAGCCGGACGGTTCGTCCATTTTATGTTTATCTTGTCACGACGGTACAATAGCCTTGGGCAGCGTAATCAGCCGCACGCAAGATATTGTCATGAGCGGCGGAGTTACCACCATGCCTCCCGGAGAGACAAATTTAGGCACCGATCTGTCCGACGATCACCCTATTTCCTTTACTTACGATCAAAATCTTAGTTCGGCGGATCCCGAGCTGGTGGATCCCGCTACTCTGAACGGTCCGGTTTATTTGGAGAACGATCGGCTGCAGTGCACATCCTGCCACGATCCTCATAAAGATTTGTACGGAAAATTTTTGGTCGCCACAAATCGCAGTTCCGATCTCTGTCTTTATTGTCATCAAAAAAACGGCTGGTCGCAAAGCAGCCACAGTGTATCCACGGCTCAGTGGAACGGCGCCGGAAGCGATCCCTGGTATCATACCGATTATACGACCGTCTCGGATAACGCCTGCGAAAATTGCCATAATCCTCATAACGCCAGCGGACATGAATTTCTTGTAAATCAGGTTGCGGAAGAAGACAATTGCCTGGTTTGTCACAACGGCAATGTGGCTTCAAAGAATATCGAATCGCAGCTTAGTAAGCCCTATCGCCATGACGTTTACAAGTATTCTCAGGTGCACGATCCTCAGGAGAGCGCCGTTTCTCAGGTCAGACATGTAGAGTGTACCGATTGCCACAATCCGCATCAGGCTCAAAACCGATCTTCAAATCCGCCGGATGTCAGCGGGAGCATCCAGGGAGTTAAAGGAGTCGATTCAAACGGGAATCCGGTTGACCCGGTCCGCTATCAATATGAAATCTGCTATCGTTGTCATGCCGACAGCCCCGACAAGCCGGGCAGCCCTTATACGCGCCAGATTCAGCAGACCAACGTTCGTCTGGAATTCGATCCCAATAATCCGTCTTTTCATCCGATTGAGGCTCCGGGGCAGAATACCAATGTGCCCAGCTTAATTTCGCCGCTTACCGAATCGAGTATTATTTATTGTACGGATTGCCATGCCAGCGACGGGAGTAATTCGCCGGCGGGACCGCATGGCTCAAACTATCAGCAGTTGTTAAAATATCGCTACGAAACAGCGGATTATACCAAAGAATCGTATCAGGCTTACGAGCTGTGCTACCAATGCCACGATCGTAATAAAATCATCAATAGCTCCATGTCAAGATATTGTAAAGACGTTCACCGTAAGCACATCGTGGGCGAAGACGCTCCCTGCGCCACTTGTCACGATCCGCACGGAATTAGCAGTAATCAGGGGAATAGCACAAATAACACGCATTTAATCAATTTTAATTTAGACATCGTTTCTCCGAATTCAAAAGGAGAATTAAAGTTTGTGGACAGGGGTTATCAATCCGGAGCATGCTATTTAAGATGTCATGGGAAAGAACATAGGCCTAAAAAGTATTAAAAATTAGCCATGAAAAGAATTAAATTTCGTTACAAAGTGGTCATTACTGTTGTTGTAGTTGTGCTGTCAATAAGTTTTGTCAGTTTTCACTTTTTTAATTCTTATCTCCTGAAAAAGATGCAGGCTAATTATTTTGATGACATGAAGGTGCTCTTTTCCATTTTTCGTGAGAATTATGTTTATAATTTACGAGAAGAAGGCGGAAAAATTCTTTTTCCTTTGCTGGATAACATTGCCCGTGAAAACAATGTGTCGAACGCATATTTGTTTGATAACGCCGGAAATCTGGTTTACACGCCCTTAAACATAAAAAACGAATACGAATTTAAGGGCTATAAAAAGAGTGATAAATATGATAATAGCGATTCTTTCAAAATTATCCCTCTTGACAAACAAAAACATCTTTATCGCGGAGTTGTCCCCATCAATAATAATCCGTCCTGTTACAGCTGCCACGATAAGAATAAAAAGCATCTCGGCTTTGTGGTAATCGATTTTAATTTACAAAATCTGGAAAAGAATTCGAGCATTGTGCTTAACTTCGGGCGTGTTTTTGCCGTGGTTTTGATTTTGTTGATTCTTTCCGCAATGCGCGTTTTACATTACCGGTCAATTAACAAGGGATTGAAAAAGTTTGATAAGACAATTAAGGAAATAGGCGAAGGAGATTTGACGAAACGGGTTAAAATTGAGGACTCGGAAGAGCTTGGCAGATTAGCCGATCGTTTTAATCAAATGATAGATAAGATTTACGATATGCAGATAGAACTGAATATTTGTAATCAGAATAAGCTGCAGAATGCCCGCAAATTAGCAAGCGTCGGAGAAATGGCAGCCAGCCTGGCGCACGAAATCAAAAATCCGCTGACAGGTATTACCAATGCGATCGAAGTAATTGCCCGCGAAATTTCGGATCCTGAATATAAGCTCGTTTTACAGGAAATACGCCGTCAGGGAGATCGGGTAAATAAAGCGATCAACGATTTGCTGCAGTTTGCCCGCCCCGTCGAGTTAAAGCTGAATAAAGAAAATATCAACGATCTGGTAAGGCAAACGGTATTCTTCCATAAAAATCAAATATCCAAACACAAAATCGAGTTTTATATGAATTTGGATTTTGATCTTCCTTTAATCAATATCGACAGAAAACAGATAGAGAACGTACTGACCAATCTGTTACAAAATGCCCAGCAAGCAATTCCCGACGATCGGGTCGGAGTAATCGAGGTCAGAACGCGATACATGGAAAGTGAGGACTTAATCAAAATTACTATTAAAGACAACGGGAAAGGGATTTCAAAGGAAAACCTGGACAGAATATTCAAGCCTTTTTTTACGACGCGAAGTAAAGGAACAGGTCTTGGCTTGGCAATAAGCCAACGCATTATCGAGCAGCATCAGGGCGTAATTACCGTGGAAAGTATCGAAGGAGAGGGAACAAAATTTATTATTGATTTGCCCGTGCATCCTTCGGCTTTGAAAAAAGACCTGAAACAGGGAGAAATAGCTCTTGTCACGAATTAAAATACTTGTTATCGATGACGAAAAATTGATCGGCTGGTCTTTTAAAAAGGAATTTAGCAGCGAAGATTTTGCGGTTTTTACGGCTGAGACCGGAGAAGAAGGGATTGAACTGTTCCAGAAAGATTATCACGATATTGTTTTTTTGGATAACAAGCTGCCCGGCATACAAGGGCTGGAAGTACTGAAAAAAATAAAGAATCTCAGAGAAGACGTGTTTGTGATCTTCATGACGGCTTTTGGCTCCATTGACACAGCCGTAGAAGCAATGAAGGCGGGCGCGTATGAGTATATTAATAAACCCTTTAATTTTGATGAAATCCGAATTATCCTGCAGGGAATTCAGGAGAAAATCGACCTTGTTAATGAGGTCAATTTATTAAGACGCGAAAAACCCTCCGACATTACTTTCAGTCACATTATCGGAAATTCCCCGGCAATGCACAAGGCTATTCAGCTTTCCAAACGTATTGCCCAGTCAGAAGCCACTACGGTGCTTCTCCTCGGCGAGAGCGGCACCGGTAAGGATGTTTTTGCCCACGCCATCCATAATGAGAGTTCCCGCAAAAAACGCCCGTTTGTGGCTATTAACTGCGCGACCTTACCGGAAAATTTGTTAGAATCCGAACTGTTCGGTCATGAACGTGGAGCCTTTACCGGAGCGCATAAATTAAAAAAAGGCTTGTTGGAAATTGCCCACGGCGGAACAGTTTTTTTGAATGAAATCGGTGAAATGCCGCCCAATATTCAAACAAAACTTTTAACGGTTCTGGAATACAAAACTTTCAGACGCGTCGGAGGAACGGAGAATATTGAGGTGGACGTTCGAATTATTGCGGCTACCAATCGCGATCTTGAAGCGGCTGTAAAGGAAGGCAGGTTCAGGTTAGACCTTTTATACAGGTTAAAAGTTTTTCAGGTAAAATTACCGTCTTTAAGGGAACGAAGAGAAGATATACCTTTACTGATCGACCATTTCATTCGCTATCTTGCCAAGAAATTCGGGAAACCCATTAAGGGAATGACCGAAGAAAGTAAAAAAATATTACAACAATACGACTGGCCCGGTAACGTTCGAGAGCTGATCAATGTTATTGAACGGGCAATTATTCTGGAAAACAATGAATACATTCAGAAAGATTCACTGCCTTTTGAACTTCAGGAATTGCGTCCGCCGGCGAATATAAAAGATGTGGAGATGTGGCTGGATATTCCCGATGATGGTTTCTCATTGTATGATTTGGAAAAACGAATTATTGAGCTTGTTTTATATAAGGTGAATTACAATAAAACACGGGCTGCAAAACTGATGGGAATTACCCGCGATACTTTGCGCTATAAGATGAAAAAGTTTAATATATCCTGAAAGTTGATTTATTTTGGGTGATATGACCCAAAATAAATGGGTGAAATCACCCAAAATATATTTTTGAGATTATCCGTCTCTCGGATAAAATTATATTATGAGTTGTTTTTATGGAAATTAGCAGTTTTTTTTTGATTTTGTGAAAAAAAATTAATATTCGGCATATAATTTGTTATATTAATTATGTAAATGATAGTGATAAAAAAATGTTCAATTTTCTAAGTTTAT
>JAADIP010000013.1:3238-4823 GCA_013151275.1 Calditrichota bacterium | reverse complement strand
GCCCTTCTTTTATTGAGGCGTTAAAACAAATTGTGGTTGAACGGATTGCCGAAAAATGGTAATATTGACCGCAGATTGGACCGCAGATTAACACTGATGGCGCTGATTACGGACCGCAGATGAACACAGATTACGCTGATTGCGCAGATTAAACTGAGGTTCTTTGATTTTTTGTTTTAATTAAGTGAATTTGTGTCGATTGCAATTTTAAATTTAATTTACTCTCTGTGGGCTTTGTGAATTCTTGGTGTGCTTGGTGGTTATATTTTGACCACAGATTAGACCGCAGATTAAGCTGATTACGCTGATTGCGCAGCAGAGAATAGTTATTTTGCTGTAATAGAAAAATTGAGAGATGACTAATTGTTTTTAATAAAGGTTTTTAATTTTGATTATTGGGAAGATGACGACGGATATCGGATTTTGTTTTTAAAGCAAAGAAAAATCGACGGCTGTTTTCCCATGTCCGGGTTAAAACATTGACTGAAAACAAATCGGGTAGAATGTAAAAAAAGGCGAGCGCTTAAATGAGTCCAAAAAAAGTTGCAATCATCGGCGCCGGAATTTCCGGATTAACAACCGCTTACCTTCTGCAAAAGTCGGGATGCCAGGTGCAGGTTTTTGAGAAAAACAATCACGTCGGCGGTTCCATTGTCACCGAAAAAAAAGACGGCTTTTTAATCGATCTGGGACCGAACAGCACTCTGGAGACTTCGGAAGAATTACGCAATCTGGTGGATGAGCTGGGCTTGCAGAAGCAAAAGGTTTACGCCAATGAATTGAGCAACAAACGATTTGTGGTACGTGACGGGGTTTTGCACGCCTTGCCCATGTCTCCGCCGGCATTCATCAAAACAAAACTGTTTTCATGGAAGGCAAAACTGCGATTGTTAAAAGAGCCCTTTATTCCCCCCACTCAGGGCGAAGATATTTCTCTGGCGGATTTTGTCCGTTACCGGCTGGGCGAAGAATTTTTGCATTACGCCATCAATCCGTTTGTAGCCGGAGTTTACGCCGGAGATCCCGAGCAACTGAGCACTCCCGCCGCTTTTCCCAAATTGTACGCCCTGGAACAAAAATACGGCAGCTTTATCAAAGGAACTATTAAAGGGGCGCGCGAGCGGAAAAAAAGAAAAGAAGTGGCAAAAGACCGGGCTAAGATGTTTTCTTTTTTGGACGGCATGCAGGTTTTTCCTCAGGCGCTTTCTTCTCATCTTCAGAATAAAATCCGTTTGAATTCCGAAGCGCTGGCTTTAACGCCTTTGGCGCAGGGATTCAAATTAACTTACGTTAAAGACGGAATACAGGAAGAGCAGACCTTCGATCAGGTGGTTCTTTCCGCGCCCACCTATTCCCAGAGCGAACTTTTACGACCCCTCATTAAAGAACGGGCTGATTTGCTTGCCGAAGTTAATTACCCTCCCGTGGCTGTGGTCTTTATGGGATTTAAGAAGGAAAACGTCGTCCACGATCTCGCCGGGTTCGGCTTTCTGGTTCCCGAAATAGAGAAAAAGCAGATTCTCGGCTCGATTTTCAGTTCAACCATTTTCCCGGGCAGATCGCCGGAAGGCGCCGTCGCCTTTAC
>JAADIP010000013.1:0-3194 GCA_013151275.1 Calditrichota bacterium | reverse complement strand
AGCGATTCCGAACTGGAACAACTGGTGTTTAACGATCTCAACGATCTTGTCGGCTTAAAAGGCGATCCCATGTTCGTCAGAATCCGCAAATGGGAAAAAGCCATTCCCCAATACACCCTGGGATATAAAAAGGTGACAACGCTTTTCGATCAGTTGGAACGGCAATTCCCCGGGCTGTTCTTTGCGGGAAATTTCCGCAGGGGGATCAGCATCGGAGACAGCGTGTTAAGCGCGCATGAAACGGTAAAAGAAATGTTGCAGAAATAATAAAAGAAGGGTAATAGCTATGTTTACTCCTTATTATCGTCCCCGGAGACTTCGTCGGAACGAAAATATCCGGCGCATGGTTCGCGAAACTCAACTCTCGGTTAACGATTTGATTTTTCCCATGTTTGTAACCGAAGGAAAGCAGATTAAAAATCCCATCAATTCCATGCCCGGCAATTATCAGTTTTCAATCGATTTGCTGGTTGAAGAAGTAAAAGAGGTGCAAAAGCTGGGCGTGCCGGCGATTATTCTGTTTGGTATTCCCGAACACAAAGACGATCGCGGAAGCGACGCCACAAGCGACGACGGAATAATTCAAAGGGCGGTGCGGGCGATTAAAGACGGTGTTCCGGAAATGTACGTGATCACGGATATTTGTTTTTGCGAATACACCGATCACGGTCATTGCGGCGCCATAATCGACGGCGATGTGGATAACGATTCCACACTAAAAATGCTGGGCGAACAGGCGATTACGCATGCGCGCGCCGGAGCAGATATGGTTGCTCCTTCGGGAATGATGGACGGAATGGTGGGAGCCATTCGCGAGGCTCTGGATGATAACGGTTTCGAGAAAATACCGATCATGAGCTACGCCGCCAAATATTCTTCGGCTTTTTACGGTCCTTTCCGCGACGCCGCCGAATCCGCCCCGCAGTTCGGCGATCGCCGAGCCTATCAGATGGATCCGGCTAACGCCCGCGAAGCTCTGTACGAAGTCGATCTCGATGTGGAAGAAGGCGCCGATATCATCATGGTTAAACCCGCCCTGGCTTATCTGGACATCATCTGCCGGGTAAAAGAACGCATCGATTTGCCGGTGGCGGCTTACAATGTCAGCGGCGAATTTTCCATGGTCAAAGCGGCAGCCAAAATGGGCTGGATCGATGAAAAGAAGATCGCTCTGGAGATGTTAACCTCCATCAAACGGGCGGGCGCCGATCTGATTTTGACCTATTTTGCCAAAGACGCGGCGCGCTGGCTGAAGGAGACGGAATAACCGTCAAACCTTCGGACGGCGGAATCGTTTTTTTACGGAATTCAGATCGCAAATTCAAAACAGCCGTTTTAAAGCGTAAATAATTTTGGTTAGTTTTGATTCTTTGACAATAAAAGGAGAAAAATAATCGCATGAGTAAAAGTTTGGAACTGTTCAAAAAAGCCAGCCAATTGATGCCCGGCGGAGTCAATTCTCCGGTGCGGGCTTTTCGCAGCGTAAACCTCGATCCCGTGTTTATTGCTTCGGGTAAGGGGTGTAAAATTAAAGACGTTGACGGAAACGAGTACATCGACTACGTGGGATCGTGGGGTCCGTTGATTTTGGGGCACGCGCATCCGGAAGTGGTTAAAACGCTTCAGGAGACCGTTGAGCTTGGAACAAGTTTTGGCGCTCCCACGGAATTGGAAGTGCGGATCGCCGAGAAAATCATTGAAATGGTTCCGTCCGTGGAAATGGTGCGCATGGTCAACTCGGGAACCGAAGCCACCATGAGCGCCATCCGTCTGGCGCGCGGATTTACCGGACGCGATAAAATCATCAAATTTGAGGGCTGCTATCACGGGCACGGCGACAGCTTTTTAATTAAGGCGGGTTCCGGCGCCTTAACCTTCGGCAAACCAAACAGTCCCGGCGTTCCCGATTCGGTTGCCGCCGACACCCTGACGGCTGAATTCAATAATCTGGATTCGGTCGAGCAGTTGTTTGAAAAAGCCCCCAATCAGATTTCAGCGGTCATTGTTGAGCCGATCGCCGGAAACATGGGCGTGGTTCCGCCGGCAAAAGACTTTTTAAAGGGTCTGCGTCAACTGTGCGATAAATACGGCGCTCTCTTGATTTTTGACGAAGTGATGACCGGCTTTAGAGTGCATCCCGGCGGAGCGCAAACGCTTTACGGGATTACTCCCGATTTGACCACCATGGGCAAGGTGATCGGCGGAGGATTGCCAGCCGCGGCTTATGGCGGAAAGAGGGAGATTATGGAAAAGATTGCGCCTTCGGGTCCCGTTTATCAGGCGGGCACGCTCTCCGGAAATCCCTTAGCCATGGCGGCGGGATTGAAAACGCTTGAAATTATTTCCGAACCCGGATTCTTTGACGAGCTTAACCGGAAAGCCAATCGGTTTTTTGAACAACTGCAAAAGTTTATCGTGCAGTCCGATTTGCCTTTGAGCCTGAATTACGTGAACTCCATGGGCTGTTTGTTTTTTAAACCGGGCGGCGTTACAAATTTTAAGGAAGCCGTGGAATCCGATACCAAGCTGTTTGCCGGGTATTTTGCACGAATGCTTCAAAAGGGCGTTTACCTGGCTCCCTCGCAGTTCGAAGCAATGTTCATTTCCGACGCCCATTCCGAGAGCGACCTTGAGCGCACGCTGCAAACCGGGCAGGAAGTATTGGAAGAGTTGTTTAAGGGATAAAGGAGTGACGAGTGACAGGGTCGTGATGCGTAATGCGTGACGCGTAACGAGTGACAAAGTGACAGAGTAACAGAGTAACAGAGTAACACGACAGGCTCCCTTCGACAGGCTCAGGGAGCGGAGAGTGACCAGCTACAGGTAACCAGACGCAGGGGAAGCCGCTTAACCCTTAACCCTTACACCCTTAACGAATTTCGTGATTCGTAACGAGTGACAGAGTATCAAGACATGCTCAGGGAGCGGAGAGTGACTGGTAACCGGCAACGCTTAACGAATTTGCTCGATCATTAAGCGACTGCACGGCTTGATTAAAAACCCCCCTTGCCTTCGGCGTTCCCCCCTTCGAAGGGGGGAAATTAAAAGGGGGGTCTTAAATTCAGAATAAATCGATAATTAACAAGGTCGTGATGCGTGACGCGTAATGCGTGATGAGTAATAAAGTGACAAGTAACGAGTAACAAAATGCCATTTTTTTTGAGACGCAGTTAAAAAACAGAAGTAATTTTCCT
>JAADIP010000239.1 GCA_013151275.1 Calditrichota bacterium | reverse complement strand
GACTGTAAGATCAATTATTGTGTTTTGAAGAACTGTATTCATCAAATATCTATGCATCCACTCTAAAAAGGTCTGTATTTGTCATTTCGATGAGCGTAGCGAAGAGAAATCTTTTGTTTTGTCAGAGTTAAAAGATTTCTCTCTCCGTTCGAAATGACAGAACACGGTTTTTAGAGCGGACTCATCTATTTTTTTGATTTGTTTGTGCGCTGTGATTATACTAAAAAGAAAGCGGTCTTTTTATTGAGACGGAGATTATGCGCTCAAAAATGTTTTTGTAAATTCTTGCTCAACCGCAACCTTCCTGTCCTGCCAAACTAAAGTAAAACTTTTTTTCGATAGATATTACCCGCTCAAAGCTTAAAAGAACCTCTTTTTTGTGACGATAAACAATTAATCGTTACCCGGAATAAAGGGAAGTGGTTTTTATCCTGAATTTAGACTATCTTAAACTGTAGGGAAAATCAGTGACACTAAATATTCAAAAATAAGATGATTTTTAAATTTAATCGACCTTGTAAAAATTTGTATTTTCTGAAAAACGTAATTTTATTATTACTGCTTGTCTCAATCTTTTTCTTCTTGCCAAAAGTTTACGCCCAGAGCTCATCTCCGCAATTTGACCGTTTGACCATTGAACAGGGTCTTTCCAGCAATGTTGTTTTTTGTATTTTTCAGGATAGCGACGGATTCCTCTGGTTCGGCTCCAATGCCGGTTTGGACAGATATGACGGTTACCGCTTTAAAAACTACAGAAAATATAAGAATGATACAACGTCTCTTTCCAACGACCTGGTTTTTAGTATGGCGGAAGATAAAAGCGGCTATTTATGGATAGGCACCTATGACGGGCTGAATAAATTTGACAAAAGAACCGGAAAAAGTATTCGCTATTTTAATATTTTAAACGATTCAACAAGCCTTTCGTATAGCAAGATTTCCGATCTTTTCGTAGATAAGAACGATAACCTTTGGGCGGGCACCTGGTACGGTTTGGCTAAATTCCTTCCCGAACAAAATAAATTTAAAAATTATTTCGCTAGCGGTGAAAAATATAATAAGCGAATATTTAAGATTATTACGAATCTGAAGGAAACCGGTAAGACCGTTGCTGCTATAAAAGAAGTAACCAATAATAAAAAGCTTTCCGCCTTTTTTGAATTAAAGAAACGGACAAAAACCCTTGTCTATTACGTCGGTGAAATCACTTACGATCAGGCTTTCGATTTTGGCTGGATCGAGAATAGCAAAGGAAAAACAATATGGACTGTTCAAAACAGACAAACTTTTCTTGCCGGAGGGCATAGTAAAAATCACACACTGATCGATGTGATCGAGCTTCCGGCGGGAAAATACAGCCTTAAATTCATTTCCGACCGAAGCCACTCCTTTGGCGTCTGGAACAGTAAGCGTCCCGATCGTCCCGAAGACTGGGGAATCCAGCTTTTTGTTATTACTCCGGAAGAAGAAAACTCGGTTATTGCCGAAAAAAATAATATGATAAATGTTAACGGCATCAGTCAGGTCTCGGTTAATTCAATTGCCGGGGATGACCGGGGTAACCTGATATTAGGCACCGGAAGCGGTCTGTCGGTTTTTAATCCGATAACCGAGCGTTCGCAAAATTATTTGATAAAAAGCAAGATATCCGATCCGGCTAATAAAATTAATGCCGTGTGTATCGATTCAGACGGAAACGTATGGGCGGGAACCGACGACGGCTTATTTATATTTGACCGCGCCGCAAAGTCCTTTGAAAAAATAAAGCAGTTAAAAGAGGATAGGGATGATTCCCAGGCGCTGCATATCAAAGATATCTGTCAGAGCGGAGACGGGTACATCTGGGTAACAACGAACGGTAATAAAATAGTGATCATAGAACCCAAAACCCGGGAAATTAAATATATTACCAACAATACCAGAAAAAACGAAGCGCGCCGGAATGTGTATATGGGCAAAATCTATAAAGACAGAGCGGGATCGCTTTGGATTTCGAATTGGCTGGAAGGCGTTTGGATTTATCATCCCACCGGTAAAAAAATAAATATCTACAAAAAGGAATCAAATAATAGTAACAGCCTTAGTAACGAAATAGTCACTAAAGCGCTAAAGGATGAGAACGGAGATTTATGGATAGCCACGGACGGCGGCGGTTTAAATAAATATAGTTTTAAGGAAAAAAAATTCACCCGTTATCAGGAAGATACGGTCAAAAAATTTTCCGACCTTAATAATAAAATATTTACAATTTTTCTCGATTCCCGAAAAAATCTTTGGCTCGGTAAAGAAAACGGGGTTTCTCTTTTTGACAGAAAAACCGGACTATTCACTAAAATTAAATTTCCGGACGCACCCCTCGATATTAAAAAAGTAAACGCTATCGGCGAGGACAAAGAAGGCAATCTGATTATCGCTTCTCAGGAATATCTGATTTACTATAATCCCAAAACGCTTAAAGCCGCTTACCATAAAGTAAAACCTTATGGCAACACTTTTATAATGCTCGGATTTTCCATCGAAGATTTTTTAATCGATCGAAACAATAATATCTGGGTAACAACCTGGGAAGGGCTGGGATTATTAAATAAAGAAAAAAATGAATTCGAAATTTATCTGGACAGAGATTTTGAAATTACGGAAGAAAACCATTTTTGGACCATGCATGAAGATAAGGACGGTATATTCTGGTTGGGCTCGCAGGCGGACGGTTTAAAGCGCTTTGATCCGGTAACTAAAAAATTTACCTCTTTCAAAAAAGAACAAGGCTTGTTATCGAATAATGTGTTTTCAATTCTGGAAGAAGAAGACGGCTTTTTGTGGTTAGGAACGGAACTGGGATTGTCGCGATTTGACAAACGCCGGCAAACATTCTCCAATTTTACGGTTAACGACGGATTGCCCTCTAATTGTTTTGTACCCAACGCCGCCTGGAAAGCGCCCGACGGTGAAATGTTCTTCGGAACTAAAAAAGGGTTAATATCTTTTCGCCCCCGTAATTTTCAACAAAATAAATACCTGCCGCCCGTTGCCATTACTTCTTTTAAAGTGTTCAATAAGGAATACCGTCTGAATACGGATATCGCTTTTACGGATGAAATAACCTTAAAACATTCTGACAATGTCTTTTCGTTCGAATTTTCCGCGCTTAATTTTGTCCACCCCCAATCCAATCAGTACGCATACAAACTGGAAGGGTTTAACGATAACTGGATTATGCTGGGAAACAAAAGAGAAGTTACCTATACAAATCTTGATCCCGGTAGATATCAATTTATGATCAAAGCGTCGAACAACGACGGTTTGTGGAATGAAACGGGAAAAACCGTCCGTTTTGTAATCCAGCCTCCCTGGTGGAAAACCTGGTGGGCGTATTTGATTTATGCGTTAATAATAATATCAATCTATCTGCGGGTAAGAAAATATGAACTGAATAAATTAAAGTTGCAAAACGAGGCTAAACTAAACCGGCTTGAAGCGGATAAACTGATGGAGGCTGACAAAGTAAAATCCGCCTTCTTTACAAACATATCTCATGAATTCCGCACACCGCTCACTTTAATTATCGAACCGGTGGAAAAACTGAAAATGCAGTTAAACGATTCCGGCGCCGAGAAAATTCTTGGAATGGTCGGAAGAAATGCCCGCCGGCTGCTGCAATTAATAAATCAGATTTTAGACCTCTCCAAACTTGAAGCCCGCAGTATGAAGCTGCAGGTACAGAAAAAAAACGTAATCCCTTTTATTAAAGGCTGCTTCGCGTCATTCGAATCGGCTGCTAAACTTAAACAGATCAACTATGAAATAGAGATAAAAACGCAGCGTAAAGAGATGTATTTTGACTCCGACAAGCTGCAAAAAATTATTTTCAATCTGCTCTCCAACGCCTTAAAATTTACAAAAACCGGAGGAAAGGTTTGGGCAAGCGTTGAGGTTCGGGACAAATACCTGCTTATTTCAATCCGGGACGACGGAATCGGTATCCCGGCGGATCAGATAAAATATATATTCAACCGTTTTTTTCAGGTGGATAGAAAGTACGCCCAAGAAAACGGCGGCAGCGGAATCGGTTTGGCGCTGACCAAAGAATTGGTGGAATTACATAACGGCAACATAACCGTAAAAAGTCTGGCTGGAGAAGGAACAACATTCAGCGTTAAACTGCCCACCGAAGACGATATTTATTATGTTGATGAAATAATCGACCCGGCTATTGAAGCGGACGCTTACCCGCCCGACTTCCTAAATAGTGCGGAAAATACCGTCAATCCTCAGCTTTTAAGACAAAGCAAATCGCTGGTGCTGTTAATTGAAGATAATTCCGATATGAGAAATTTCATTCTTCAAAGTCTGGAAGAGGATTTTCAGGTGGTAACCTGCGCAAACGGACTACAGGGAATTGAAAAAACAAAAGAGGTCATGCCCGATCTTGTTTTAAGTGACGTGATGATGCCGGCGATGGACGGCTTTGAAGTTTGCAGACAAATAAGATCAAGTGAAATTACCAGCCATATTCCGGTTATATTGCTTACGGCAAAAGTCGCGCTGGATGATAAAATTGAAGGGCTGGAAATAGGCGCGGACGATTATATTACAAAACCCTTCAATTCAAAAGAATTGATTACGCGAATACGTAATTTAATTGACTTGCGAAAAAGAATCTGGTCGAAGATATCCGATTCTCTTCTTGCTTCCGGCTCGACTAAAATAAAAATACTAAACGGGCTGACCAAATTTGACAAACAGTTTATTGAACGGGTTTATGATATTGTGGAAAAAAATTACACCCATCCGGAATTTAACGTTGAATTTTTCAGCTCGGCAAACGGCATGAGTCCCAGCCAGCTAAGAAGAAAAATGACGGTCTTGTTTAATAAATCCCCTAACGAATTTATCCGCTCTTTTCGCCTTCAGAAAGCTGCAAAAAGTATTATCGAAGAAGGTGCCAACGTATCCGAAGCGGCTTTTGCCTGCGGATTTAACAGCCTGCCTTATTTTACCAAATGTTTTCAGAAAGAATTCGGAAAACTGCCCTCCGATCTGATTAAATAAGTATTTTGCACGATCTGTTATAATATTTGATCGATTTGTGTTAACGTTTCCCCGCTTAAATATTTAAGATCAATTAAAGGAAATCCAACGCCGCAGACGGCAAAAACTGTTAAAGGATTTTTTATGGAAAACGTTGTTGCCAGAGAAATCAAATCGATTGAACAAATGCCGGGTTTTACGAATATTTCCGGTTTTTCATCATTCATTGGCTATCTGGAAACGGATACGAACAAAACGTATTTATCCAAATGGAAAAAAGCAGCCGCCCGTAAAAAAAGACTGAGATTGATAGCCGTCGGCGCTTCGGTTTCGGTTTTTATCATTCTCTATTTATACCGACAAAACCTTCTTTTAGAAGCGATGTTGAGTCTTGCCCTCTTTAGCATCGTCTCTGCTTTTATCCTCTTTGCCGCAAACCGCGAAAAAAAAGCCCGCGCCGATTATTTTGACGACCGCCGGGATTACGGAATTAAAATCGCGGATTTTGTCTCCTCTTTGCTACAGGCAAATTACCATAGTTTCTTTAACGGAGAGTTGTTTATCTATTCCGGTGATTTTTGTTCTTTAATCTGGGTTGATAACGGCAATATGGTCACCTATCAAAAAAAGAACATAAAAGAAGTAAATCTTGAGCGCGTAAATATTAAAAACAAAAAAAAGCCGCTTTCCAAAACAGTCTTCGGCGTTGCTGAAAATGTAAGCTTAAAGATAAAAGATGATTATGAGTGGCGGCTCGATATTTTTGGTAACCTGCAGGAGTATCCAAAAATCACGTTGATATTCAGAGAAGACGAGCAAGATATCGCCAAACGGCTTAAAACAATTTTGAAACCCAAAAAGAAATAAGCGCAGTTCGGGTTATAATTAAAATCGAATGCTATGAAAATTAAAATATCAGAGGGAACATGAAACATTCAAAATATTATCTGAATCTTATAACCGTTTTATTGATTTTGTGTGAATTTTCGTTAGCAGAATCCGTTACGGCAAAAAAAGCGCTTTCTCCGGTGGCTGTTGACGGTACGTTAGAGGAATCGATCTGGGAAATTACGAATCAAATCTCCCTGGTAAGTTCCGGCTCTACCGATAATACGGCGTATTTTGGCGTTCTTTGGGATGAAAATTATTTGTACGTCGGCGTAAAGGTTACCGATGCCAATCTCGTTAATGACGGAAGAGTAGCCTGGCATAACGACGGAGTTGAAATTTGCATTAACGGCAACAATAACAAGGGAAGTAGTTTCGATTCACACGACAGGCAGTTTATCAAAACCTATAACAGCTACTGGATACAGGAAAAAGAAGGATACAATGAAGATGTAAAGCACGGGTGGGCTTTAACGGGGGACGGCTATTCAATGGAATTTGCCATACCGTGGAATAATTTTAGCATTACCCCGGCAGCCGGAAATAAAATCGGGTTTGATATGGCGGTCAATGACGACGACAACGGCGGTTACTGCGACGGACAATTGCTTTGGAACGGCAACAGTAATTATTACAAAGATCCGTCGTTATGGGGCGAGCTTTTGTTATCTGCCGAAACAATCTCTTACGCCGACGGATATATTGCCCTTGTAAATCCAAACGGCGGAAATTTTCTTATCAGCGGTAAGACCTTTAATATCGAATGGGAGAGCAGCGGTTTTGATTATATTAATATCGAATACAGCGCCGATAACGGAAACGTCTGGAATACGGTTGCTTCAGACATTCCGGCAAATACCCATTCTTATAGCTGGAATGTGAACGCCGCGCCTTCGGAACAATATAAAATAAGAATATCCGATTCAAATAATTCGGCTTTTAATGACGTAAGCGAAAAAGTATTTACGGTTTCGGATATTCTGCACCCGGTGGGACCGCTGGTGACGAATATCTGGCAAAATTACAAATGGCCCTATAACGCCTACTTTCCCGAAGCTTCGGACGGAATAAACGGTCGCGTCGGCAACGCCTGCGGACATACAGCCATAGCCAAAATTTTACATTACTGGGAATTCCCGATCGTCGGCAACGATGAACTGACGTTTACCGATGTGGGCGGATATAGCTGGTCGGCAAATTTCGGGGGGACAACCTACAATTATGACAATATGCCGGACTATCTGCCTTACGGCAGCTCCGAAGCCGAATATGCGGATGTTGCCACCCTGGTGTATCATGCCGCCACTTCTATGCATGACTATTGGGGCAGCGGAACGAACATAGAAAATATGGCTTATGCAATGAGTCATTATTTTAATTTTACCGAGGCTCAGGCTGTTAGCAGATTTGATTACACCAAGGCGGAATGGACCGCACTGTTAAAAAACGAGATCGATCAAGGCAGGGTTATTTTGGTGGGCGGAATGAGTCTGGATATTTGCGGCGAATGGCATGAAGGAAATTGTATTGCCGGGCATTGGTATATTTGCGACGGATACAACGCCGACGGCGAATTTCACCTGAGATACAATTACGGCGATTATGATTATTTTTATGATGTGAACGAGTTCGCCGATCACGCCTACGACCTCAAAATTCTGATCGGATTAAAACCAAACCTGAACGGAAAAGAACTCACGCTGCTGTCGCCCAACGGAGGAGAACTGTTTTCAAATACAAGGGAAACGGAAATTACCTGGAACAGCGTTAATATTTCATATCTTAAAATCGAATATACAAGCGAAAACGGAAAGGTATGGAAGAAAATAACCGACGACGCTGATGCGGGCAGCGGCAGTTATACCTGGTATTTACCCGAACTCGTTTCGGATCGTTCCAAAATCAGAATATCGGACGCATCGGATATAAATATTTATGATAAAAGCGACGACGTATTTGAGATTGCCAACGATTCGTTACCCCTTCCCCCCTATTTTACCGACTACGATGCTTTTATTGCCAGGCTAACCAATTTAACGAGCTCTTCCGACAGCAGCGCACAATTAGACCAATTCTGGAATGAACTCATAGCCACGGAGAATTTTCCGTTTGCCATAGATAAAAGAGTAGCGTTTTTATACCGCGGCGCGGCAAGTAAAATAAATTTTGCGGGGATGTTCAATAATTGGGATATGAATGCCGACCCCGGTAATCTTCTTGGCGTAAGCGATATCTGGATATTGGAAAAAGAGTTTCCGGCGGATACAAGGTGTGAATATAAGATTGTCCGCAACGGAAGCGAATGGCTGACAGACCCTCACAATCCGCACCCGTTGGTGGGAGATTACGGAAACTCGGAATTATGGATGCCCGATTATGACAAACATACGGAACTCATTTTCAGGGCGGAAATTGCCAAAGGAGCTTTAAGCAATAACATTAAAAAGAATAGTTCATATTTAGGTTATTTATGCCAGTACCGTGTTTATACGCCCGCAAATTACGCCTCTCTGTCAAATTTATCCGTTGTTTATGTAACAGACGGGCAAAATTATCTGAACGATTCCATGGGGAAAATGATCATTGTGCTGGATAACCTGATCGCCGACGAGATCATCGAACCGCTCATTGTTGTTTTTCTCGATCCCCGCGATCCGAACAACTTGTCTTATGACAGGCGCGGCAACGAATACCGCAATAATATGAAATTTGTCAATTATGTTACCCGTGAACTCATTCCGAATATTGACGCGGCGTATAAAACAAATGCGTCGCCCGAGGCGCGGGCAATAATGGGAGCGTCGTACGGAGGTTATAACGCCGAATATTTCAGCGTAACGGCTCCCGATTATTTTCGCAATTTTGGCATGAACTCTCCCTATTTACATCCCAACGGCGATTACGACATTATCGCGGAATTGAAAGCCGCTCCTCTCGAAAACATGGTTTTGTACATGAGCTCCGGAATATTTGATGCGGATGCCCAGAGATATTGCAATCAGCTTAAAGATGTGTATGATCAAAAAGGAAAAGATTACAGATATACGATTATCGGCGACGGACATACCTGGCAAAATTGGAGCCGGCTTATCGCCGACGCGCTTGAATACTTTTTTGCTAAAACGGAAACAGTATCTCTGACCCTCACTTCTCCAAACGGAGGGGAATATCTCATATCCGGCAGCACGATCAACATTAAATGGAACGCCAGTCTTGTTTCGGATATTAAGATTGAATTTTCGGAAAATAACGGATCGACCTGGCAGAAAATTATTGACGGCACGGCGGCAGGCGCGGAAAGTTATAAATGGACTGTCCCGAATATCTCTTCGGACCAATGTTTGTTGAAAATTACGGATATTTCAAACGATGCGATATTCGATGAAAGCGACGCGGTATTCACAATCGGAGAAACTCAGTTAATCGGAGGTCCCTATATCGCAGACGAGCATACTGTTTTACTGCTTCATTTTGAAGGCAACTTAACCAATAGTTCCGAATATTCGGATAACGGCGCGGCGCACGGCAGCGGCGTATCGTATGGTTCGTCTGTCAATTCCTCGTTGGGTCAAAGTTTAAAACTCGATAACAGCAGCTTCTCAAATCAATCGTACATATCGATTCCGCACAACGAAAATTTAAATCTGACCGGAAGCTGGACCATCGAAGCCTGGGTTTATTATAACAGCATTGGATCGGGCGCGGCTTTGAATCCGTCTATCGTATCTAAAGCCGGCGACGCAGGTCAAAATTACTTTCTATGGTACCACAACGGATGGGGTTCTGTAAAAGGACAATATACAAACAGCCTGGGCGTCGATAGCTATGTGAGCATTAGCGGTAATCCCATTACGACGAAAAAATGGTATCATATCAGTTATATCAAAAACGCGGACAAGCTGACCGAAAAAATAATTATTCACGATGAAAACAGAAACCTTGTTTCGGAGCAGGAAATAACAAGAAATTCAGCCGACGCAGAGCCCAAACCGAACAGCGGAGACGTGCTGATAGGAAAATTGTTCGGGACGTCAAATTTTTATACCGACGGCTACATCGATGAAGTAAGAATTAGTAATGTTGCTCGCGAATATACTCCCGTAAGCATCGACAAAGAGAGCCCGGATTTACGTTCGGAAACTTTTGTGCTTCATCAAAATTATCCTAATCCGTTTAATCCCGTTACCAGAATAAGTTATGATTTATCAAAAAGCGTTCATGTTAAAATCACTGTCTGTGATGTGCGTGGTAAAATGATAAGTACTTTGGCGGACGGATACCAGACAACCGGCAGTCATTCGTTAACATTCGACGGAGGCGGATTAACCAGCGGCATATACTATTACACAATTAAAGCCGGAACTTTCAGGAAAACAAAGAAAATGATTTTGATTCGCTAATATCATTTGTTCCTGAGATTGCCGACTGAATTTATCGCGATAATAAAAACAACTATGTCTGATAATCAGTAACGGGCTAAGGAAGAAAGGAGCTGAGAGGGTGCTAAAAAAACACGGGCAATTAATTACTTTACGAATAGAGAAAACTAAAATTAGGAGACAGGCTATGAAAAGCAACATTTTGATTATATCGGCTTTTGTGATAATTGCTTTTTTCCTTGCAAATTGCGGCGGCGGAGAAACAAGTAATAACGGATATCTTGGCAAATTACCGGATATTGCTAAAAATTACGGTGATAAAATGGCTAAGGTAAAAAAAGAGATTAAAGAGTGCACCGATCTGGGAGAAGTTTTTAAACTTACGAAAGAAAAAAAATTATTAGGCGAAGAAGCGGATAAAGCGGTTGAAGAATATCTGGCAAGTAATCCCATTACCGACGTGCCGTTCGAACAGAAAGCGGATTATCGGTTTAAAATCAAGAAAATAGCGGTTGACCGGGCTTCTGATTCACGCATTAATTTTAGGGCGGATGTACTTATTACAAAAGATATCCGGAATAGTTTCGGAAATCCTCCCGGATTTTCAAACAGCTTTTTCGCATATATGAAAGCGGTGGATAAAGACGGGAATTCGCTTACACGCAAATCCGGCGTAATGATGAATTCCGGAAGCAGAGGACCTTTCAAAGCCGGCATGGAAGTTAAAATGTCGGGTTCTCTGGACGGTCCTGCGGATTTGAGCGATTTTGAAAAGCTCGTATTTATTTCGAAAAAGGAATACAGACAGAAATAAGGTGTTAATTTTTTTACAATATACTCAAACTTTTTAGGGGAACATTATGAAAACGCAAAACTTTGTTACGATTTTTGCCTTGATTATTCTATTTGCGGCAACAGCGTTTGCCAAGGTATGGACAGTGGATAATAAATCGGACGCCGTTGCCGATTTTACCGAAATACAAGCCGCCCACGACGCCGCCATGGCTGGCGACACCATTTACGTTTATAGCTCGGGATCGAATTATTATAAGACGGTTACGGTAACAAAAAAACTCTACCTTATAGGAACGGGTTATTTTTTGACCGAGAACCCAAATACCCAGGCTGACCCGAGAGCCGCTTTTTGTAAAGGTTTTATTTTTAACAGCGGTTCGGATGGTTCGCTTCTTACCGGTTTTAAAATTTGGGATGGCTATGATGATGTAAAGATTAATGCAGACAATATTATCATTAAGAGAAATATGGTAGTGGGCAGCGCCGGTTTTGTGATCACACCCGATCATTCAAATATCATTATTACCGGAAACTATATTAGCAATACCACTACTTCCGGCAGCAACAGAGTGATAGATATAGCCGCTAATTGCAATAACATCCAGATAAATAACAATTATTTAAATTCCAATACTCAGTATGCTATCAGATCAGAATCATCTTCGGCTATTGAAGTCTGGAATAATGTTATCGGCGGCGATGTGGAAATCCATAATTCGCTTTTTTACAACAACATCATGATGAGCGGCGACTTTTCCGGCACGAACAGTGCTTCCGATATCAACCATAATATTGGCGACGCGAACCAGTTTGGCACGGATAACGGAAATCAGGCGAATATTTCCATGAACGCGGTTTTTTTGCTCAGCGGCAGCACCGACGGGCATTGGCAGTTAAAAAGCGGTTCTCCGGCAATAGGCGCCGGTTTAAGCGGCGAAGACACCGGCATGTTTGGCGGAACTACGCCCTATATTCTTTCCGGTTTGCCGGCGATACCGACAATTTACTTTTTTGTCGCTCCCAGCAGCGCTTCGGGAACGCAGGGTCTTCAGGTTCAGATAAAAGCGAAATCAAATAATTAAATTGTTGTTTCGCAAATTTTAAATTATCTGACAGAGGAGAATAGCATGAGAAATTTATTTTTGGTTCTTTCTTTCTTTTTACTGAACGCTCTTTACGGACAAAATATTGTTTATCTTGAGTATTTCCTGGATAGTGATCCGGGTGCGGGCAATGCGAACAGTATTGCAATTACCCCGGCGCCGACTATCGAGGTAAATTACAATGTCGATATTTCCGGTCTCGGCGACGGATTCCATACGTTGTTCATCCGGGCGCGGGATGAATTTGGCAACTGGACTTTTATTCATCAAAATCACTTTTATAAGGATAGAATCCCGGTTGACGCTCTTCCCGATATTGTTTACCTGGAATATTACATTGATGCTGATCCCGGCGAGGGCAAGGCGACCAATGTACCGATTACCAAGGGCAGCGTTGTCGAAAAAAGTTTTACGGCTAATTTGACAGGTCTGAGTTCGGGCATGCACATCCTGTTTGTCCGCGTAAAAGACGAAACCGGCAATTGGAGCATCATCCACCAAAAGCCCTTCTCAAAAGAAAGCATAAACATGGATTTACCCGATATAACGGGCATAGAATATTTTTTTACCAAAGACGATTTTGTCAGCGACACAACGGTAGTAACGAGTTTTACTCCGAATGATTCGATCGACGTAACATTCATCGCAGACCTTTCGGCTTTGTCCGTTGACGCTACTTACAATATGCACGTTTATGTGATTGATGAAAAGGGAGTGAAGAGTCTGGCTTACACCCACGAAGTTACCGTGCTTCTTACGGGAATAGATGAATTGACGCTGTTTCCGCAAAAATATGAGCTTTCGCAAAATTTCCCGAACCCTTTCAATCCCGTCACGCAAATTAAATTCAGCATTCCGAAAACATCGCGCGTCACTTTAACCGTTTATAATGCGCTGGGACAGAAAATGGTTGATATTCTGGACAAGGAATTTAAACCCGGGTTCTACGATGTAAAATGGAACAGCTCCGGTTTCGCGTCAGGCGTTTATTTTTACCGGTTAAGAAGCAAAGATTTTGTTTCAACGAAAAAAATGATTCTTTTACGATAGCGTCCTTTTGTCCCGCGGCTTGCAGGGAAAAGGATGAATTGGATTTACAAACAAGTATTTTCCATAGAAGAAGGGATTTTTAATGGATAACAAAGAATCTACAAACAACGAACGGGCGTACGAACTGCTGGAGGAAATCTTTAATCTGTGGTCTGATATTTCAAAAGATGAAAACGGCGATGAATTAAGGCAGCCCGCCTCCGAGGATGAAGTGAGGAAATCACGCGAAATGCTCGACGAAGTATTGCGATTGCAAATCACCGACGAGACTGTGAAAGAGCGTTACGACCAGTTGAACGGAATCGTCACGGATTACGAAGAAACGTTTGCATATCAAAAATCGCCCAACGGACAGGCGGAAAATCTGGTAAACGAAATTTTTAACCTGTGGAGCAATGTCTGGGAAGAAGACGGCACCGAGTACCACAGCCCGGCTAACGATGAAGAAATTAAGCAATCATGGGCGATCATCAAAAAAATCGAAAAAATCGATTTCGATGACGAGGAAATAAAAGAACGGCTGCAGACCTGCCGCGAAGTACTCGAATCGAGTAAAAAAACCAAAACCGAAGAAAATGAAGACGACTGGTTGGCGTGGGAAAAACTGGACGAGATCTACAGCTTATGGAGCGACGTAAACGTTGAAGACGGGCAGGAATACCGAAGTCCTTACAACAGGAAAGAAATAAAGGCTTCGCGCGCCATAATGCGTAAAATAAAATCGATGAACGTGACCGATCAGGAGGTATTGGATCGGATTGAAGAGCTCGAAAATGTACTGAATTCTACCAATGCCGCAATACCAAGTTATAAGGGCAGAATTATCCGGGCAATCGCGTTCAGCCTGTTGGTCATCATCGGTTTTTTCTACTTTCCCAATATGAATAAATTCAAAGCTCCCGAATATGAGTATAACAAAGAGTGGTTTACTACGGAAAAAGGGGGTTACCTTACCTGGAAAAGTTTCGTTTCCAAAAAACAGATGTCCGGCACTAAACAAAAAATTTACCTTAAACCGGGAACCGAACTTAAACCAATGGGAAGGCTTGGCAGATATTGGTTTCAGGTGGAAACTCCCGGCGGACAGCGCGGTTTTGTTAATTTCACTCTGCTCAAAGGCGCCCGCTACGTGAAGGCTGATGATGACGCAAAGATTTTTAACAAGATCGGAGCGAAAAAAACAAAATCAGTGGCGCCAGGTACAAAAGCAACGGTGCTGGGACGAACCGAAAGAAAAGTAAACAATTTCACCTACACTTACATTAAAATTAAGTTTGAAGACAGAAAAGTAAAATGGGCTAACGATTATGATTTTGATAACCTGATTTTCAATAATATCCCCCATATTAATCAGACCTATTACTACCACACTACTCCGAATACGCTTCGCCGGCAAATGATAGGGAAGCCCCTGACGGAAATTGAAAAACGGTACGGAACTGCGACTTCCGTTATTAAAGCCAACGGAAAAAATCAGGCTTTTTTCAGACATCTGATTGTGGTGGACGGGAAAAAACATTACAAGGGTCTTTTGGTTAAACTCGACGGCAATAATGTAGCGAAAGACATGGAATATACCGGTAAAGCCGGAACGAGATTTTATGATCATTTCCCTTTGGTCAAAGAGATGTGGAAATTTGAACCAAACAGGATCTCCAACGCTTCATTCTACCGGACAACGGAGAATAAAATCAATTTTCAGTGGTGGGATGATTTTAAGAACATGAACTGGTTCACAAAGATTATCGGTTGGATTGTGTTTATAATCATTTTGTTACTCGGAATATTCCTGCTTTTTTCGATTCCGCGGCTGCTTGTTTCGCCCGCCATGCAACTTTTTACATTCACCCGCTTTTTTGGGAACGGCATGGTCAAATTTATCAGTTTTCTTATTTACCTGTCGGCAGCCTACCTGTTTTTTGTATATATGATATTATTTTTGGATCAATGGGTGCTGCCGGCGATAGCGTCGGTGATTGTTTTCGGCTTTTGGTGGAAACAGCATTTGTCCAATATCTCTTATAACCGCTGCCCCTCCTGCCGCACAATGTATTCGGCGCTCAACGAAGGCGAAACTTACACGGGACGGTCAAAAAACGTTACCTGGGGAAGCTATGATGTTTACAAGGGCAAAACCGAAACCGAGAGCACCATTACACATAATTACGAACGACGCAGTAAAAAAACAACCGAAATCATTGACCACTATCTGGATCATCGTATGTGCGCCCGATGCGGTTCCAGGTGGGATGTTGACCGGGAGGAAAAAGAAAGTTATACCGAGCATTTATGATCATGGTTTGTTATTGGAAGTTTGTTAACCATAAACAGGCGCATGAGCAACGAAGACGCGGCGGCATTTTTAAAACAAATTCAAATGATTGTAAAGGACTTATAATCATATAAAACATTAAGGAGAAAAAGATGAGTGCAAACGCAGGCGAGCAATTGTTGAAACTACTGGTAAAGACCGTGATTTTTATCTTGAAGTTGTTGCCGGGAGTGATCAGACTTATTATCAAAGGAATTAAATCTATTATCAAAATGTTTCGGAAAAAAGCGACCGTGCCGGAACCTCCTCTACAATAGATTTGAAGAACTCTCCGGTTGTTCCGCTTACAACAACCGGAGATTATTGTTATCTTAAATTCAGAGACCGACGGATAGTGGGTAAATTTTTCAATATTAAACGGAACGGCTCTGATTTCACGCAAAAAATTTAGCCTTCGCTAAAAAGATGACTCTTCTAAAATGGCATCGGAATACCAATGAGCGTTCGTAAACTGTGACACGGTAATAATTAAAACAACTTTGGCATGACTAAAGAAAAGCGGAGAACATTTTTTCAATTTAAAATATCAAGGATAATCTCTAAAATCATTCGTTTTACAAGGAGGAAGAAATCATGAAAACAAAAGGCTTTACATTGTCGCCATATTTTAATATTTATTTCATCGCCCTGTTATTTCTTTTTATCGGCTCGGGTTCGATGTTAGCGGCTCAGGAAGGCGCAAAAACAGCGGCAGGCTCAGGTTTGAGCGGCGGAGACGTTTTTGAATTCATCATTATTGCCGGTTATTTGATCGGCGTTTTTGTTTTATTGCCCTGGGTTATTTACACAAATATGAAAGAAAAACTTGCCGTTATTGACGCGGGAAGTTCCGCGGATACTTTACCCGATCCGAACCTGAGCGAAGACGAAAGAAACAGAAGGGCGGCAATGATATTGGAAGAAATCGAGAACAAACTGACTCCCTTTCAGGAAGAAGGCGAGGAATTAAGGACCATTACCAAAGGTTCGCAGGCAAGATTTATAAAGAAGGGGATCGAGTATATTCGACAGAATTTAAAGCCCACCGATCCCGAAATTATTTCCAGAGCCAATGAAATAATCGAGGTTTATAATGATCGTACAAAAAGAGTGTTTACCGGTTCCAAATGGGTTATTGGTGCCGCGGTAGGCATAGGGTTGATCTTCCTGTATCAGATGGGTATCAAAGCATTTCTTTTTATTCATTTTTTGGGCGTTGCTTTTTACATATTGTCAAGCAGAACCCCTGTGTATATTCTTGAAAAGCGGATAAAGCTGTTCGGCAAATTCGGAGGCGCAGTTATCGGTTCAATTTTTAGCGGACTTTTTGCGGGGGCGGACACCAAGCATTATAAAGTGTATCAAGACGGCAGAAAAGAGAGGGATCACGAATCCGAATTAACCGGAGGCTTAGTGTACTTTTTTATTATAGTTGTTGTTGCGATGATTCTGGGATTTCTTGCCGCTGCGTTGGGCGTTTTGTGAATTTTCTGATGAATTATATGAACAACGCGCTTCTCCCGACCAAACCGGAAGCATGGTACGCGAAGAATTTTGCAACTGCTTAAGACCTACTGTTTCCTTAATTCCGGATAGCGCAAAATTGAGGAGACTCGCGCGACATTAATCAATCGACAGTGGGAAAAGTGCCAAGCTTGAAAGACAATATTCTTCAGCGTTTAAGATGAATATGGAATATTAATATAGTTTCAGTAATCATTTTTAGGAGGAAATATGAAAAAAATAATAAATATTTCAATCCTAATATTGCTTTTTAGCAATCTATTTGCTCAAGTAGATTTTGAGCATGTAGGCAGTCTTTATGATTTTTGGGGTCCGCCACAGCAATTTCAAGTTTACGGTGATTATGCGTACGTCGGAATTGGGAGTTCCGGGCATTACGATGATATTAATATTTATAATATCAGCCACCCAGATAACATCACATTTGTAAAAAGGTGGACACCGGAATATAGGAACATGTCTGCACTGAATATTTATGACAATTATATGTACATAAATTCAGGTGATTATTTGCTTATTTACGACCTCGCGGATCCCACAACGCCGGCATTGGTAAATGAAATGGAGAATGGTCCCTATTGGACAGAATATTTTTCGCTATTTGAGGATCAATATTTATATCAAGGTAATTTCGTGATATGGGATTTTTCCGATCCGGTTAACCCGGTGAATACTTTCGAACAGACGCCCTATATAGATCAATATGGCGAACCTCTCGCAAAATTTACAGATATTATTTATTTCAAAGCATATCATTATAAGTTTGGATACCAGAAAAGAAAGTATTATTTATTAGATGTTTCCGATCCATCTGCGCCGGTAAATCTCGGAGAGTGTGATAAACAAATGTCTGATAATAACAGCCTTCAGGAGGACAGCCTGAATTATGATTGCGGTTGGGGGTGGGAGGGCGATGACTGGGGTGCTCGCTTAATAATTAAAAATTTTGCCGATCCTTTTAATCCCGTAGAGATCGTAGAATTTTGGGAAGAGTTTAACGGCGGAGAGAACTCAGTAATATTTTGCAAAAAAGACAATTACATTTTTATCCAATATAAACTTAACGAAAAGCCTCGTCTTGCTGTAATAAATGTCGTCGATCCTGCCAATCCTATTATTGAGACTTCAATTAGTTTACAACATAATTACCAAACATCATACAATACAATACCGCAGCTTCAGGGAAATTTCATCTATGCGATGAGTGATTCTACCCATCTCGGAATTATAGATATAACAGACCCGCTCAACCCGGTTGAAATAAGCAAGCAGCTTTCCGAAGATCCCGATGGCGGTCCTCTAAAAGTACTTCAAATTAGTGGTAATTATGCTTTTTTAGCAAAGGCAGATCCGCAGCACACAATCGAGACAACTATTCGTATTGCGGATGTTTCTGATCCGGAAAATCTTATAGAGATAGGTTCGTTTGATCTTGTTGGCAGCGTAATTAGATTACAATTACATGCAAATGGAAATTATTTATATGCATCGTTTGAAGATTTTGATCAACTTTCTGTTAATAGAAAAAGATTGTGCATTTATGATATTTCAGATCCGGTCAATCCAATTCTTATGAGTAATAGTCGCATGGACGACAAAGTAGAGCAGATTGTATTTCATGGAGGGTATCTATATGTAATATACAATTCGATTAATTCTAACATTTATGATGTAAGTGATCCATCCAATCCAAGTATTGCCTATACGTATCCGGAAAAACTAACAGATATATGCTTCGACAGTAATTTAATGTACGATGGCTCTCTTTCGCTTTGGGATGTAACTAATCCGTTAAGCCCGGTAAAGCTTGGAACAGCAAATGTTACCGTGGGCAGCGATATTAAATATCGCGACGGCAAAATATTTGGTGAATTAAATTCAAATATTCGTATTCACGATGTTTCAAATTTCCCAAACGTTTCTTGGATCGGTACATATGAATCAGATGAAGAAACTATCTTTGACTATTCCGTTGATGATAATTACGCATATTTAGCAACATATAACGGCACTCAAGTTGTAGATATTATAGACCCGGCAAACCCGGTATTGGCAGCAGAGATAATTGTGCCAGGCTACACCAATAATTCTATTGAGATAGTCAATAATTATATCTATACGGCAAATAATCATTCATTTGATGTTTATGAATTACAGCTCCCTTTACCGCCGGAGGCTTTTTCTTTAATATCACCGGAAGGTACAATTGACACAACTTTTGCCGACCTGCTTTGGCAAAGCACAACCGACCCGAACGGACCAACGCCCAATTATGATGTTTGGCTATCAACAACAGCAGATTTTTCAGGCGCCATAAAAGTTGCTGAAAATATTTCCGATACAACTTTTCAGGTGAGTGAATTGCTTGTCGGACAAACTTATTACTGGAAAGTACGCGCAACGGATGATAACACGAGCGGAACCTGGTCTTCGACTACATTAAGTTTTACCGTCGAATCAGCAAAGCCATCGCTGAATTTTTTAGTAAATATAGGCGGCGAGACAAAGGGCGGGGCAACATTACTTGATGAAAACACAATTTATGTGGCTTCGACTTCTGATATTGTACGTTTAAATAGCGATGGAAGTATCGAATATACGCTAAATGTAAACGGCGAGATTAAATCATCGAGCACAATCACATCCGATCATACGGTTTACATTGCTTCAACGGATAACAATCTTTATTCATTTAATTCAAATGGTGTAACAAACCCGAATTGGCCGGTAGCGCTTGGCGCACAGGCAACCGCTTCGGTAGCTGTGGGACCGGAAAACAATTTGTACATCGGAACAAGCAACGGAATTTTCCAGGCAATTTCCCGCGAAGGGGCAATACTTTGGAGTTTTAATGTTGGCGCAGCAGTATATTCATCTTCGGTAATTTCAGAAAGCGGAGTTTTATATGTTATAAATGAAAACGGACGCTTATACGCATTTGATCTGAATACTATCGACCCTGACAATGTAAACTACAAATGGCGCTTGGAAATTGGCGAGAGCGTTAAATCATCGCCGGCTTTGGATGGCAACAAGAATTTATTTATCACCTCATCATCCGGAAAGTTATTCAAAGTAAAAGATGACGGAACTTCCGGGTCGATAGAATGGACTTTTGATTCCGGCGGTAATTGCCAATCTTCACCGGTTATTGATTCGGAATTAACTGTTTATTTTTGTGGAAATAACGGTAAAGCGTTTGCCGTAAACGGGCAAAACGGTGAATTAATTTGGGATTCCGAAACTTATTACAGTCAATCGGATCCGGATGCCATATTACAAGCGACGCCCGCGCTTTCAGGAAGCGGAGATGAGCTATACATTGGAGATACTTATGGTGTTTTGTATAGTTTAGCCACTCAAACAGGTAACATTTTATGGTCATATATTGGCGAAGGAATTATTGAAGGTCCAATACTTTGCAAGAATGGCAATATTTTATATTGTGCCAATGGTCAGGTGTTTTCCTTATCGGAACCTGATGTTGGCAAAACCGCTCTTTCAAAAAAAACTACTGCGCCTTTATGGCCCACTTTTCAGGGAAATTCTCAACGAACCGGTTACAACGGAGAATATGATCCTATTGGTTTAGAACATGACAACTCTGAAGTACCTGTAGAATTTTTCGTTTCCAACAATTATCCGAATCCTTTCAATCCTTCTACGGTCTTTTCGGTTGGTCTGCCGCAAAGTTCGAATTTAGATATATTTATTTATAATCTATTAGGACAGAAAGTGGCTTCAATCGCAAATGGTAGGTATAAAGCAGGAGTTCATCAATTTACTTTTAATGCAAAGGATTTACCGAGCGGCACTTACTTTATGCAGGTTTTTGTTGAAGGAAAAATGAATAAAGTGCAAAAGATGATGCTTTTACGCTAAACTGAATTCTCATAACTCTTTTAAGGTATAAAGTGCAAAAAATAACCGCAGATTACACGGATTATGCGGAAGATAATAGTTATAATGCGCAGAAATAGAACTGTTCTCTACAGCGTAATCTGTGATTATTTTTTAAACTTAATTTTCTAATGATTAATTTGGTATAATTATGGTTTGTTATTGGTAGTTTGTCAACCATAAACAAATGCATGAGAAACGGAGATGCGGTGACATTTTTTAAAACAAATTTAAGTGATTGTGACGGACTTATAATCAAAGGTATTAAATCTTTGGGCGTTGTTGTGAATTTTCTGATGAATTATATGAACAACGCGCTTCTCCCGACCAAACCGGAAGCATGGTACGCGAAGAATTTTGCAACTGCTTAAGATTTAGCGCTTCCTTAATTCCGGATAGCGCAAAATTGAGGAGACTCGCGCGACATTAATCAATCGACAGTTGGAAAAGTGCGCAAGTTTGAAATACAATACTTTTCAGTGTTTAAGCGGAGTATTAAGATAGTTTCAGTAATAATTTTTAGGAGCCTTAATGAAAGTATATTTAGTGTTTTTTGTAATGTTAAATTTCCTGTTTATTTCTAACTGCTCCTCACAACGACCCGTGATAAAGCAGAAAGCGGCAAAAACCCAGAATTCGCTGGATTCGCAATTACAGCTTTTAACCGATCAAATTGTGGTCAGCCTTTCCCAGAAGCAGAAATCCAAAATTGCCGTTATCGAATTTTCCGATCTTCAGGGAAAGGTAACGAAATTCGGGAAATACCTGGCGGAAGAGTTAATCACCCGTTTATATTTGACAAACAAATTCGAAGTGATCGAACGGAAATTGCTGAACAAGGTTTTACAGGAGCACCGGCTCGATCTTTCCGGATTGATCGACGCCGGTTCGGCGCAGGAATTGGGCAGGATTTTAGGGGTTGACGCCATTGCCTCGGGATCCGTCACGGATTTAGGCGGCAGCGTAAAAGTAAACGCCAGACTAATTTCCACTCAAACCGGTAAAATATTTTCCGTAGCCTCGGTTACTATCGCCAAAAACGATGTGGTTAGTAAGTTGATGGGCGAGTCTGATCCGCTGGCTAAAACCGTTGATGAGCCCGCTGCGGTAAGTTCGGTCAGCCCGTCAAGCGCGCCGCTGAACATGATTGTTAAACAGGACGAATTCAGCTTTGAATTAAAAAGAGTCAGAATGGAAAACAGGACCATTACCTGTTCGCTTATTATTAAAAACGACTCGGAAAATGATAAGAGCTTAAAAATCTGGATTTTGAACACGAAGTTGTTTGACGAATCGGGTAATGAGTACACGGCTGATTTTGCAAAAATAGCTAACTCGTCTTCAAAAAAAGGGTGGCAGCGTTTGGATAAACTAATTGTGCCCGGCGTTCCCACACCCGCGGAACTTGTTTTTAATAATGTTTCTTCAACCACAAATAAAATATCGCTTCTTATTATCAGCTTCGGAGGCAGGGGCAATAAAGTAAAGTTTCGTAATATTCCTCTGGAGATTGTTAACTAAAAACTCTTACGTTTCTGAAAATGGGCTTCGCAAACACGGGCGCGCAAGGGAAATTAAAGCCGTAGGCAACGGCGGTAAAAAATAAATACACAGAAAGGGTAGTGGCATGACAAAGCCAACTGAAGTAATTGATGAGTATCCTCTATCTGCGATTCACCAAAATATAGACTTTTCAAACAGATTCCGTCTTGAATATATTAAACATCTTATGTCTCTCTCTGCGGGTATTTTTGTCATTTCGATGGCATTTGTAAATAATTTTTTTGACAGTACGGAGAAGGTTTCCGATTTGTTGTTTTTAAAACTAAGTTGGGTGTTTTTAATTGTTTCACTGATCGGCGGAATATTTCATTTAAGATTTATGGATAGTTTTTTCCTGACTTATCGGTTAACTCCGGAGGAAGGAAATAAAAAACGAGAAAATGCCTCGAAAATCATTACGCTATTCGAGTCAATCCAGATTGTCGCTTTCATTATAGGATTAGTTTTGATCCTTTATTTTGGAATTGCTAATATATAAGTTATAGACAAAAAAATATGATTCTTCGGGTTGAGTGCTTATGAGTATTGAGAAATCATATACAGGCATTGCGCCGTTCTTTGAAAGTTGGGTAAAGATATTCGAATATCATCTGAGAAAGAGAGAATTAGAAGATTCTCATTTGGGGAATAAAAGGATTTTAATAATATCGCCGCCAACCGACCCCGGCATAATTTTGTTTGCCAAATCAAATACAAAAGGTGAAACAATATTTCTGTCTCCTACTCAAAGGATAAAGAATATCGTATATGAATATCTTAAAAAAAAGAAAATAGAAAATTTAATTACCGTTGTTTCACCCGTTGATAGACTTCAATTTGATTCGGATTATTTTGATGTCGTATTTGCTAATTGTTATTTCGACTTTTGCCAAAAGGAAGAGATTCTCAGATCGCTGAAGGTTATTAACTTTGTCTTGAAGAAAGGCGGGCTTTTACTCGCTGTTTATATGGATAACCCGCACAAATTGTTATCCGAGTTGTGGGCAAGGATATTCCGATATGCGCCCGCAATAAGCCAGGGGTGTCATCCTGTCGGGATGGATCAGTTCTTAACGGAAAAATATACGATAATTAAAAACATCGGTGAAAGCAGGTTTGGTTTTCCGTTAAGATACATAGCGGCAAGAAAGCAGTGATACAAATGAATAATAACAACGTTAAATCGGATCTGAGCTTCCGTTGCGCTCCGTTGCCAGCCGGTTATGCCCGATAAACGGAGATAAAAAGACGGCTATAAAGTTCCCGGAATTTCGGGTTGATTCGAATTTTTGGCGATGCAAACTTTAATGTAATCGTTCACTTGCAGGTCTGTTTAAATTACAATTGCGATAATTGGAAATATTCAGAGCGGTCAAAAAGTCCTTAACTATGGCGCTTCCGGAAGCATAGGCACTTTTGCGGTACAACTTGCAAGGTATCTTGGAGCAGAAGTAACCGCGGTATGCAGCACAACGAATTTAGAAATGGTGAAATCTCTGGGAGCCGATAAGGTAATTGATTACACGAAAGATGATTTTACTCAAAGCGGTGAGACGTACGATCTTATTTTTGATACGGTCGGCAAGAGTTCGGCTTTCCGCAGCAAAAGAGCGCTGAAGAAAAAAGGACGCTATATTTCCACCCATTCTTCTCCGATGCAGGAGAAAGCGGAAGATTTAATTTTCCTCAAAGAGCTTATTGAAGCTGGGGAAATAAAATCGATAATTGATAAAACTTATCCGTTGGAGCATACTGCCGAGGCGCACCGGTATGTTGACAAAGGGCACAAAAAGGGAAATGTGGTCATAACTGTGGAACATAATAGCAAAACCTAACAATCTTGGAGGAAACTCATGAAAGCAATTATATACACAAAATACGGTGCCCCGGATGTTCTTGAATTAAAAGAGGTAGAAAAACCTACTCCCAAGGACAATGAAGTACTGGTAAAAGTTCATGCGGCATC
>JAADIP010000073.1 GCA_013151275.1 Calditrichota bacterium | reverse complement strand
TTCCGTTATGATATTGGCACTAAAATCCCTGCTTTTTTGGGCAGAATTGGTCAAGGGTCAAGGGTTAAGAGTTAAGGGTGTAAGGGTTGCTGGTCGCTGGTCACTCGTCACTTTGTTACTTTGTCACTTTGTCACTCATCACGCATTACGCATTACGTCTATTTCCTTGTAATTTATTGTTTTGTCTTGAGTTAAAGACCCCCCTTTTAATTTCCCCCCTTCGAACGCCGAAGGCAAGGGGGCCTTTACTCAAACCGCACAGTATCTGAATTTTAGAATATCCTCGTTAACAAATTTTTGTCTTGAATTTCTGTCATTCGGTCATTCTAATTTGTTTCGGATTTTGATATTCGAATTTCGAATTTACGATTTACTATTTATAATTGAGGATTTTCTTCTTCAATTTGCATCGTCACTCGTTACTTTGTCACTCACCACGCATCACCCATTAGTACCTTGTCCCTTAACCCTTAACCCTTTACCAATAACCAATAACTATTAACAACTTTTCTCCCGTATGGTATCGGTTTGCCCGGTTTAAGTTTTATTTTGCGTTTTCTGTTAAAATTTTTAATTTATTAAAACGAAAACTTCAACTAAAACGAGGATTCTATGAGCGAAAAAGAAAACAAAACGAGCGGAAATTTTATTAAAGCCATCATTGACGAAGATCTTAAATCCGGCAAATTTGACCGGGTGCACACCCGTTTCCCGCCCGAACCCAACGGTTACCTGCACATCGGGCACGCCAAATCGATCTGTCTGAATTTCGGTTTAGCCGAAGAATACAACGGCAAATGCAACCTGCGTTTTGACGACACGAATCCTCTGAAAGAAGCTCAGGAATATATCGACGCCATTATCGAGGACGTGCGCTGGCTTGGCTTTGACTGGGAAGACCGGCTCTTTTTTGCTTCCGACTATTTCGAAAAAATGTATGAATACGCCGTAAGGCTGATCAAAACGGGGAAGGCTTACGTGGACGATCTTTCCGCGGAACAAATTAAAGAATACCGCGGCACCCTGACAAAACCGGGCACAGAAAGTCCTTTTCGAAATCGCAGCGTCGAAGAAAATCTCGATTTGTTCGAAAGAATGCGCAAAGGCGAATTCGCAGACGGCGAGAAAGTGCTCCGGGCAAAAATCGATATGAAGTCCGGAAATCTCAATATGCGCGATCCGGTGATGTATCGCATCATTCACGCCAGCCATCCGCGCACGGGCGACAAATGGTGCATCTATCCCATGTACGACTGGGCGCACGGGCTGGAAGATTCCATCGAGGGAATTACCCACTCCATCTGCACTTTGGAGTTTGAAGACCACCGTCCCCTGTACGACTGGTTTTTGGATCAATTGGGAATTTTCCATCCGCGGCAGATCGAGTTTGCCCGCTTAAATTTAAATTACACGGTTTTGAGCAAGCGAAAATTACTTAAACTGGTGGAAGAAGGTCATGTATCGGGATGGGATGATCCGCGAATGCCCACCATCGCCGGTCTGCGCAGACGGGGTTACACTCCCGAAGCAATTCGCGATTTCAGCGACCGGATCGGAGTGGCTAAAAGCAACAGCGTCGTGGATATTGCCCTGCTGGATCACTGTTTGCGCGAAGACCTCAATAAGCGCGCCCTGCGCCGAATGGTAGTTCTCAGACCTTTGAAAGTGGTTATCGAGAACTATCCCGAAGACCGCGAGGAAGAACTGGAAGCCGAGAACAATCCGGAAGACCCTTCCATGGGTAGCCGCAAGCTTCCTTTTTCGAAAGTAATTTACGTTGAGCGGGACGACTTCCGCGAAGAAGCTCCCAGAAAATGGTTTAGGCTCGCGCCGGGTAAAGAAGTTCGTTTAAAACATGCTTATTACATCACCTGCCGGGAAGCCGTTAAAAACGAACAGGGCGAAATCGTGGAGCTGCGCTGCACTTATGATCCCGCTTCAAAGGGCGGCTGGACAAAGGACGGTCGCAAGGTAAAAGGAACGTTGCACTGGGTTTCGGCTGCGCACGCCGTGCCGGTGGAAGTACGCTTGTACGATCACCTGTTTCTCAAAGAAAATCCCGAAGAAGTTGAGGAAGGACAGGATTTCACGGCTAATATCAATCCCGATTCATTGATTGTTTTGAACAACGCCTTAGCCGAACCCGATTTAAAAAACGCCAAACCCGGCGACCGCTTTCAATTTTTGCGTCAGGGTTATTTTTGCGCGGATTTAAAGGATCATTCTTCGGAACATCCGGTATTCAACCGAACCGTAACTTTGAGAGATAGCTGGGCAAAAATAGAAAAGAAACTACAATCCTAATTGCCAAAGGGGTTGGAATTTTCCAACCCCTTTTTATTTCTCAATTTCAATAATTTGATCAATATTTGATAAGGTTATGATATTTTCCGGAAATTTATCGGCTGTCTTTCGAAAAAACGCTTCATCAGCCGTAACAAATTTTGTATTTAGAATTCTCGCTAAAACAAGGTATGAACTATCATAAAACGTTGACTGGGTCTGTATTGCAATTTTTAAAATATCCTTTATAAAACTAATCATATCAATCCGAGTCAGAAATATTCTTTGAAAATTATTTAATATCTCTGCGGCTTCATCATGAGCGATCTCATTTCTTTGTACTTTTTTCCAACAAATATTTCCAAATTCATAATCTATTAAAAACGGGGCAATAAGTTGCCAATTATTCCGGAAGGAATGCTTAAAAAAAATTTTGGCAGAATTATGTTGCGGTTCAGGGAAAAATAGTTTTGCTAAAACACTTGCATCAACAACAAAATAAACTTTATCGCTCACGATCTTCTCTCAATAATCTGACGGAATCGCTAAATTGCCGTTTTTGCTTTTCCCATTTTTTACTATTGCGAATAATGCGTTCTATAACCTCCTGAGGGGTATCTTCAGAAGATTTGATCAGAATATCCAATATCTCTTTTTGCAGCGAACGTTTGTTCTTTTGCGCTCTCTTTTTTAATTTTTCGAGAACATCATCGGGAATATTGCGGATTAAAAAGTTACCCATAATCCCACCCTGATATTATTATGATATCATTAACTTAATATATTTCTATAGAAAAATCAAATCATCAGAAAAAAATCAGAAGCGGGATTAACAAATAATTTCTTGTTTTAAATCAGATATCGGGTATTTTTTCGGCGATCCCTCTTCCCCCTGCCCGCATTGCGGGGCAGGGGGGCGGGGAATCAATAAAAACACATCGTTTTGCTTTTCAGAAGTC
>JAADIP010000146.1 GCA_013151275.1 Calditrichota bacterium | reverse complement strand
CGGGAAAGATGCTTCCGGCATGGATGTGCCCAGCGGAACTTATTTCTGCCGCATGAGCGCTCTTGCCAAAGATGCAAAGAAGCGGTTTACCGCGGCTAAAAAATTATTACTGTTACGTTGAATATGATTGTCTGTAAGAGACGAATTGTTCAAAAATGTTACAGCCGCAATTGATGCGATGCGTTATGCGGCATTTTTTATTAACAAACAGAAAGGAGGTGAGATATTAAAGTTTAAAACAAATTTCTAATTAACAAAACCTGATCAAACAAACTCGCTTAAATTTATGAGGAGATCAAAATGTTATTTAAACTTTGTTTAAAAACAGTGTGCTTGCTTGGTCTTGGTTCGGTTATGCTATTTAGTGTTGCGGGCGTGTCTCCTGTCATTGCACAGGAAGTAAAAGACCAAGCGGAGCCCAACGACTATTTCGGATGGGCATTAGCTGCGGGTCGTTTTGATAGTGGTATCATATTCGACTTGGCAATAGGAGTGCCTGGCGAGAAAATTAACGGCAAGAAAGAAGCTGGCGCAGTGAACGTACTATATGGTTATGGGAATATTGGACTCACAGTAAAATATAAGGATAATCAGTTTTTTCATCAGGACAATCTTGGGATACCCGGGGAAAAAGCCCAGGCAGGGGATCATTTCGGAGCTTCAGTAGCTGTGGGCGATTTTAACGGAGATAATTGGGAAGACCTGGCAATTGGTGCTCCAGGTGAAGACATCAAAGGAATAAAAAATGCCGGTGCGGTATATATATTGTACGGTTCAACAGATGGACTCCATGTTGTCGGCACCCCCGTTTTCCATCAGGGCTCGGGCATGATGGACTCGCCTCAAAAAAACGATCATTTTGGAGCGGCATTGGCTGCAGGTGATTTTGACGGCGATGGGTGTGATGATCTGGCTATAGGAGTACCCGGAGAAGATTTTCCGGATGGGAATGGAAAGATGATCAACAATGCAGGTCAGGTTCACATCCTGTATGGTACACCGAAAACGTCCGGAAACCCTGGCGGACTTTCTTTAGAGCGCAACAAAAGGTTCAGGCAGAAGAATCCCAAGAATCTCTACATAAAAGATAATGCCGAGAGAGGGGATCGTTTTGGATTCTCTTTAACGGCGGGCAACTTTAACAATGATGATTGCGACGACTTAGCCATCGGCGTACCTTATGAGGATATTGAATCTGAAAACAAGGTAGATGCAGGAGCTGTTAATGTTATATATGGTAAGAGTGGTGAAGGTCTCTCACCTGAGTACAACGAATTTTGGGCTTTGGACAATCCTGATCTTAGTAATAAACCTCAAGACGGGGCAAGGTTTGGATTCTCTCTTGCTGCCGGAGACTTTGATTATAACCATTGCGATGATTTGGCTATCGGTGCACCAAACATGGATTTTGCCTGGGGAATGGCTCCAACCTATAGCGGGGAAGAAGCTGGCGTTGTTTACGTTCTTTATGGTAACGAGGGTTCAAAAGGTCTCTCAGCAGATAATCATTCATATTTAGGTCAGTTTAAATCCGTAAAGGGTGAATATCCCGAGGACAAAGATTGGTTCGGATGGGCTTTGGCTGCGGGCAACTTCTCTTGTGATCCATGGAGCACAGATCCTAATTCCTGCGACCTTGCTATCGGTGTCCCAGGTGAGGATGTTGTGAATTATTCCGGAAAAATTATTAAAAATGCAGGTGCAGTGAACATTATGTATGGTAAAAAAGGTGTGGGAATATCAGAAAAAGATAATCAGGTATGGTACCAAGGCAGAATAATAGCCGACTGGGCTGAGGAAAATGATTATTTCGGCGGCTCTTTGGCTGCAGGTAATTTCGACTATGACCCAAGTGCCGTATCTCCTTTTGCCTGGGATCTGGCTATTGGAGTTCCTTACGAGGATGTTCCTTATTCTGAGAATGTAAATGCGGGCGCTGTGAGCGTCTTGTATGGTGGTAGGGGTGGTCTCAGTGCTTACCACAACCAGATTTGGCATCAGGATATGCCGCTAACCAAAGCCTTATCAAAAAATAGTGATGAATACGAATTTAACAAAAATATTCCGGCTAAATATGCTCTGCTTCAAAACTATCCCAATCCCTTCAACCCGGAAACACACATCAGCTATCAATTGCCACAAGCCTCTCGGGTAACGATTAAAATTTACAATCTACTGGGGCGGGAAGTAATCACCCTGGTCAATGAAAATCAATCCGCCGGGGTATTTAATATCACCTGGAACGGAAAAGACGCTTCCGGCAGGGATGTGCCCAGCGGAACTTATTTCTGCCGCATGAGCGCTCTTTCCAAAGATGCAAAGAAGCGGTTTACCGCAGCTACAAAATTATTACTGCTACGCTAACCTTTAAAATATGTAGAGGCAATTTTAAATCAATTGCCTCTGCTTTCTCTGTTTTTTATCGCACATTTCAGAAGCGACAATATTGGGTAATTAAAACTCCCTTGGCAAAATGGCAACTGCCTCTAATTTCAAGATGCAGCCGACAGATCATTATAATCCCGGATCACCCGGCAAAATAAATAGGATAACTTATCCGCATATTTTACTTATTCTTCGAAAACAGGGAAATTGATTTTTACAACTGATTCCCCTGAAACATTACATCTACTGTTCCGTAAAGTAACAGAACAAAAAGTATTTTCTTTTGTGATAAGGCATTAGAAGAATTGTCTGTGTTCATCAGAGAGCGAACTATAATTACCGTACGATTAATTATTTCTTTTGAAGAGATGTCAAACTAATTTTAGGATCGTAATTCTCACGAAAATTTAAACATTCTCTGAATATTTTTGAGGAGAACAAAAATGTTTGGATTTAGTTTTTTGGTCTGGGGATTGATAGTTCTGGTTATTTTAATCTTATTTTTTATTTCCTACCTTTTTGTAAAGAGAATAAAAAATAAATCTTTAAAAAACGAGATCGGGAATTTTAGAAGGATCGGCTATTTAAATTCTATTTTAGGATTTATCGCTATCGTCATTTCTGTTGTTTATTATGTATCGATTCAATCGGATATTGCCAGGACAGATCCGTATTTGCGCCCGATCTCGGAAATGACCTTGGAGCCCATAAAATTTCTGCTGATTGTTTTATTCTTGATTGGCGCAGCCGCTCTGGTTATCGGAAGTTATTACATTCGCTTTTCCAAAAAGCGTTAAGCGGCATCTCCGAGCATCGTAATGCGTAATGCGTAATGAGTAATGCGTAATGAGTAATGAGTTAT